>NZ_JBEZNU010000061.1:0-3070 GCF_040653375.1 Streptomyces sp. NPDC047974
GGCGGATCTTCCGCAAAGCACGGGTCAGCCCCAACCGACTCACGTCAATCACCAAAGCCGTCCTCACCCTCGAGAGACGACGCTGAAGATCCTTAAGAAGACCCAAACATGATCGTCTTACGAGCTCTAAGGGGGAGAAACGCCTGCCGTGAGCAGCCAAGCTTGCGCCAACTGATGTTGAGGCTTGGTAGTTCCCATACAGCAGTCAGGCCGCATGCGTGACGATCCCATTCGGGACGTTGAGCATGGAAGGATGCGGAACCGACAGGGCCCCCGGCCGTCGGCGCGATGAGAGTGAGATCGCCACGCAAACGACCAGGGTCCCTGCCCTGTCACACCCCAGCCAACCAGGCCATTTCACCCTTCCGGCACAGGATGAAAGAGGTCCACTGGACTGAATTCCTTGGCCGAGTCGTCACAGACGCGGGATCGGCGCCCATTCAGACAGACCGGGCGACCCTGACCAGGAAGCAGCTCTGTCAAGTTACCCTGCAATCCAACTCGCCACCCTCGCCGCCAGACAGGAAACGGAATTATTCCCCTTCACCGAAGACGATATCTCCGACGGCTTCCAGGTCGACAACTGAGATGTGAGGGCAATTCCATCCTCTCGCCTCCGCCCTCTTCGTGAATTCGGGATCGATTTCAATGTTGTAATTCTCTACGAAATACCAGAGGTCTGAGTACCAGAGCCACTCTCCGTCCGTACGGAGAGAGAGTTCACCGATTACTTTGTTTTTTGGATCCAGAACGTCATGTGCAGCCCGCCCGCTCATTGCCAACACCGCCCCTCCGGTGAGGTATTTCACCAGACCAGCTACGCACCCCTTTTGTCCTCTATTTATAGACTCTTTCAGGCTAGGACCGGCGGGGTTCCCGTGGGGAAGTTCGCGAAAATTTCCCACGAATTGGGGTGATTTTGCCATGTGTGCAATATACCACGAAGGCTTGATAGTCGCGTACCGAAGGCTCGCGGCCATCAAGCGGTGGGCTTACTGGTCGTTTACATTTCCTCCGGGTCGGAACATTCTCCACTCCCCCGTGGGCCAAGTGACTTCAGCACTGACCCTCAGAACCCCATTTGGACGTATCCATACTGTTGCGCTGGGTGCGACAACCGGCACTCCAAGAGAATTTGCGAGGTACTGAGCGGCGGTGGCTCCATCGCAACCTGTATCGCAGGAAATTAGCCTGATTGGGCCCCCCTTATAGCTTGGGTCGTTTCGAATTCTTGCCGCAAGAAAACGATGACTGTAGGTCTGACCGTCGATGGTGTCAGCAAATGCGTGCGGATTTCCGTGTACGGCCACGTCGTGGTAGCCCTCCTTAGGGAGAGCATTCTTCGCATATTCCCCCATGGTATCTGTTGTAAAAATTGTCTGGCCGGTTCTCTTCCCGGCTGCCAAGGTCACCGCTACGCCCGTCGTTACACTGCCGGCGGCAGGTCCTGAGGCGACGTCGGCGGCTGCTTCGGCACATACAACCCAGGCCGCCAAACATGACGGTCCAGCAACGGCTGCGACCGGAGCGACTGCTACGGCTACTGCGGCTGCGACGAAGACCCCGAGAACCACCTTCTGCCACGTGGCGAGAGGGCCACGATCGACACCCAGGCTCACCCGGGGGTTGTAGTTCGGGTTACTCCCCATCGCATATCCAGTGAAGGGCTTTCCTTCCTTCTTGACCGGAATGGGGTCAGGGCCCTTGGTGAAGTACTCGACCTTAGACCTTGTCTCACGTGGCGATCTTGGCGAGCTTCTTGTAGCAGGTCATGACTGCGGCAAGCCCGAGGAAGGCGAGGAAGTGACTGCCCTTGCGTTCATAGCGGACGGTCAGCCGCCGGTATCCGAAGAGCCAGGAGATCGACCTCTCGATCTTCCACCGGTGCCTTCCGAGGCGTTCGGAGGACTCCACGCCCGGCCGGGCGATCCGTGGAGTGATGTGGCGTTCGCGCAGCCACGCCAGGTTGCCGGCCGAGTGGTACGCCTTGTCGGCCCGGACCTTGTTGGGGTTTCGCCGACGGGGGCCGCGGCGTGAACGGACGGCCGGGATCCCGAGGATGAGCGGGCGAAGCGCTTGGACGTCATTGACGTTCGCGGCGGACACCCCGACGACCACGGGCAGTCCCTGCGCGTCGGTCAGAACGTGCAGTTTGCTACCCGCTTTGCCTCGGTCGACCGGATTCGGCCCCGTCAGCTGACCCCCCTTTTCGCGCGCACCGAGGCGGCATCGACGATCACAGAGCTCCAGTCGAGTCCGCCACGTGCTCCGATCTCGTCCAGAACAGTCCGGTGCAGCCGACGCCACACTCCGGATGCGGTCCAGACGGAGAACCTCCGGTGGGCCGTCGCCGGCGATACTCCGAAGGTCGGTGGCAGAAATCGCCATGCGCACCCGCTGGTCAGCACGTACATGACGGCCGTGAAGACGGCACGTTGGTCGATCGGCGCGGTGCCACCGCCCTGCGGGCGCGAGCGGAAGGACGGCAGTACCGGCTCGACCAAAGCCCATAGATCATCCGGTACAAGTCGCTGCGACAGATCCCCATCCATGAACGATCATGATGCCGCTGCCGGCGGCTCCGGCGACGGTCGGTGCAGGCGTTGGGCTGATTGACCCCGCACCTCAGAATGTGCGCATGGCTCCACTTTCCATCGACCCGCGCCCGCTGAATGCCGATGAGCGCGCAGTGCTTGAACACATCCTGTCGGCGGAGTTTGTTGGCGCGTCGCAACTGCGGAGTCAGCTGGATCGCACCGAGGTGGTCGCCGTTTGGGGGCCCGACTCCGTGAGCGTCGACCTACAGGTCCGGGAGCCTTGCGAGCACGCAGCACTGCCCAAAACACTCGTGCCCGTAGACGCGCACGTCCATGGCCCGTCCGGCGCCTATGTCGGCGAGATCCTCGTCTGGACGGACCGGGGAGCCACGCTCGCAGCACTGGAGTTCGCCTGGGTCACCGACGAGATGCCCACATCTCTCCCGGCCATCGTGGACGGCCACCTCTGCTGGCCAGCCTGACAGGCGGTCCTCCTGAGTGCTCGTGGTCCCGCAGCGGGCAAGACCGCCACG
>NZ_JBEZNU010000061.1:3168-16278 GCF_040653375.1 Streptomyces sp. NPDC047974
ATCTCTCCCGGCCATCGTGGACGGCCACCTCTGCTGGCCAGCCTGACAGGCGGTCCTCCTGAGTGCTCGTGGTCCCGCAGCGGGCAAGACCGCCACGTGAGACACCGTCTAAGGATCATTTGCGGGACAACCCTCAATAGATTGCATGAAGCCCCAATCCGATAACCCACGCTCTGAGAACGGCAGGAGACGCGATCTGATGGTCTGTGCAATCCGCAGCCACTGAGGTGAATTCTGAGGGCACGGGCACGACAGGGTCAAAATCCGGCGCCAGCGCCTGCCCTTGTGGAAACAGCGTGGTGAGTAGGGAGCCGTGAGGGTTGCAACGAACATTGGCACCGACTCCGGTAATGGCTACGCTTCGTTCCAGGGGTACATCAATGGAGCAATGCTGAGCCGGCCCTGCGACGTTCGATGCGCACCTAACCCAGGCGCGACTATTGCTACTTGCGTCAGGCTCCGCTTGCACTGGCAGGTGCGCATGAATCCCTATCGCATAGGAGTCGACAGTGGCGGGCGAGAATGCCACGTGGTCCTTCGCGCGAGACGTCCACGAATTGGGGAATTCCGGAAAGGATCCAGTGACGAGGCTGCCAGGACCTTCCGTGTGAGCGCGGTGGCCTCTGGATGCTGCTCCTCGGGGCTGGTCACCTTGACAAACTTGAGGTACTGACTCAGGAGCTTCTGCCGGCTGATTCCGTCAATCTTCAAACCAATTGCGCGAGCCCACAGGCTATGGGCGTACGATACATTGTGATCCGTCGTCGATACGACCCACGCAGAACGGGTCTCATCAGGAAAGGAAGCGGTAAGGAACGCGCTCGAATGAGGAAATCCAGGAGCAGTAATGCGAGTGTATCCACCGCCGCCGATAACGACCATATCGTCATCGACGGCAACCCGCTCGATGTGCCGCCCGGTTGCAAGAAAGCCTATCGGTTAGTCGAATGCGGCCGTGTGGACTTTGCCATAGAAGTCCACGGTTTCGAAACGCTTGACGCTCATGGATCCACCTCCAGAGAGGGACCACGTCAACTTCACGATACGCTCGCGAAGCATGCATTGCACCTTGCGGGTCACCGGTGATATCACGGCGATACGGCGACGACTCCCCACTATTTCCCAAATATTCTTAGATTCTGACGTTCATTCACAACCCGTGGCGAAAGACTGAGGATTTTCAGCGTTGACGCTCCAGAGTGAGGACGGCGGCGGCGATGGCCGTCATGCTGTTGGGGCTGCAGCGGGCTTTGCGGAAGATGCGCCAGGACTTGAGTCGCGCAACGCTTCGTTCGACGGGTGCCCGCGCTGCTGACAGGTAGGACACGGTCTAAGAAGGCCTTCAGGCCCGACTGCGCCGGTACGGCGTCGAGCGGTAGTGAAAGGGGATCGCACGGCGGTCCCCGCCGGCGAGCCCACGGTCAGCTCAGGCTCTGGAGCGGCGGGATCTCGCGCAGGGCCGCAGGAAGTTCGCCGATGCCGCGCTGGAGGTACCAGGCCCGCGCCCAGCGCAGGACCGCTCCTCGCCGCAGGCGCCACCGGTCGAACTGCGAGAGGACGTCGTCACAGAAGTCCTCTCGCAGGTCCGCGAGCACCGGGTCCTCGGAGAAGGAGGCATAGCCGATGCCGGCCTTCTCCGGGTCGCCCAGTTCGAGGGCGTCGGCGAGGATCGCCGCGGCGGCCGCGCTGGTGCCGCCGCCGTTGTAACTCCAGCCGAAGCCGCCACCCTTCGGCACCACCAGCTCGCGGAGCACCGTGACCCCGATGAGGTGTGCTGCAGGGCTGGTACCGGCAGCACGCCTCAGGTCACTTCGGGGCTGAGGAACATTCACGTCAGATCGGGCGCTAAGTCGGCCCCGGCCCTGATGAGCGGCTGACGGGACTACCGCCGGTCGGCCCCGCGCATAATGTCGATCAAGTCGGCCGGGCCCGGGATGCGGCCCCGGTAGACCAGCGTTACAACGACAGTGACGACTAGGGCAAGCACGGGGCCGCCGACGAGGTCGGGCACCCCGGCCCACGACACGAGGAACAGCACCCCGACGACCGTCACCCCGGAGCCGACCAGGTGCAGCCACGACCGGTCGGCGACCGGTTCGACCCCAGCGAGCTCCTCCTCCGTCAGCAACTCGCCGACCCGCCCCTCGGCGTACCGTTCGGCGATCTTGACGAGCATGGTCGCCATGGCCCGCAGGGCCTCGGGGGCGTCCCGGTCCTGCCGGGCCTCGGCTGCCCGCAGCACGGCGACCACTCGCCCCGCGTGCCTCCTGAGCTCTCGCCGCTGATGCCGTCGCGGACGCGTGCCGCTCTCCCGGGCCGTGAGCCACGCGCTACGGATGACCCCCTCGACCCGACGGACAGACACCCGGGGAAAACCGATGAGATCCCGCCCCTCGGCAGTCCTCTCCTGGTGCTCCTGAAAGGTCCGGGCACAGTGCGTTGCGCACAGCATCAGCATCACGACCGCCCCGTACCGCACACCCTCGCCGGCCCGCGCCCGCCGCTGCTCCTGCCGCTCCCCGAGCGGGTTCCATCCGACGAACGCCACCACAGCCTGACGGACGACCCCGAGCGCGAGCCACACGAAGAAAATGGCGAGCGGCACGCGTAGGAGTCCGACCCCCTCCCAGGGGTGTTCCTGCACCCTCGCGACCGTGTCGGGCATCTGCGCGACCCCCTGCCAGAGCCATTGCGCGAAGTCGACCACAGCGCCGGCGAACGACTTTGCCGCCCGGATCGCCACCCCGTTCCACATCACCCCGGCAAGGCCGAGCAGCACCGCGATCTGAAACGATCCCGCCACCGGGAAAGTGCGCGCCCACCGCTCGACACAGCGCGCGGCGAGATTCCGCCCGATCGGCAGGTCGTCGACGACGAGCGGCAACAGCCGCGCCATGGGCTCCGTGATCCTGTCCGCGATCGAGTCGCCCCACCGCCTGACCGTGGCCCGGCACGGGTCGAGCACCCACGCCCGCAGGTACGGCTTCGCCATCTCCAGCACGACCAGTAGCGCGAGGACGAGGACGATCGACAAGACCATCGGGACCCTCGGTGCGATATGTTCATTCCATATGCTCATCGCCGAAGTTTCGCGCAGTGGGCCGACATTGAGCCTTCGCGGTCGGCGGCGAGGGGTGCCGCACCCGTGCGGGTGACGCCGGCCCCTGCGGGCGCGGCGTGGCGCACCATGACGGGTGTGGGACCCTCCCGCCACCGACACCCCGCCAGCAGCTCACCAGGGCCGACGCCGGCTTAGCGCACGATCTGACATGGACGTTCCTCAGCCCCCTATACGTCGAAGCGGCTCCAGGGAAAGTCGTAGGCCTTCAGCGGAGTGAGGGTCTCGCGGTGGCGTGCTCCGAACGCGGCGACGGCCTCGTTCTCGTCGGCGCTGATGCTCGCCAGCAGGCCAGGGGCCGCGTAGAACAGGTGGCCTCCGTAGGCGGGCATGTAGGGGCTGAGGGGGACCGGGCGCAGGGAGCTCCACAGCGGTTCGAGGCGTTCGGTGGGCATGACGTAGGTCCAGGCGTTGAAGGGTGCGATGCCGGACGCCCGGTCGAGGGTGAACTGGAGAAGGAAGCGGCTGAGGGGTTCCGCTTCGAGGATCGTCTCCGGGTCGTCATCATCGTAGGGGTCCTCGGTGAGCCAGACCGGGGGGTCCGCATCCTCCGGGCCGCCGTGGGGCGGCCAGGGGATGGTCCAGTCCGCGCCCCCTTGGTTCTCCACCGCGAAGACCAGCCGGCCGCCGTCCCGCCTTGTGACGTGCCGGGGGTGCAGGAGCATCGGGTGGCAGAAGCGGTACAGGGCGGGGCGCACGCGGGCCAGGCGGTGGAACGCGGCGAGCGCCTTCGGCAGAAGAGCGAGGATGTCGTCTGTGGGGGCGTCGGGGTCCGGCGGCGCGTTCTCGGCCGGGTACCAGCCCAGGACCAGCATCTCCAGCGCGCGCACAGGGTCCGTGTCGACGTGGTCGACCCACTCGACGGACAGCGGTGGCCCCTCGACATAGGTCCCGGGGGCGGGCGGGGTCCGGGACGCTGCGGTCCAGGCCCTCGCGGCCGCGTCGCCCGCGTCCGCAGTCGTGCCGTCGCCGAAAGGACCGGCTTTCTTGATGTCCATGCTGTGCTCCCTGAGCCCGTGCGTTCTCCGGATCCTGGCACGAGGAACCGACAACGCGATCACGGGACGGGCGGGCCCCCGGGCCGAGGTCTTCGGCAGGCCGTTACGGGCGCGGGCGGTTACGTTGGCCGGGCGCCCCCGATGAGCGCACCTTCGAGCGGTCCCGCGTACTTCGCACGGCGCGGGGCCGCTCGCTTTCCCCTGCGGCTCATGGCGTGGGCAGAGTCGCTCGAAGCGGCGGATTCATGTGGTGGTGGGGGTCTTGCGCATGAGGGTGACGAGTTCGCGGAGGACGGCTCGAAGGCGGGTGGGGGCGGGGACGTCGTCCATGGTGTGGATGTGCACGCTGGGGCCGATGGGGCGGTGCAGCGCGTCGTGGGCGATGTCCTTGAAGTCGGCGAGGTACTTGGCGTGTGCCTTGTCGGTGCGCTGCATCGAGAAGGAGTGGTTGGCGGCGACCTGGGCGAAGTCTTTGTGGCCGAAGATGGGCGGGATGTGGTCGGTGATGGCGCGGACGAGGGCGACGCAGGCGTAGGGGTTTTGGGCGGCGTGGTTGCTGTTGAGTTCGTGGCACAGGGCCAGGAACTTGCCGATCTTCCACTGGGTGTTGTGGGCGGCGTCTTCGAGGTCGGCGAGGGTTTCGGCGTCGAGGTAGGGCGGGCGGGTGTCGGCGGGTGAGGCGGTTGGCGGGACGATGGTGGGGTCCCAGAGGCCCGTTTCGTCGAAGGCGCCGAATCGGCTGTCGGAGGTCGGGACGAGAAGGCTTCCGGTGCGTCCGGTGTCGCTGGCGTACTTGGCGGCGGTGGCTTGGACGAGGTTGCAGGTGGTGTCGAGGTAGTCCTCGATGGTCTCGACGTCGCGGTAGGGGCGGATGGTGCGAGTGATCTCGTATTGCCAGAGTCCGTCGGGGGCAGTGAAGCCGGTGCCGAGGTGGAGCGTGGGTTCGTGCCGGATGAGGTCGGGGAAGGCGGTGACGAATTTCTGGGTGGCCTTGATCTGGTGGGCGAGGCCTTTGGAGCGGAGGTGGGCGGTTCCGGCCTCCTGGGGGGTGGAGACCTTGTTGTCCCAGAGCTCGACCATGTGCTTCAGGGTGCGGATGAAGGGCTTGCCTGCCCAGTCGCGCCATGCCCTGAAGGCGTAGCAGGTGGCGAGGGTGAGCTTGACGATGTCGTTGCGGTTTAGGGGGTGCGGGGGCACTTGTGTGGTGAAGCCGTATCCGGCGGCGTAGACGGTGTCGGCGCCGATGCGGGGGAGGGAGCGAAGGATCTCTTCCGCATCGAGCTTGCGGTTGGTGTCGAGGATGTCCTCAACGTGTCCCCATACGGGCCATGAACCGTTCTCTTGCCACTCGTATCCGATGCCGTGGAGCAGGAATGCCTGGTTGGACGTGAGTTCCGCGTCGCGCAGTGCGTTCATGGAGGACCTCTTGGTGGGGTGCCGGTGTGGCTCCCGGCCGGCCGCCGGGGGTGCGGGCACTTTAGCGCCGCGATCTTCCAGCCCGAGGCTCGTTTTCGGCACAGCCGATCAGCCCTCAGCCATCCACCCGCCGCCGAGCCGCTGGCGCTTTCCGAGCAGGCTCCCAGCGAGATGATCTGATACCGGATCTACGGTGTTCCTTGAGCTGCCGCCAACCTGAATTCGCAGGTCAAGGGTCTGGTGTGGTCGGTCCTCAGAGTGCTCATGCTGGTCGTGGGCAGGAGCCCCTCGAGAAGATCGTCTGACAGAGGTCGGGATTGTCTCCGAAACGGAGTCAGGGGCGGCGCTCTGGCCCGTGCACCTGGGCTGGGGGCGCAGTCCGCCGCTGGCCAGCGCATGACATCCTGGCCCAGTGCTCCTGAAAGATCTCTCCAGCAGTGTCGACCTCCGCCCAGTGCGCTATCAGTTCGCCACCGTTCGGGGCGACTCGTACGACGACAACTGGCTGGTCATTGAGGGCACGATGGCGACTCCTGAGGGAAAGTGGTCCTTCGCCGATCCATGTCTGCTCACCGATGAGGCCCGCCAGGTGTCCGCGTGGCTGCGCGCGGTGGCCGCAGGGACGGTGGACGTCACCGAACCTGATGCCGAAGGCGAGCTGTCGCCGGACACGTGGTTCATCGAGCCGGTCGTGGCATTCAGCCTCGCCCATCGAATCGAGAGCGGGACCGCGGTGATCCGCGTTCATCTGTCTCTGGAGGCGGCACCTCCGTGGCAACAGGGCGATGACGGGGCTGACATCTACCAGTACGTCGTGGAGGTCAGCTCGGACGCCGCAGCGTTGCTGCACGCGGCTGACGAGTGGGACCGCTCTCTGGCTTCGCTCCCGTCCCGCTGATCCAGCCACCCGGCACTCCCCGGACAACCGATTCCTACCTGCTGGGGTCGGGTGCCCCTCTGCGATCCGGTGCATGCTGGATCCCGAACTGCTGGAACGGATCACCGCGCGGCGCGCGGAACTGGACGAACTCGAAGAGCAGCTGGCCAAACAGCTGGCGGAAGTGCGAGCCGAGCGGGACGAACTCGCAGTCGCCGAGCGCGTCCTTGAACGGATGACCGGGCAGCTCGCCGAGGAACGCGCCTCCGCCGGTCCGGTGCCCGGGCAGGTGGGCGGCCGGGCGGTGATGCTGATTCCGCACCGTGAATCGGGCGTGGAGGAGGACTCGCTGCCGTGGGACTATCAGCGCATCCTCGCCGCGGTGCGGCAGGCCGCCGGACCGGTCATGGCCCGCGAGGTCGGTGAGGCGGTGGGGGTGGACATCAGGGTGAAGGCCAAGCTGGAACCGCTACGCAGCAAGCTGATCAGACTCGTCGATCGCGGCTGGCTCCGCAAGTTGCCCGACGGCCGGTTCACCACCCGACTGTGATCAGGAAAGCCACTGCTCGGAGTGGACCAGCGCAGGCGTAACCAGAGTGCCCCCGGGGGCCGTTGGAATTGTGTGACGAATACCAAAGAGCGCACCGAGGACACCTGCCCGCTTGTCTACCGGTGCCGTCTGCCGTTGTCCACGCGCACCGTCAACCACCTGGCTGATCTGCTGCGGCGTCACCTGAAAGTGATCCGGTCCCGATGGCGGATCTTGCCGCCCGGACGAATTGCGGTGATCGTCCTGGCCGTGCTGCGCCACGACCAGCGCCTGGCCGACATGGCCGGCGGCAACGACGTGTCCGAGTCCACCGTCCGCCGCTGGCGCGACGAGCTGATCGCCCTGCTCGCCGCGCAGGCCCCATGCCTGGACCGCGCCCTGAAGAAGGTCGCCCGGCAGGGCGGGGAGGTGGTCCTGATCGACGGCACCCTCATCCACACCCAGCGCCGCACCGGGAAGGCCGACCGGCGCAACTACTCCGGCAAGCACCGCAGCCATGGCCTGCACTTCCTCGCCCTGACCGACGAGAAGGGCCGCCTGATCTGGATATCCGCCGCCCGGCCCGGCCGCACCCACGACAACACCGCCGCCCGCCACGACCACATCCTGGCCCATCTGCGCGCCGCTGGCCTCGGGGCCCTGGCGGACCTCGGCTTCCGCGGCCTGGACAACGACGTACTCGACCCCGTGATCGTCACCGGCTTCCACGCCAGCCGCACTCACAAGCTCACCCCCGGCGAGAAGACCGCCAACCGCGTCCTCGCCATCGGACGCGCACCGGTCGAGCACGGCTTCGCCCACCTTAAGAACTGGCGGATCCTCACCAAGCTCCGCACCGACCCCGCCCAAGCGACCCGCCTCGTGCGCGCCCTGCTCGTTCTGACGAACCTCGAAGTCAACCGCTGACAAACGATCTACTCCGCAGACAGCCGCCCACGACCAGCACGAGCACCCCGAGAGCCGGTCACACCAGCCCTTTGACCTGCGACTTCAAGTTGGCGGAGGCTCAGTGGACCGCCCCGATGTGGTGGGACAAGGCCTGCTCCCCGTGCGCGCGGGGATGGACCCGCGAGCTACTGGCGCGCCAGCGCCGACCCGCACTGCTCCCCGCCCGCGCGGGGATGGTCCCCAGTAGGCGGAACGCCATGCGACGGCGCCACGCTGTTCCCCGTGCCTGCGGGGATGGTCCCATCGTTACGGAGGACCGCGCCGGCGCGATAACCTGTTCCTGCGTCTGCGGGGATGGCCCCGGCACTGAGCTGCTCATCCACGCCGGAACCACCTGCTCCCTGCTCGCGCGGGGATGGACCCTTGAATTCGTCGGCGTCCTCGCCGAGGCGCTCGTGCTCCCCGCGCCCGCGGGGATGGACCGCCGCGCGGAGCATCCAGGTTCCGGCGCCGCAGCTGCTCCCCGCGTCCGCGGGGATGGACCCGTTCCACGGCTTTCGTGCCGTCACATCTGCCTCTGCTCCCCGCGCCCGCGGGGTTGGCGTCGGGACTCTCTGCGTCACCATGGTTGACGCAGGACCCGAGGCCAGCCAGGCGCAGCAGGACGAGGATTGCGAGACAGCCGCAGCCAAGACAAGTGTCGCTGTCTTTGTTCTGGGGCACGTTGAAGGACTCTCAGTCGGAAGGCATGGTCACCGTGGCCGCCAGGGCCTCTACTTCACGGGGGCGCTGTAGGAGGTGCCGAAGCCGTCCTTGCGGTAGTACACCTTCACCGCGTCGACCTTGCCCTTGACGGTGATGGTGCCGCTGGCCTTCTCGCCCTTGAACAGGTCGACGGCGCGCAGGTCGGTCTCGCCGCCGAAGACCTCGGTGGTGTACTTCACGCCGCCGGCGTCCTTGACCTCGAAGTACAGCGGGTTGACGGAGATCTTCTCGTCGGTGTTGTTGGTGACGGTGACCTTGAGCGACGTGTAGTCGCCGCTGTCGTGGAAGATCGTCTTCTTGAAGGGGGCCTTGGCCGCGGTGATGGTGACCGGCAGCTCCTCGGTGACCTCAGGCTTCGGCTTTTCGGCGACCTTCGGCTTCGCGGCCGGCGCGCTCGTCGGGACGGCGGCCTTGGCCTCGGCGGACTGGGTGGCCTTCGGCTTGGCGTCGGCGCTCTCGTCGCCGTCGGAGGAGTTGACGACGTTGGCGGTGCAGGAGACGAAGAACAGGCCGCCGAGGATGAACGTGGCGATTTTCCAGCCGTTGCGCTGCTTCTGCGGCGGAGGAGGGCCCCACTGCGGGGACTGCTGGGGGTGGCCGAAGCCAGACTGCTGTGGGGGCGTGGACACGCGTAGAACTCCTGGAGAACGGGGATGAGCGCGCACAGCTTAGGCGGGTGGCAAACCATGTCACTACTGCACGGTAAGACTCTGGTGGAACCTCCCGGCCGGGGTCTTGATCAACCCCGGAAGCGACGAAGATTTCACCGGCTCGGAGAGATGCGTGTACGAGCATGGCCCTCGAGGGCGCGTCCGTACCCTCGCCGGATGACTCGGAGTGAGACCGGCGCGCTGTACATGCTCACGGGGCGAATGATCGTCTCCGCGGTGGCGCTGGGGTACGCGATCGGGACCATGCTGGCCCACGTCCGTGGTGACGAGGAGTGGGAAGCCCGCACCTGGGGAACAACGCGTCGGTGAACCGGAGGGATCTCCGCGCGGCGGCGAAGGCCCGGGGTGACAGCCGGAACGGATCGCCAGCCTCAAGGAGATCCTCGATGAGTGCAAGGCGGCGTCTGATCAGCGCAACCTGTACGTGCACGGCCTCAGCGCCCTCTTTCTCGGCGAAGGGCTGCCCGCGATAGCGGTCTCGTTTCGTGGTCGCCGGCCGAAGGTCGAGCAGGTGGGGCGCGCGCAACTGCGGGAGCTCAACGACAGGCTGTGCCGTCTGGCGGAGGAGGTGTACGGGTGGGCACGTGAGTCGTGACGTGAACCCCACGAAAGAAGCCCCTGCTGGTCCGGATCGCTCCGGGGCGGGGGCTGCGCTGAGGCTCAGCGGATCTTGTGGATCAGGCGAAGAGCCGGTCGGCGAAGGCGGTCAGCGCCTGCTGCTCCTTGGGAGTGCGGATGGTGTGCCGGTGCGTGCCCAGGTGCGGCACGAGTTCTTCTCCGAGCTCTGCGGCGAGCACCGGAGTGGCCCACTTGGTGCGCAGGATGTGGCGGTGGTCGATGTCGTTCTCGGGGCGGTACTCGTAGGGGTTCTTCTTGACGCGGCCGATGAGAAACTCTCGGCCACCCTTGAGGGGGGTGTACAGGTAGTCGCCCCTCTCCACCCCGCTGCGGATCTTGATCAGCTCGCGCGCGTACTTGTCGGCGCTGCGCGTTTTGATGACCTTGCCGACCTGGTCGAGGTACGGCTTGCCGGCGAAGCGGGCGGCGATCTCCTCCTGAGTCTTGAGGCTGGATATGTCGCCGCCCTCCTTGTAACTGAACACGGCCGCCTTGTGCTCGCGGAACGCGGGGAGATAGGGGTCGCCGCTTCCTCCGGCGGAGATGAGCCAGACCGTCATGGGATTCTCCTCTACTGTCGCTCTGGGAGTCTCCTCCCGGGGGCCGTGAACGTTACCTCCTGGAGCTGACACGAGCCCCTCTCTGGCGGTGGCGGGGCACTTGGTCTCGTCCTTCGGCTGGAGCCGGGCGGGGACGCGTCCCGCGTACAGCTCGGCCCGCTCGGCGCCGGTGGGGCCTTGACCCCAGATCTTGGACACTTGAGACGTGGATCTTGAGGATCTGAGAACGGACATCTTGTGGTCATGAAGCGCTATCCGCCGGAGTTCAAGGCGGACGCGGTCGCGTTGTACGAGTCGCCGCCGGGCGCGACGATCCGGTCGGTCGCCGCGGATCTGGGGGTCAACCCGGAGACGCTGCGGAACTGGGTCCGGGCGGCCGGCGCGAGTCGGCCTCGGGGCCGCCGGGCGGAGGCGCCGGCCGAGCCGCCCACGCCGTTGGAGGCGGAGAACGCCGCTCTGCGCAGGAAGGTCCGCGAGCTGGAGGAGGAACGCGAGATCCTGCGGAAGGCGGCGAAGTATTTCGCCGGGGAGACGCGCTGGTGAACCGCTTCCAGTTCGTCGCCGACCATCAGCGCCGCCACGGCGTGAAGCGGCTGTGCAGCATCCTCGGCATCGCCCGCTCCAGCTTCTATTACTGGTGCCGGACGGCCGCAGACCGAGCTGCGAGCCAGGCGGCCGACGCCTGGCTCGCCGCCCGGATACGGGTGGTGCACTTCGAATCGGACGGCACTTACGGCGTCCCCGGGATCACCGCCGAGCTCCGCGAGGACGGCTGGCGCGTCAACCACAAACGGATCGCGCGAGTGATGCGGAGCATCGGTCTGGCAGGAGTGCGACTGCGTCGCAGGCACCGCACCACGGTCCCGGACCCGGCCGCGGCGAAGGCCCCGGACCTGATCGGCCGCGACTTCACCGCGACCGACGTGAACACGAAGTATGTCGGCGACATCACCTATCTCCCGCTGGACGGCGGGAAGTTCCTCTATCTGGCCACCGTGATCGACCTCGCCTCGCGTCGCCTGGCCGGCTGGGCGGTCGCGGATCATCTGCGAACTGATCTCGTCGTCGACGCCCTGGCCGACGCGGAGCGGTGTCGCGGCAGCCTCGCCGGGGCGGTCATGCACACTGATCACGGCGCCCAGTACACCAGCCGGGCGTTCGCCGAGGCCTGCCGCAGGGCCGACGGCCGCCAGTCCATGAGCGCGATCGGCTCCAGCGCGGACAACGCACTCGCCGAGTCGTTCAACGCGACCTTCAAACGGGAGACGCTCCAGGGCCGGAAAGGCTGGTCCAGCGAGCGCGAGGCCCGCCTCGACGCGTTCCGCTGGCTGCACCGCTACAACACCCGACGCCGTCACTCCCGACTCAGACACCGCAGCCCGATCGCCTACGAGACTGCGTCCAGAACAACATCAACTACGCTGACACCAGCCGCATAACCCGTGTCCAGGATTCCGGGTCAAGGCCCGTTCGTCCGCCAGTACGCGGCAACAAGCAACGCCCGGTCTTCCAGTCGAAGACTCCACGGACGGCCCCTGCAAACCACAGGCAAGCCTCCGCGCCGCAGCACGGTGATCAGTTTGCCGAACTGCTTCGGAGTGAGCCCGGAGTACGGCGCTATCCATGACGGCTCCGACGCCGTGATCACAGCCCTCACATGAAGATCATCTCAGTCGTGGGCGGCCTGACCTCCCGCACGGGTCCAGACCTGCGGGCCCTGGATCTGCCGGCCGAGCTCAGTAGAGCCAGCGGTCCAGGAGCCCTGGCCAGAGAAGCCCCTCGTAGCCGTTGCAGGCCGCCGGGTCGATCTCCTTCAGCTCCTCGGCCAGCCGGTTCAGCTCGGCGAAAGCCCGCTCTTCCTCCTCTTCAGAGAGGTACTCCTCGGGGTCGTCCGGCTCGCTGAGAAGCTCAGAGGCGGTGACGCAGCTGCCGTAGTGGTGAAGGACGTCGAGCCACACGCCGACACCCGAGTTGGCGAACCACGCCTCCCCATCCGGCATGACGAAGTAGACCGTTCCGGTCTCCGGCTCGACGCCGAACGATGACTGCTCGGCCTCATCATCGGGGTCCGCCTGCTCGGTGAGACGGTAGAGCGGGCCCCGGGACGTGAGCAGGACCGGATCAGCCTCGCTCTGTATCACGACTCGTTCGATGAGGCGCGGAGCTACCGGGACGCCCACCTCGACGAGCTGTGCCTTCATGAAGCCCGGGATCTGCCAGTCGGCCACAACGTCCCGTCCGGCTCGCGTGACATGCCCCAGACCGGCCCACTCGGTCAGCTGGTCGTACGTCGCCATCGAACGATCCTCTTCCGTCGGCTGTGTTCCTGACCCTATCGAGCCGGTCTCAGGTCAAGACACACCACCGCTACGAACGCTATCCCCGCAACTACCTGGCCTTTCTCGGCCTCGCCGCAGCCATCTGCTGCTACAAGCGACTCATGGGGCGGTATTCGTGGAGGTGGCGGGCTGGCGCGGGGTGGAGTGGTCGCGGCTGGTCGTGTCCCGCGACGCGGCAGGGGGGAGGGGTTGTCGGGCTGGTCGGTGGGGACGGACGCCGAGGTGCTGGCTGAGCCGTGGGCTGGTGAGTTCGGGTGGTCAGCGGATCCGACTCGTCGTCCGGCAGGGCCGGTCAACGATTGGTTACACC
>NZ_JBEZNU010000062.1:0-15182 GCF_040653375.1 Streptomyces sp. NPDC047974
GGCGGATCTTCCGCAAAGCACGGGTCAGCCCCAACCGACTCACGTCAATCACCAAAGCCGTCCTCACCCTCGAGAGACGACGCTGAAGATCCTTACTGAGCCTTTTCCAACCTCACGCTGACGCGTGGTGAAGGACGAGGACGGCCTTCACCACGTCGGTGATTCGGTTGGTGCTGCAGCGGAGCTTTCGCAGGAGACGCCAGCTCTTCAGGGTGGCCATGGCCTGCTCGCCAAGGCAGCGGATCTTGGCGTGGGTGGTGTTGTGGCGGCGCTTCCACCGCGTGAGGCGCCGGCCCCGAAACGGTACGCGGACGGGGTTGCCGGCGCCTTGGTACGCCTTGTCGGCCCAGGACTTGAGTCCTGCTTCGGTGAGGGCTTCGATGATCCCGTGCTGCCGCGCGGCGGTCAGGTCGTGAGTCGAGCCGGGCAGAGCCGGCGAGACCCAGAGCAGCCGTCCGAACGGATCGGTGAGGACCTGCACGTTCATGCCGTGGCGCTTGTGCTTCCCGGAGTAGTAGGGGGTGTCGGCGGCTATGCGGTCGATCGGCAGCAGGGTGCCGTCGAGGATAACAAACGCCTTCTCCCGGATCATCCGCATCGCCTCGGCCAGGCACGGGGCAAGGCCGGCCAGGGCCTCGACGACTTCACGTATGTAGCGGTAGACGGTCGCGATCCCGACATCGAACCCGGCGGCCAGCTGGGCGTAGGTGTCACCGCATCGCAGGTGGGCCAGGGCGAGCAGGGCCTGTCGCGAGGCGGGAAGGCGTCGCCAACGCGTCCCGATCTCCCGCCGCCTGGCCTCCAGCCGTCCGGTCAGGAACCGCAAGGTGCGGCTGGACAGATCAATCGCCGACGGGTAGACAAGCACACGAAGCTCCTGGCAGACACGGGTGATCTTGGTCGAGAACCCGTCTACCAGGACCTTCGTCGTTGCGCAGGCCCGTCCAACTCGCGGTCATCACCGCCAGCTTGGAAAGAGCTCACTGCCACGACGGTCGGCGTCGCCGTGCTCATACCCGCCAAGTTGCTGGTCCGGCGCCTCGAGCAAATCTCGAACGGCGACGTCTCCGAGACCTGCCCGCCTGACCAGGCTTCTGCATCCAAGGCCTGACGGAACGTCCGCCTCATCGTCGAAGTGATCGGGCCGTCGGCTCCCTGAGGGCAAAGGAGCCAAGTGTAAGCCGACGGCCCAATCGAAACGCTGTGGAAGCCAACAACATCATCCGGAAGTAAAGGACACCCAGATGGCCCCCACCACCGACAGGACGAGGCACAGAACCAGACACGCATCAGCACTCGGGCATCGAGTCCAGTGGATCTTTGGACCTGCCGTTGTTGGGGCAGTGCTCGTCATACGATCGGAGAGGAGCCAGGCGTGGATATTTCGCTGCGCCTTATCGCTCGAACCTTTAAACCGATCGACGAGAGATCCTCCGAACGCAAACGACGCGATAGGCCGGTCTGTGTTGATGTGAATCTCGAGCGTTCCTTCATCGCCAACCGATACTTCTCGGATCGCGGCTTTGGGCACGTGATGGGTCCGCAGTGGATTTACCACCGTGAGAGTGTCATCGCTCAGAATTACCTTGCAACTCGCGATCCTTCCAGCGATTCCAGAGAGCGCCAAGTAAATCGGTATCCCTTGCCAGCCCACTCGGAAACCATTCATCGAGCTAACCTTGTAGACCGCCGCGAGCATGCCGATTCCCAGTCCCAAGATGACTATCCAAGAGATAATTACCCAGGAACTCCGCCTCAGCACAATCAAGTTCACTGTAACTTGCCTCGCTGTCTTCTGGATCTGACTAATGACACCACATGCAGGGTAAGGCTTTCCTTCAGCAGACCGAGGCGACTGGTGCGTACCCTAGGCTGGCCGACCCTACGCCACAGAACGACATGGAGAGCCCTGCGTTGAGGCCCATGTTCGCAGATGTGGCGCCCAACTCAACCGTCTTCCGGTACCCGTAGATGGTGACGTTCTCTGCTTGATACACGGTCTTGACCCGAGTGCGAGTAACGACTGCCGAAGTTCGCCAACTTCCTGCAATCCCCCTTGCTACAGCGCCGCCAGCCAACGTCCACCCCAGGCTCTTGCCTGCTGTGGCCCACTGCCAACTACCCGTTGTCACGCCGTCGCCGATGAAAGTCGTCCCCACCACTGCCACACCTGCAACGGTGCACATTCCGGCTGAAACGACCACACATGCCCCGAAACCAACGGCTGGCAAGACTCTATTCTTCCAGCCATCCCAGGTGCCGAAGGTGTCATGCAGTCCAGATTTCGATTGGTCCCAGGCTGCCCCCCAGTTTCCTTCCATAATGTTATCGAAGATCCCGTTCTCCTTCTTGCGCTGCTCCGCAGCTGCTTGTGCCTCCCTCTTTGCCTTCCGGTCGTCGGCGTCCTTCTTTGCCTGGGCGTTCTTCTTGGCGTTGTAGTGGAACACCTTGTAGTTTGCGGGGTCGGCGCGGTATTGCCTGTACTTGCGTTGAGATTCGGGGTCTGTCCGGGGTTTCTGGTTCCAAACGTACTGGCCGTTCTTCTGCGTGTAGTAGCCGGTGGTCATGCCTCGGTCTTGCGCGTAGAAGTAGTCGCTGACGCCGTTGCCGCCGACCGGCCCGTCGGGCTTGAGGCCTGTGGGGTCGGCTTTGGTGAGCGGGTTGTTGTGGCCGTAGGAGTAGGCGTTCATCTGGGCCGGGTCGTTGAAGTCGATGACCGGGTCGACCGAGAGGAAGCGGCCCATGGCCGGATCATATTCGCGGGCGCCGAGGTGGGTCAGGGTCGTGGGGTCGTTGGTGCCGCCGACGAAGCCGCGGGTGGCGAAGGCCGGTGACTGGGTTGTGCGCAGTTCGCCGAAGGGGAGCTGTTTGCGATGGGTCACGGCGAGGGTGGCGGTGTTGATGGCGGTCAGGGCCGTGCCCTGGTGGTCGCCGACCAGGTAGGAGATGGTCGTGCCGGTGCGGACCGCGATGGTCTCGCCGGCGTGGGTGTAGTAGCGGGTGGCGTTCTTCGTGGTGCCGTTGGCCGCCAGCTTCAGCTCATCGCCGTTGGGCAGGGTCAGTACCTGGGTGCCGTCGCCGTTCCTGGTGAGGAGGCGGGTGCCGTCGGCGTCGTAGACGTAGCTGGTGGTCTTGCCGGCCTCGGTGAGGGTGGCAAGGTGACCCTCGGCGTCCCAGGTGAGGTTCTGTGTCTTGGTGCCGATCGTGCGGTTGGTGGTGTTGCCGGTCGCGTCGTACTGGAAGGTGCTGACGCGGCCGTTGTCGGCACCACCGGTGACGGTGGCCTGCTCCACCGCGTGCGGTCGGGCGGACCCGCCGGGCGTGTACGCGGTGGTGGCGCCGGTGAGCTTGTCCTGCTGCTCGGTGCGGTTGCCCAGCTTGTCGTAGCCGTACGTCAGCCAGTACGCGTCCGGGCCGCCGACGCTCGTGGTGCTCGGCGCGGTGGTGCAGTCGGTCTTGCCCGTCCACGCCTGGGTGAGGCGGCCGAACTGGTCATTGGTGAAGCACTGACGGTCGGTGGACGCGGTGGCGTCCTGGCCGGTGGTGCTGGTCCGGCTGGTGACGTTGCCCGCCGGGTCGTAGGTGTACAGGGAGTGGTCGACCCGCTGGGGGGCGAGGAACCGGTCCGTGGTCCGCTCGATCAGGCGGCCGGTGTGATCGTCGTACGCCTGGGTCCGCCAGACCTTCTTGTCGAGCTCGTGCCCGAACTCGGTGCCGACGGGGCGGCCGTAGTGGTCGTACTGGACGTTGGCGACGAGGATGACGCCTTCGCGGGTGGTGCGGTAGGGCTGGTCGTCGCTGTTGTAGTTGGTGGTGACACGCTCGGACGGAATGTCGCCGATCGCGGGGTTGAGCGTCCAAAACAGGGCGCCGGTCTGGTCGTGGTAGCCGTAGCTCCACGTGTAGGTGCCGGCAAGGCCGCCCGCGGCGGCGGGGACAGTCAGGCTGCTCGACGTCGGCTGGTACCGGTCGTTCAGGCCGCCTATCTGCTCCTTGTACTCGGCCCCGTCGACGTATCGGCTGCTGCTGGTGAGCTGGCCCTTGGCGAGGGTGTCGTACGTCCACGTGGCGAGCGTCGTGGTGCCGTTCTTGACCTCGGTCTTGCGGCCGAGCTTGTCGTAGCTGGTGGTCAGCGTGGTGTTGCGGGCGTCCTTGGCAGTGACGACCTGGCCCAGTGCGTCGTAGGTGAGGACGCTGAGGCCCTTGTCGGGGTCGGCCACCTGGGTCTTCTGGCCACGGCTGTCGTACGTGTACGACCAGGTGTTGCCGGCCGGGTCGGTGACCGAGTCCGGCTCTCCGTACTTCCCGTACGTGTAGGTCGTGGTCTGCGGCTGGGTCTGCCCGGCGCCGGCGTACTGGATGAGCTGGGTCGCGCGTCCCCTGGCGTCGGTCACCTTCGTGGTGACGGTGCCGCCCTGGGGCGGGGTGACGGTGACGCGGTCGCCTCCGTAGACGGTCTTGGTCCGCCACTTCTCGGTGCCGCGGAAGAGCGAGACGGCGTCGGTGACGCGGCCGAGGCCGTCGTAGGTGTTCTCGGTGACGTTGTCGACGGCGTTCTCCTGCTTCGCCGTGTACAGGGTCGTCGACGGGGCGACGTCGCCGTAGTAGGGGGCGAAGCTCTTGGCGACCCAGCCACGGGTGTCGTAGACGGTCTCCGTCAGGATCGTGTGCTGCGTGGCGACCGCAGGGGTCTGGGTCTGGCGTTCACGGAGCAGCCCGTCGTACAGGGCATGAGTGACCCGGTACTCACCATTCTGCTTGAGGGTCTTGGAGGTGACCGCGTTGGGCTCGGTCCGCGAGATCTTGTACTCGTACTGGACGGAGGGCTGGGTGGTGTGGTCGGCCTTGGGCCAGCCGGGCTGCCACACCTGGATGACGCGGCCGAGGCCGTCATGGACCGCGTCCGTGCGCTTGCCGTTGGCGTCCACCACCGCGGTGGCGACCCCGCGCAGCAGATCGTAGGTCGTGGTGGTGGCGTGCCCGAGTGCGTTGGTCACCTTCATGGAGGTGGGGATGCCCGTGGCCGGCGTGTACGCGGTCGTGGTGGTGTTCCCGAGCGCATCGGCCTCGGTCAGCTCACGGCCGTACTGGTCGTAGGTGTGCTTGGCCGTGGTGATGATGCCGGTGCCTGCGGCGTCCTGCTCGTCGAGGCGGGTGACGTTCCCCTTCACCGGCGCGGTGGTCAGGGAGGTGGCGCCGTCGTAGTAGCGGCGTTCCGTGGAGATCAGGTCGGCCGGCAGGGTCGTGGGCGCGCCGCACGGCCTGGCCACGGTCTGGACCTGCGTGGGCAGCCCGAGCAGGGTGCCGGGCGCGTAGGTGGTCGTGGTGCATTCCTCGTCGCCGGACTTGGCGGTGTCGCCGAGCCGGGATTCGGTCAGCAGGTCGCCGTTCGAGTCGTACGTGCGGTGGGTCTCGGTGGTGCGCCAGCTCTGGCCGACGGCCGTACGCTGCTTCTCCTTCGCGCCACCCGTGATGTAGGCGTGGCGGGCGGGGAGTCCTTCGGCGCGGGTCTCGGTCGCCTTTGCGGTCGACACCCACGGGGTGTAGCTGGTGTTCGTCTCCAGGCGGCCGCCGTCACCGTTGTACGTGGCTTCGTCGCGGATCATGCCCGTGAACGCCGCGTGGTCGGTGACCGCGAGTCCCTCGCTGTCCTTCACTGCGGCACCAGGGATACCACGGAAGTACCGGTATTCCTTGAGGGTGCGCGGGGCCGGGGAGGTGCCGGAGCGGACCTGGACCAGGCCGTAGCCCTTACGGTCGCTGTAAGTGAGGTGTTTGGCGTTGGTGAACTCGTCGTCCGGGGCCTTGGCCCACGCCATGCCCTCGGGGTAGGTGTACTCGGTCCGCTTGGGGACCCCGCCGGCGGTGTTGTCGGTTTCGACGATCAGGTTGACCGCGTAGGCGTGGAACCAGTCGAGGTACGGCTCGTAGTTGTCGGACGGCGCGTCAGGCGGAGACCACTTGACCGGGTAGCAGCGTCGAGTGTTCGAAGCGTCAGGCGAGGGGAGGCTGGTGGCGGAGCAGTTCTCGGGCGTGTAGCCGACACCAATGGTGCCGCCGGATTCGGTGTTGACAGCCGTGACCCGGTAGCGGCGCAGACCAGGGACCGGGTCCGGTTCGCCTCCCGTGGTGGCGCCTTCGACGCGGTTCGGCAGAGCAGTGCCCATGAAGGTGACGATGGGGAGCTTGACGTCACCGGTGCCGGTGTGCCCGGTGCGGGTGATCGACCTGAGCCAGAGCGGGGTGCCGCCGTCGCCGGGGTTGGGGAAGTTGGCGTCCAGGGCCCAGGTGTCGACCGGCTTCCAGGCGCTGGTGGACCAGACCTGGGTGGCGATGGTGGCGAGCCTGTAGCGGGTCCAGAAGGACGGCGAGTAGCGGTCCTTGCAGTCTGTTCCAGCGCAGTGCCGGTCGAAGGGCACGTCGGGCCAGTTCTTCGCGTGGGCCGCGTCGAAGGTGCCACAGTCGGTGACGCACCGCTGGGAGTAGTAGAAGACGACCCTGGCGGTGGACTGGCCGTAGAGGGCGGTGTCGCGCAGGCCGTACTCGATGCGCTTGAGGTAGCCGCTGCGGTCGTACGGGGTCGCGGTGGACGCGCCGGTGCTGGGGTTGACGTTGAGGCCGTAGTAGTTGCCTTCCTCGCCCCAGTAGTACGTCATGGCGTTGCCGTGCCGGTCGACGACGTAGTCGAGGTTCCAGCGCCATGCCTGCTGGCACCAGGCGTCCTTGAAGGACGCGTTGTAGCAGGGCTCGCCGGAGTGGTTGCCGAAGACGGGGACCGTCCAGGTGGACCGGGTCTCGTCCTTGTCCGAGTCCCAGCCGTCGAGCCGGTTGGCACCGAAGTAGTACCGGGTGCCGTCTGGCGTCGTCACCTTCCAGTACTCGCCGTTGTTGTCACCGTTGTTGTCGCCGAAGTTGTCGGCGCCGGCGTCGGTCGCCTTCTCGATGGTCGTGCCGTCGTCGGCTTCCAGGTGCCAGTCGCCCGAGGCGGTGTCCCGGATCAGCTGGTTCGTACGGCCGTTGAGGTTGAGGACCGCATTGTCCTTCTTCCAGCACAGGTCACCGACCTTGGCGGTGGTGTTGTTGCTGCCGGTCTTGTCGTCCATGCAGGAGATGTACTGGCGCTCGATGTAGCCCGGCTCCATCGACCAGCCGTCGCCGATCCCGCCGGGCTGGTTGTTGGTCGCGGCGGTCCGGCCGTCGACGGCCAGCGAGCTGTAGCCGATCGACAGCTTCGGGCTGACGTCACCGGGTACGTCAGGAGCGGTGACGTCGTAGCTCCAGCTGAACCCTCCACCGGAGCCGCCGGCCGACCAGGACCCGGACGGGGAGAGCGACGTCGCACGGAAGTCGCCGGACGCACCGGCCGCGGCGGCGGTGGCGACGACCACCGTGGCCTCCCCCGCCACGGCGGACAGGGCGACGGGCGCACTCAGCTTGCCGGACTCGGTGTCATTCGCCGTCGGGAGCTCCGTCTCCCTGGCACAACCCTTGACCCCGGGAGTGGTCAGCGCGCAGGCAGGCAGGGCGCGGAGCCGCAGGCGCGAGGCCCAGTCTCCGCCGTAGGCGTGGCGGAAGGCGTCGTAGTCCAGCTCGACCTGGACTGTGCCGGTGGCCTTCTGAAGGGGTTCGACAGAGAGCGCGACGCCCTCGACCCCGAGTCGCTTCGCCGTGTCACGGCCGAGGACCCGGACGCGCGTCTTCTCACCGCTCTTGGCGTTCTGCTTCCAGACCCGGACACCTGAGACGCTCTCGTCGGCCAGCGGTGAGATCCGTGCGTCCTTGTTCGTGGACGACAGCAGCGCCGAGGCCCGGCCGAGTCCCTGCTCGGCTGAAGCCGCGGCTGGCCAGGTCACACTGGGTGCCTGCCACCTGGTGTCGGACGTCTCCCCTTTGCTCTGCGCGGCCCTTCTCGGCGCCTTCACCGGCTCGACCTGTATCGGATCGGTCTTCTCCGGCGCCCCGGGCTGCCATGCCACGGCGGCTGCCGCAACCGGCCCTCCGAGCAGCCCGGCGGCCAGGAATCCCGCTGTGAGCACTGAGACCGCCCCCAGACGGCCCCTCCCTGTCCGCGCTCTGCGTTTCCCTAATCCATTCATGATCGTTATCTCCCACCCCTGAGCGTGTGTGCGTCAGAAAAGATCAGCAATTTACGGAACCTAGTGCTCGGCTCGTCGGCATTTGCCCGAATGAGGAGAAAGAGGTCCTCAATCCATCAGGTCGGCATCACCAATCCCGGGCATAGGTTCGCCAACCGCCCTCCCTGTCCACTCCCGCCAGGCCCTTTCACGCCAACCCCTGAAACCATGCCGAAGGAACCCCCGCCCGCTCGCGATGGCGACCTAGTGTTCGAAGCGACTGATCCGGGGAGGGAGATTCATGAGGGATCGGAAGACCAGAACGAGACCGGCGAACACCGCCGTCGTCGTGACCGCTACCACCGCCGCTCTGCTCGGCGCATTGCTCGCCCCCCAGGGAGCGGCAGCCCTGACAGCCGAGGAGGCGGTCCTGACCCAGTCGGCCCCGCCCCCGCAGCAGCCCGAGGAGGAGGCAGGCCGGCAGGCCAGGGAGACGGGCGAACGCGTCGAGGTCCTGGCCCTGCGCACCGAAACGTCCCAGGTCTTTGCCGACCCGTCAGGCACGTTCACCCAGGAGCAGTACGTACTGCCCCGGTGGACGAGAAAGGACCACAAGCTCGTCCCGATCGACACGAACCTGAGCCCTGGACCGGATGGCCGGCTAGCCCCCGGCGCGACTACGACCGGAGTGTCCTTCTCAGGTGGCGGCTCGGGACCGGCGGTGACCATCGAGCAGGACGGCCGCAGCATCGCGCTCAACTGGCCCACGCCACTGCCGGCCCCCGAGACCGTCGGTGACACCGCGACATACCGCGAAGTACTGCCCGATGTGGATCTGCAGCTGCGGGCCGGCAACAAAGGCTTCGGCCAGCTCCTTGTCGTCAAGACGCCTGAGGCGGCTGCGAACCCGGCACTCAAGACCATCCGCATGGCCATGGTCACGAACGGCCTGGACGTCGCTGCCGACACCGACGGCAACCTGACCGCGGTGAATCCGGCCGGCCAGGAGGTCTTCACGGCCCCCACCCCCCGCATGTGGGACAGCTCGACGGCCGCCAGCCAAGCCCGCACGCTCGCCGGCGACACCTCAGTACCGCCCAGCGACCCCTTCGAGCCCGGATACGGCGCGAAGGAAGCCCAGATCGATCTCACGGTCACCGACGACGCCCTGACCCTGCAGCCGAACCAGCAGCTCCTTGCCGATCAGGACACCACCTACCCGGTGTTCATCGACCCGACGTTCTCCGCCCCCGGGGTACGCGAGGCATGGGCCCTCGCCTACAAGCGCACCCCGAACACGGCGTACTACAACGGAGCCGGCTGGCACAACGAGGACGGCAGCGTCGGAACCAACCTCGCGCGCGTCGGCTACGAGAACTACACCAACGGGCTCGGACGCTCGTTCTTCCGCATGGACTCCAACAACCTGTGGAACACCAACAAGTACATCAAGGGCTCCACATTCCGGATCAAGAACGTCTGGTCCTGGTCCTGCGAGAACCGCGGCGTGGAACTGTGGCTCACCGGCGCGATCTCCTCGTCGACCACCTGGAACAACACCGACAACAGCACCATGTGGGCCCGGAAGCTCGACTCCGCCAACGAGTCACACGGATACTCCGGATGCGCGGCCGCGAACATCGCCTTCGACACCACTTCCGCCGCCAAGGAAGCGGTCACGAAGAAGTGGAACAACATCACGATCGGACTCCGTGCGACCAACGAGTCCGACGTGTTCGCATGGAAGAAGTTCGACGCCGGCACCGCCATGATGACCACCACCTACAACACGTACCCGAAGCTCCCGTCGAACATCTGGACCAGCCCGGACACCAACGCTCCCGAGTGCATAGCCGGCCCGTACATGAATGCGACGATCGGCAATGTCGATGTGACACTCGCGGCCACCGTGTCGGACCCTGACGGCGGCATCGTCAAGGCCCGCTTCTCCCTGTGGCCCACAGGCCACGGCGCTTCCTCCATCGAAGCGGTCAGGACCGTCGAAGTCTCCTCCGGCAAGAGCGCCAGAACAGTAATCTCGAATGACGACCTGAAGAAAATGCAGGCCGCCGCTGGTATGTCACCGGACGATACGACCTCCTTCTCCTGGCAGGTTCGCGCCGAGGACGGAGAACTCACCGGCCCCTGGACTACCGTCTGCTCCTTCTCCTTCGATGCCAAAGGGCCGGATTCCGCGCCCAGCGTGACCTCCGACCAGTTCCCCGACGGCGCCGACGGATGGCCGGAGCAGACGGGCATGGCCCGCACGACAGGCAGCTTCCGTTTCACGATGACGGAGGTGGTCTCGGCCTTCGAGTACTGGACCGACTGGGACCCGACCATCCGCAAGATCACGCTTCCCCTTGGCGGCGGCTTGTACAGCGGCGTCAGCCTCACCCCGCCCAGCGTGGGCAGGCACGCCGTCACCGTCCGCGCCTTGGACGCCGGCGGTAACCTCTCCCTCACCGCCCGCTACTGGTTCTACGCCAACGGCACCGGTATCCCCGACAAACCCGGCGACCTCAACGGTGACGGCCTCGCCGACTTCTACGGCGTACGCAGCGATGGGGAACTGTGGTTCTACGCCGGTCACGGCACCGGCGTCATGGCCCCCGCCGTCGTCGCGTCGAACCAGGACTTCAGCGGCGCGGACATCACCCGCCGAGGCGACTGGACCCAGGACGGGTACGAAGACCTCATCGCCCTCAACGGAGCCACCGACGGCAAGAGCCTCACGCTCCACCCCAACAACGGGTTCGGGCACGCGTGCTCGAAGCAATACGAGGCAGCCGACGGCGTCTCCAAGGCATGCCAGTACAACAAGGAGACTCTGTTCGTCTTCGACAGCGCCAACAACCACTGGTCCAACGCCGACCAGATCCTCGCCGTAGGTGACGTCGACGGACCTCTCGACACCGATGCCGATGGCACGTTCGATGTGCCTGCCCATCCCGATCTCCTGGTCAAGCAGGGCAACCTGCTGTGGCTGTACTACGGCTCGGCAGACCACTCCCTCGACGGCAGCCGCCAGCCCAAGCTCATCGGCACCTCCGGGTGGGGCCCCTACACCCTCGCCGCCCCCGGCGACCACAACAAGGACGGCTACCTCGACCTGATCGCCCGCCACAACACCACCGGCGAACTCCGCCTCTACTCCGGCGGCAAGGACGGCGCCACCCTCGGCTCCGGCGACCACTACACCGTCATCGGCAGCGCCTGGACCGCCACCAACCGCCCCCTCCTCACCGCAGTACCCGACGCCAACAAGGACGGCACCCCCGACATGTGGGCCACCAGCGCCGACGGAAAGCTCTACTTCTACCCCAACGCCCTGGGCTCAGGAACAGTCGTCGGACTCGGAGGCTGGACCCCCTTCCGCGACCTCACCTGATCCGACCGGCCTCAAGAACTCGCTCCAACAGGCACACAGACGAGGCCACCACGTGCCCTGCGAAGCCTCATACGTCTTCGCGAGGGCCACTCGGTGGCCGTCGTCTTCAAACAGGGGGTTGAGGGGAAAGGGTTGTCGTTGTCGGGCGCGGCGGGGTATTGGTGTGCTGGGCCGACGGCGGCGAGGTGCGCTTCGAGGACGAGTGAATGAGGTCTCCCTGGTCTTCACCAGCCCGGCGGGAGCCGCAGCCTCACCCGGGACGCGGACCTGTGGAGACGGTCGCTCCAGCTCCTACTGGACATACGAAGGTCCCCGCACCCGGTGGGTGCGGGGACCTTGCTGTACGTCCGGCCCGGGGATGCCGGAGGGTCAGATCTGCTGCTGGAGCAGGACGAAGCCGAGGCTGACGATGCCGGCGCCGGTGGCGTAGGCGGCACCGCGCAGGGCGCTGGAGAGCACGGCGGTGCGGCGGCGGTTGATCCAGGAGCGCATGCGCGCGGCCCTGTTCCCTGCGCGGGGGTGGCGGTTACTGTGCATGGCAGGTACTCCGTTCTTCGGGGTGCTGGTGTGTGGTCCGGCGGGGGCTGGGCGGCCTAGGAACCATCGGCCCCGTGCCGGGCCTCGCTGTTTTCAGGGGCGGCCGGCGAGTTCATGGATGCGGTCGGTCAGGGCGTGGTCGGGTCGGCAGACCAGGCCGTCGCCGTCATCGGTGTGCCGGTCGGCCAGCCGGTCGACGTCAGCCTCGAGGCCGCCGGTGAGCACGGCTCGGCTGGTGTCGTGGCGGGCCGAGTAGCCGGTGAAGTGCTCCAGGGCCTTCAGGAACGTCTGCGGGTCGACGGCAGGGCCGCGGTTGGGGCGGAACAGGGCGGTGATCTGGCGCTTCCAGAACTGGGCGTCGCGGTCGTCGCCGAGGGCGAGGTGGTCGAGGTAGAGGCAGTACGCCGCGGCACTGGATCCTGCGCCGGCCGCGAACCGCCACCAGAACCGGGCGCTCTCGGGGTGACGGGCAAGGTAGAGCATGCAGGCGAAGACGAGGACGCCTTCGATGTCGACGCCGGTGGTCCAGCCGTCGAACTGCGCGACGGTGTCGTCGTCGCCGAGGAGCGCGGTCAGCTTCTCCATGTGGGAGGCGGCTCCGGCCTGGGTGACCGTAACCCGCGCCATCACGCCGAGCCTGCGGCGCGCGCTGGGGTGCCCGCCCGCGGGCTGCGGGTCGGGGGCCGGCAGGTGGCTTGTGGCCTGGGCGATGCGGCGAAGTCCGGCGCCGACGTCGAAGGCGCGGCGGGGCTCGCGGACGGCGTTGTCGGCGTTGGCGAAGAGCTGCTCCCAGGTGGTGCTGCTCACTGGGTGTCCTCCTTTTTGATCGGCCGCGTGGCGCGGCGGTGGATGGGGGCCAGGCGCTCTTGGGCCCTGCGGATGTGGTGGGTGACGGTGCCAGGGGTGAGGCCCATGTACAGGGCGGTCTTCTTGGTGTCGTACCCGGCGATGTAGCGCAGGACGATGGCGTCGAACTGGCGGGGGGAGAGCTTGGCGAGTGCCGGGTAGAGGCCGATGCCGCTGTCGCGCGCGGCGAGTTCCTCGCGGAGGCCGCCCATCAGCTCGTCGAGGATGGCACGGCGCAGGATCAGCCAGGTCTGTGCCTGGAGGTCGTTCTCGCCGAGCAGGGTGTCCCAGCGGACGCGGATCTCCACGTAGGCGTTGTGGACGGCGTTCTCGGCTCGTTCGTTGGCCAGCAGGATGCCCAGCGCGTACTCGTGGAAGGCTTCCTGGTTGGTGAGGTAGTGGGCTTCGTACTCCAGTGGAAACGGGAGCGGGGCCTCGGCCACAGGCACGCGGCCGTCCTCCTCACGCACGTTGTCGGTCATGGATCCTCTTCGTTGAGGTCTGGTAGGGCCGGCGGCTCCCCGGCGCCGCCATGGATCACTCAACCGGCCCAATCGGCCGAACACGCATGCGCGCTTCCACCAATTTCACACCCTGCGACGAGACGGGCGCTTTCCGTGATCATTTTACGGTCACGCCTGCCCTGACCTGCGAAAATGAGACTTCAAGGCGTAGCACGTGTGCACTGGAGTGACGGACGTCACAATCGAGGCTTCCGATGTCCGAGCGACTTCTTGCCACCAACGAGTGAAACCCGCCAACCCGACTACCTGGAATGCGAGTTGACAGGTTCAGGCTCAGCCTGCTCGGCGCACCGAACAGCTTGATCAGCCGGTCCTCGTCCCGTGAACGACCTGATCCGTCTGTGGGGCCGGAGGACCGTTTCCCCGGTGAACTTCGTCCCCCACAGGGAGGACACCCCTTCAGATTCGTGCACGTCAGACTTGCTGGAACCGCTATCTCTAGCGTCCGTGATCAAGAACCTGGCGCGTTCCGCCACCCTCGCCCTGCTCCTTGCCCCGCTCGCCCTTCCCTCGCAGGCCACCGCGGCCGGCGTGCCCGCGGCTGCCGCTCCGGCCGCGACCGTGCTCGCCCTGGCGGACGCAGTCGGCCAACTCCCCATCACCGACGAGGCGCGTGAGGGCTACACCCGGGAGGCGTTCAAGCACTGGAACGTCGGCCTCAACCCGGCCGACGGGTGCAACACACGCGCGGAGGTCCTGCAGGCCGAGGCGGTCGAATCGCCTGCCGTGGCGGCCGGCTGCAAGCTGTCCGGCGGGCTGTGGGTGTCGTACTACGACGGCCAGGAGGTCAACGACCCCACGAAGCTCGACATCGACCACATGGTCCCGCTCGCCGAGGCCTGGGACTCCGGCGCGAGCGCCTGGGACGCCAAGCGCCGCGAGGCGTACGCGAACGACCAGGACGCCGCCGCCTCCCTGGTCGCCGTCACCGCCCGCACCAACCGCCAGAAGGCCGACCAGGACCCGGCGACCTGGATGCCGCCCCACCCCGACGCCCAGTGCCGCTACATCGGCGAGTGGACGGCGACGAAGCTCCGCTGGGGTCTTGCCGCAGACCAGGCCGAGGCCGACGCGCTGACGGTGTACGCCGAAGCGTGCGAGACGACCGTCGTGCACTACACCCCGGCGCCGTAGCCGCATGTCGCTCGCTCATGGCCCGGGCCGCAGCGGGGCGGCCCGCGCACGCCGCAGGATGTGCACCGCATCTTGGCGCCCCCGGTGCATCCGCACCCCGGGCCCTGGGCGGGTGACCCCCGGCCTGTTCAGGCGCCACCGCCGCACCCGTACCGTCTCGTCCACAGGCTTCCCGAGGAACCGCGGATGACGACCAGACGCTGAAGGGGACGCCGGGCGAAACGCTGACGATCGGGCAGTCCGTTCTGCCGGTGGCCGGCGGCGGGTACGCGAAGACGAAGCCCGCCTACCTGCCGCTCGAGGCCGGACACCAATACGTCGTCGGGACTGTCCCCGACACGGACTACGGCGACGGCTGGGTCCGGTTCGTGACCAGCGTCGACACCGACACCACGGTTGCCGTGGAGCGGTGGACCACCGCAGTCGCCCAACAAGCCGCCCCGCACCCGAACCCCGCCTGCACCGACACAACCACGATCAACGCCACGCCCTAGGGACGGACACAGCAGTGTGCCTCGCGCTCGAGGAGTACGGGGCACACCGTGGGGAGTCTCGGGATCGCCGGGCTGAGGCTTATGGCGAGCAATAGTCAATAGTTGTGGATCAGGTCGTTTCTCTTGATCCGTTTTGGTCACTGCCTGCCTCCAGCTGTCTGCGCAGATGTCTGATCTCTGC
>NZ_JBEZNU010000063.1:0-14632 GCF_040653375.1 Streptomyces sp. NPDC047974
CCGACCTCGAATCCAAGGCCTTCCTCGACACCGAGTTCCCCTACTTCGGCGGCCAGCAGGCCAACCGCATCTTCGCCGAATCCGCCCGCAACGTCAGCACCGCCTGGTCCTACCTGCCCTTCCAGGTCTACGCCAACTCCCTCTTCAACGACACCGTCGGCAAGGCCTACGTCTCCCCCACCACCCTCACCGACGGCCTCAAGGCCTGGCAGGACGCCAGCGTCACGTACGGCAACGACCAAGGCTTCACCGTCAACAAGTAGACGTGTCACGACCGGCGCTTCGTGGTGTTCGCGGCGCCGGAGGGCGACGCCTCCTTGCCGCCGGCGGCGTGCGCGGAGGCGGCGAGCGGCAGAACCGCTGCCGCGACGGTCCTCGCACCGGGAGGAGGCCTGGGTGCGCGGACCTGCCCGGCGGCCCCGGTTCCGTTTCCTGCGGTCACTCGCCGACGGCCTCGGACCAGTTCTTCCGCACCACCCGGAGCGCCTCCTCCAGTTGTGCGGCGCCGGGAAAGGCCGGAGGGGGTCCTTCGACCGTCGGCAGCCGCGCCGCCTTCTCCTCGTCGAGCGTGCCGTCCTTCGCCATGACGTCCATGAGCACGGGACGGGCGTAACCGCTCAGCCGCAGGTTCTGGCCCTGGGTGCTCGCCAGGTACTCCATCCACAGCCGCGCCGCGGCGGGGTGGGGGGCGTGCTTGTTGATCGCCTGGGCGTAGTACTGCGAGAAGCTGCCGTCGAAGGGGATGGAGACCTTCCACCGCACGTCGGTGCCGCGCAGCTCGTCGACGTGCCGCAGGTTGAGGAAGTCCCACTCGATGCTGATCGGGGTCTCCCCCCGGGCGATCGCCTCCGGGTTGGGGTTGCCGCGGTTGTAGTTCCCGACGTCACGGAGCTTCGCGAAGAAGTCGATGCCCGGTTGGATGTCGTCGAACGAGCCGCCGTTGGCCAGGGCCGCCGCGTAGACGCCGGCGAAGGCCGAGCCGGCCGTCGTCGGGTTGCCGTTCAGCGCGACCATGCCCCGGTACTCCGGCTTGAGCAGGTCGGCGAAGGAGGCGGGGCACACCGCCACCCTGCTCCGGTCGCAGCCGATGGACACGTAGCCCCCGTAGCTGTTGAACCAGGCTCCGTCCGGGTCCTTCTGGTTCGCCGGGATGCTGTCCCACGGGGCGACCCGGTAGGGGGCCAGCAGGCCCTCCCTCGCGGCCGACTGCGCGAAGGCGTCGCCGAGGTCGAGGACGTCCGGGGCGCTCGCCTTGCCGCGGCTCCGCTTGATGTCCTCGATCTCCTCCTGGCTCGACCCGAACGGGTTGCTGTTGACGATCTCGATCCCGTACTTCTTCTCGAAGCCGTCCATCAGAGCGCCGTAGTTCGCCCAGTGCCGCAGCAGCGTCGTCGTGTGGAGCGTCCCTTCCTTCTGGGCCGCCCTGACCAGCGCGTCCATGCCGCCGGCCTCCTCGGCGGAGCCCGCCACCGCGGGGGCCACCACGCGTACCGGCTCGTCGTCCTCGCCACAGCCGGCCAGGCCCGGGGCCACGGCACAGAGGCAGACGGCGAGGACGGCGGCGCGCACCCGAAGCAGTCCGACCATGACGTCTCCGGAGGGTCCGAAGGGAACGGTGGAGGTCTTTCCAGGCTACTCGGGCACTCACGCGATGTCCGTGCGGAGCTTCCCCGCTCCGCCGGGCCGGAGGGCCCTCACAGCTCGACGTCGTCCCACTGGCCGAGGATGTCGTCCTCCCCCAGGTGGTCCAGGTCGGGCCCCGCGCCCGGTGCGGTCGCCTGGGCGGCCCAGATGGTCTTCCCCCGGGGGGAGTACCGGGTGCCCCACTTCTCGGCGTACTGGGCGACCAGGAACAGGCCGCGGCCTCCCTCGTCGGTGTCGCTGGCGCGCCGGATGTACGGGGCGGTGCTGCTTCCGTCCGAGACCTCGCAGACCAGCGAGCTGCCGTACAGGAGCCGCACCCGGATGGGTTCGAGGCCGTAGCGGACGGCGTTGGTGATCAGTTCGCTGAGGATGAGTTCGCTACCGAACGAAATGTCGTCGAGGCCCCACTCGGCCAGCTTGCGGGCGCAGGCGTTGCGGACCGGGCCCACGGCCGCCGGGTCGCGCGGCACGTCCCAGACGGCGACCCGGTCGGCGTCCATGCGGCGGACGCAGGCGACGAGCAGGGCGACGTCGTCGCCCGCCCCGGTGGGCAGCATCGTGTCGATGACGGCGTCACAGGTCTCCTCCGGCGTGCGGTCGGGCCCGGCGAGGGCCCTCCGCAGGGCGTCCAGGCTCTCGTCGGGGTCCCGAGTCCGGTCCTCCAGGAGGCCGTCGGTGTAGAGAACGAGCCGGGAGCCCTCCGGCAGGGTCGTCCGGACCGTCTCGACCGGCATGCCGGCGCCCAGTCCGAGGGGCGGGGAGACGGGGGGCGCCAGGAAGTCCGTGCTCCCGTCCGGGCGGACGACCACGGGCGGCAGGTGCCCCGCGGTGGCCACGGAGACCTCGCCGGAGACGGAGTCGTAGACGACGCACAGGCACGTTGCTCCGGTGATCGTCTCCTCCCATTCCCCGGAGGACGCGTCCCGGAGGTCGAGGAGGCTCACGAGTTCGTCCAGCCGCCGGATCAGTTCGTCCGCGGAGAGGTCGAGGGCCGAGAAGTTGTGCACGGCGATCCGCAGCCGGCCCATGGTGGCCGCGGCGTGCAGGCCGTGGCCGACGACGTCGCCCACGACCAGCGCCACCCGGGCCCCGGGCAGCGGGATGACGTCGAACCAGTCGCCTCCCACGCCCGCCTCGGCGGGCAGGTAGCGGGACGCCACGTCGAGCGCCTCGTCGCCGGGGAGGTTGCGGGGCATCAGGCTGCGCTGGAGGGTGACCGCCATCGCGTGCTCGCGGGTGTAACGGCGGGCGTTGTCGATGGACACCGCAGCCCTGTTCGCCAGCTCCTCGGCGAAGGACAGGTCCTCGTCCGAGTACGGCGGTGAGGCACCCGCGCGCCAGAAGTTCGCCACCCCCAGCACCACGCCCCGCGCGCGCAGCGGGACGACCGCCAGCGAGTGGATGCCGTGGCGGAGGACCTGGCGGGCCCGTGTCTCGTCCTGGGCGCGCCATGCGGCCGAGGAGGCGAGGTCGTTCTCCACCACGGAACGTCCCTCGGTGACGCTGACGTCGACCGGCGAGCCGGGGACGAAGCGGATCAGCTCCCCGGAGGGATAGAGGGGGTGGTCCTCGGTGAGGCCGGCGATGGCCGTCCGGCGCAGCTCGGTACTCGCCCCCGCGGGTTCCTCCCCGCTCAGGACGGGGTCCAGGAGTTCGACGGTGACGATGTCCGCGAAGCCGGCGGAGGCCACCTCCGCCAGTTCCTCCGCGGTGCGCACGACGTCCAGGGTGGTGCCGATGCGCACCCCCGCGTCGTACAGCAGGCTCAGTCGCTCCCTCGCCACCTCGGCCCGCCCGGAGAGGGAGCGCAGCTCGGTGGTGTCCCGCAGCGTCACCACGCTGCCGTGCTGGCCCCCGGGGGGCAGGGCGACCCGTTTGTTGAGAGCGAGGAGGCGGTCCGCCGCGAGGTGCACCTCGTCGGTGGCGATCCGGTCCGAGGCAAGGAGGGCGGAGAGGGCGGGGTCGAGGCCGAGGTCCGCGACGCGGCGGCCCTCGACGTCCGCCGGCAGGTCGAGCAGTCGGCGCGCCTCGTCGTTGGCGAGCAGCAGCCGGCCGTCCCGGCCGGTGATGAGCACGCCCTCGCGGACGGCGTGCAGGACCGCGTCGTGGTGTTCGTACATCCGGGTCATCTCCGTCGGCCCCAGACCGTGGGTCTGGCGGCGCAGCCGACGGCTGACCAGCCCCGTGCCCAGGGCGGCAAGGGCGAGGGCGCCGGCCGTGCTGCCCAGGAAGGCGGGCAGCTGCTGGTCCAGCGAGTCCTGGACCTTCTCGACCGTCACCGCGGCGGAGACGATGGCGACGACGTCCCCCCGGGCATCCCGGACGGGGGCCGCGGAGACCACGGAGAGCCCCAGGGCGCCCTGGAAGGTACGGGTGAAGGCACGGCCGGCGGCGGCTTCGGCGTAGGGCCCGATGACGTGCTTGCCGAGCTGGGTGGGGTCACTGTGGGTCAGTGTGATGCCGTCGAGCTCGTACACGATCAGGGCGTCGATGCCGGCGGCCTTGCGGGCGCCTTCGGCGAGGGGCTGGAGTTCGATGGTCGGGAAGTCGTTCTGCAGCGCCCGTACGAGACCGGGGGCGTGGGCGAAGGACTGGGCGGCGGCGACGGTCCGGTGCCGGGCGTCGGCCATGGTGTCGCGGCGGGCCTGGACGACGAGCGCGACGACCGCCGCGGCGGCGAGGAGGACGACGAGTACCAGCTGGAGAAGGAAGACCTGGCGAGCGACGCTCCGGGTGGTCAGCCACGACCCGAGGCGTCGGCGTCCCCCGGCAGGGCTTTGGAGAGGATCACCTCTCTGAGGGCCGTTTTCTCCGCTCATAATCCACATTTATCCCTTTTGGCGCTCGCCTGGCAAGCATGGCCTCTCCGCGCACCGGGGCTCCGGGGAGCGTCAGGCGCTCTCCCGGTCGGCCAGGACGAGCCGGCCCACCTCGCGGTTCAGGACCGACCGGGCCTCCTCGTCGAGGGCGTCGTCCGAGACGAAGTAGTCGATCTCGTCGAGCCCGGCGAACCGGCTGAGCCCCACCACGCCCCACTTGCTGTGATCCGCGACCACGGCGAACCGTGCCGCGGAGTCGATCAGCGCTCGGTTGGTCTGCGCCTCGGCGAGGTTCGGGGAGGTCACTCCCGCCCGCTCGGACACGCCGTGGGCGCCCATGATCAGGAGGTCCACCCGCAGCGAGCGGATCGCCTGGTCGGCCAGCGGCCCCACCAGCGACGCGGACCTCGTCGGGGCACCGCCGGTCAGGAGTACGGTCGGGGCGCCCGCGTCCGGCTCCTCGGCGTACCCGCGCAGCAGGTCGGCGACGGGCAGCGAGTTGGTGACGACGGTGAGGCCGGGGATGTGCCGGAGCCGGGTCGCCACCGCGAAGGCGGTCGTGCCGCCCGACACGGCCACGACGCTGCCCGGCTTCACGAGGTCGGCCGCCGCCGCGGCCACCGCGGCCTTGGCCGCCGACTCCAGGTTGACCTTGGCCTCGAAGCCGGGTTCCTCGCCGGTGGTGGCGGTCGAGGTGGCGACGGCTCCGCCGTGCACCTTCTCCACGGAGCCGGACCGCGCCAGCGCCTCCAGGTCCCGCCGGACGGTCATGTCCGAGACCCCGAGCCGCTCGACGAGGTGGGCCACCCGCACGGCGCCGTCCCGGCGCACGAGGTCGAGGATCACCGCTCGCCGCTGCAGCGCAAGCACCGATTCCTCCGTTCCCCTGTCATCCGCCTGGGGCGGGAACCGGTCGGCACGAGACCCACCGAATGCATCAGATCCGAACAGAATACATACCTCCGTCTGGGGGGCGGCACCCGAGCGTCCCGGGCGGTGCACGGCGGACGAGGCCGGTCAGGCAGGGGGAGGCTGCCTGACCGGCCGGGGTGCTACGAGGTGGTGAACTGCTGGTTCGGGGCGGCCGAGCAGGTGGACTGGACGGCCGCGGCACCGTTCGCGGTGGAGGCACCGGTCACGTCCAGACACTTGCCGCTGTGCCGGGCGAGCAGGGTGACGAAGCCGTCGGGCGTCCTGTGCACCGCCCACTGCTGGTTGGCGCCGTCGTTGCAGGCGTACTGGAAGGTGACGGCACCGTCGGCGGTCGACTCGTTGGTGACGTCGAGGCACTTGCCGCTGTGCCGGGCGACGACGTTGACGTAGCCACCGCCGGCGGGTCGCAGGGACCACTGCTGGTTGGTCGCCCCGCCGCAGGTGTACTGGACCACCTGGGCGCCGTCCGCGGTCGAGGCTCCGGTCACGTCCAGGCACTTGCCGCTGTGCCGCATCCGCAGCGGCACCCACGTGTCCGAGGCGACGGAGCGGAAGGTCCAGGACTGGTTGGCACCGGTCGTCGGACGGTAGACGCCGACGGGCGCGCCGTCGCTCGTGGACTCCCCGCTGACGTCGAGGAGCTTGCCGCTCGCGCCGTTGACCAGGGTGTGGCGGCCCTCGCCCGTGGTGGAGAGCATCCACTTCTGCTCGGCGGAGGTGCCCGCGTTCACCAGGGCGAGCGAGTCGCCCTGGGCGGAGAGTGCCTTGCCGTTGGCGGCACTGGTGATCCGGTAGGCGGCGGTGTTGCTCCAGTCGGTCGAGGAGAGCTTGGTGAACTTCCACTGCTGCGCCGCGGTGCCGGGGCTGGAGGTGCGCTGGACCAGGGTGCTCTGACCGCCGCTGGTGGCGACGGCAAGGGCCTTGCCGCTGTGGTCGTTGAGCAGCTGCCGCGCGGCGCCGGTGGGGGCGGTGGTGTCGGAGACGTTCACACCGGTCGCGCCGGGCAGGACGAAGGTGGTGACGGAGCCCGCGCCGACGGTGGCGGTGAGCGTCTTGCCGACGGCGGTGAGGTCGCTCTCGCGGTGGAGGTTCTTGGAGCCGTCGGTGGTGTAGCGCTGGACCGCCCCGGTGCCGACGGTCTGGAAGCCGCCGAGGTTCAGGGTGAGGCGCTGCGGGTCGCCGGTGGGGTTGGTGTGCACGACGACCGCGCCCTGGCCGGCCGGCCGCAGGGCGGCGAAGGTGTCGGCGTTGTCGGTGTTGATGACGCGGGCGCCGGGTCGGACGAACTTGGTGTAGTTCGCCAGCGCCCAGTACTTCTTGTTCTTGCGGAGCGGCTCGGTGGCCGCGTCGGCGGGGGTGAAGTCGGTCTGGATGAGGCCCCAGTTGGAGTTCTCGCGCCCCGGCGTCATGTTCTCGTAGTCCTCGACGGCCTGCCACAGGACCCAGGCGCGGGGTTCCAGTTCGCGGAAGTCCTCGTTGACGCGCTGGGTGAGGTCGAGGGCGGGGCTCATGTCGGTGAAGCTCTGTCCGACGCTGCCGCCGAGGTCCACCTCGGACATCCAGAGGGGGGTGGCCGTCCCCTTGGCTATGTCACGCGCTCCCATCCGGCCGCCGGTGCTGTAGGTGTGGGTGTTGAGCCGGCCGATCGCGGCCTTGGCCGCCGGGTCGTAGCTGTCCCAGTTGGCGCGGAAGGTGTTCGGGTTGGTCTCGTCCATGGCGGCGATGCGCGTGGTGACGCCGTCGGCGTTCAGCCGGTCCCGCATGGTGGTGATCATGCGCGCCTGGGAGGCGGGTTCCCAGTGGGAGCCCTCCTGCCGGCCGCCCGCCCCCCAGTAGTCGGTGTCGGGTTCGTTGATGGGGGAAAGGGTGTCGAAGGTGACACCGGTGGCGTCCTGCGCGCGCTTCATGGCGCCCGAGAGGTACGCGGCGAACCGTTCGTACTGGTCGGAGCGGAGGTTGTCCTCCCCGGCGTTCCAGTTGCCCGAGACCAGACCGCTGTTGGTCATGAAGTAGGGCGCGGAGTTGGAGAAGGCCTCGAAGGTGTCGGCGCCGCGCGCCTTGGCGGCGGTGAGCCACCATCGCTGGTTGGCGTCGGCGTTCGGGTTCCAGTGGGTGGGGTCGTTCGGGTCCCACCAGTCGGGGGACTCGGGTCCCGGGCGGTTCCACCAGCCGGGGACGGCGGCACCGGCCCGCATGTAGGGGGTGGTCTCGGGGCTGTCGCCGCCGCCGATGTTGTAGCGGGCGATGGTGAAGCCGAGGCCGTCCGCGCCGTAGAGGGCGTCCGCGAGCGCGTCGCGCTGGGCGTCCGGCCAGCCCCCGGTCACGTTGGCGAACCAGGCGAGAGCGGTACCCCAGCCCTCGAAGGGCTGCTGCTGGTAGCTGGGGTCGGGGCGGACGGTCACCGCCTGACCGGTCTCCTCGGCGGCGGCGGACGCCGCCGGCGTGAGGCCGGTCGCGAGGAGCGCGGCCACGGCGGCGGTGCCCAGGATCGTGCCGCTCCTGCGCATGCGGTTCGGGGGGCGTTCACGGGTGGGGGGCATGGTCGGTCTCCCTGAGTGGGTCGTCGGTCACCGGGGGCCGCGCGAACGGCGGGCGGGTGCGGACGGGCGGGTGCGGACGGGCGGTGACGGGTGGGGGGGGGCAGGCCCCGGCGCGGGGCCGGGGCCTGCCCGGTGGCGGTCCGGACGACGGTCAGGCGGCCGTGCGGATCCACTTCTGGTTGGCGGCGTTGCTGTTGCAGTTCCACTGGATGAGCGGCGTGCCGTCACTCGTGGACGTGTTCATGACGTCCAGGCACTTGCCGCTCAGGACGGAGGACAGCTGCACGGTGCCGCCGGAGCCGGACACCCTCCACTGCTGGGCGGACGTGCCGTTGCAGGCGTACTGGGCGATCGCGGCGCCTTCGGCGGTCGAGCCGCCCTGCGGAGCGAGGCACTTGCCGCTGTAACGGGCCACGATCTGCACCCGGTTGTTGCCGGCGGACTTGAGCCAGAACTGCTGGTTGACGCTGTTGCCGCAGCCCCACTGGATGAGGGCGGCGCCGTCGGCGGTGGAGCGGTCGGCGACGTCGGCGCACTTGCCGCTGTGCGAGGCCTTCAGCGTCTCCCAGGTTCCGAGGCCCTGGACCGTGCCGGCGGCCGTGTCGATGGCGAGCTGGGGGTGGTAGTCCATGGTCATGGTGGTGTTCGTGGGGAACTTCAGCGGGGCCCAGACGTACTGGGAGTCGTTGACCATGCCGCCCATGGAGTTGCCCCAGCGGTCGCCCATGTAGAGGTACGAGGTGCCGGACGTGCCCTGGACCGGCAGGACGTACGCGGTCTGGGAGCCGTAGGTGTTCCAGTCGCCGATGTCCTGCAGGCCGGTCCAGGCGCCGGTGATGCTGGTGGCGGTGGCGTACTTCTGCTGGTTGGGGGACCAGCCGGTGGCTCCGGAGGTGAGCAGGAAGTACACGCCGTTGCGCTTGAACATCGCGGGTGCCTCCCGCCACTGCCCGGCCCACAGCTTGTTCACCTGGGCGTCGATGGCGGTGTAGTCCGAGGTCAGCCGGTAGACGTGCAGGTCGGCGTTCTCGTTGGCCGCGGAGATCATGTAGCCCGTGCCGTCGGTGTCGACGAACGTGGTGATGTCACGGGACATGTGGCCGAGCGGGCGGAAGCTGCCCTTCCAGGAGTAGTCCCCGTCGACGGTCGAGGAGACCGCGACGGCGGCACGCGCCTCCGAGTAGTCGGTGGCGCTGCCCTCCTTGTGCATCCACATCACGAACTGGCCGGTCGCGGCGTTGTAGACGACCTTGGGCCGCTCGATGTTGGCCCCCACGAGTTCGGGGTGCGTGCTCTCCGTGAGGACGTGGTGGCGGAACTCCCACGTCTTCAGGTCGGTGGAGCGGTAGGCGGAGACGTACCGGAAGCTGTTGTCGGCGTGGCGGTTCTCGCCGAACCAGTAGTAGTACGAGCCGACCTTGAGGACCCCGCCGCCGTGGGCGTGGACCGGGTTGCCCGCAGGATCGGTGAACTGGGTGGCGTTGGTGACGGTGACGGCGGCGGCGTGGGCGGTTCCGGCGGAGCCGAGGAGGGAGAGGAGAACGGCACAGAGCGCGGTCAGCACGGTGGCCGTCCCCGAGGATGTGCGTCGCATGAGCGCGTACCTCGCGGTCTGGGGAGGAAGTGACGGGTGGGGGATGGGGCAGGCGGAGGCACACCTCCGGTGCGGAGGCGTCCTGCGGGTGGGTGGGGCGCGCCGGTGCCTCACGTGGCGGGCGGGGTGATCGCCGCGGATGGGTCAGGCATCGCCGACGGATGGTGACCACCGGGTTACACGGAGATGTCACCTCGCCGTGTTCGCGTTAACACGAGCGCTTGGGTCGAGAGTTTGGGAGGGCCCGTCGGGGCTGTCAAGGATTCGGACAAGATCCGGCGAAGTTTGACCGGTCGGTATGTTTACGCCAACATAACGAGGAGCCTCCGCGCGGAGGCCGTTGATGTCTTCCGGCGGAGGGTCGCGCGCATGGCGACGGACAACAGAACACGGTCGCCCCGATCAAGGCCGGCCCGCCAGTGGCCGTCCATGGCGGACGTCGCCACGATGGCGGGCGTCTCCTCGCAGACGGTCTCCCGGGTGGCGAACAACCGGCAGAACGTGGACTCCGCCACCCGCGAGAAGGTGCTCTCCGCCATGCAGGCGCTCGGATACCGCCCCAACACGGCGGCCCGCGCCCTGGTCACCGGCCGGTTCGGGGCTCTGGGCGTGGTCAGCTTCGGCATGGGCGCGCACGGCAACGCCCGTACGCTCGGCGCCATCGCCGACGCCGCCCGCGAGGCGGATTTCTCCGTGAACTTCATGGGCGTCCGCGCCCAGACCGAGGCCGCGGTGCGCCACGCCTTCCAGCACCTGATGCTGCAGTCCGTCGACGGCATCGTGCTGGTCGAGTCGCAGATGCTGGACACCCCGTCGCTGCGCCTGCCGCCCGCCATGCCGGTGGTCGTCGCCGACGGCGACACCGGCCACGACCACCCCCATGTCGACTTCGACCAGGCTCACGGGTCGCAGAGCGTGGTCTCCCACCTGCTCGGCCTCGGCCACCGCACGGTCTGGCACCTCGCGGGCCCGGTCGACTCCTTCGCCGCCCGCAGGCGCGCCGAAGCCTGGCGCCGCACCCTGGCCGACGCGGGCGCGCCCGTGCCGCCGCCGGTGTACGGGGACTGGTCGGCGCGGTCCGGCTACCGGGCCGGGCTCGACCTCGCCCGGCGGCCGGAGGTCACGGCCGTCTTCGCCGCGAACGACCAGATGGCGATGGGCCTGACGCGCGCCCTGCACGAGGCGGGCAGGACCGTGCCCGGGGACGTCAGCGTGGCCGGTTTCGACGACATCGCCGAGGCCGCCTACCTCCCCACCCCCCTGACGACCGTGCACCAGGACTTCGAGGTGGTCGGCAAGCACTGCGTCGCGCTGCTGCTCGACCAGATCGAGGGCCGCACGGACGGACCGCTGCGGCGGGCGGTGGAACCCGTCCTCGTGATCCGCTCCAGCACGGCTCCCCCGCGGCCCGGCACCTCCGCCTGAGGCGCCCGGGCCCCTCCCGCCCGGCCGCCGCGCGGCCCGGCCCGCGGCCGGTCCGGCGCGCCCGCCGACGTCGACCCCACCGTCGGCGGGGCTCCCGCGCGGGCGCGCGGTGTCAGCTCTCCCGTCCGCGCCCGCCGGCGCGCGCGGTGCTGCTCCGCTCCACCAGGGTGGTCGGCACGAGGCGTACCCCCGTGACCGTCTCGCCCGCCAGCTCCCGCAGCACGGCCTCGACGCACAGCGCTCCGACCTGCGCGAAGTCCTGGTGGACCGTGGTCAGGGGCGGAATGAAGGAGGCGGCCTCCGGGACGTCGTCGAAGCCGACGACGCTCACGTCCCGGGGGACGCGCACCCCGCGGTCGTGGAAGGCCCGCAGCACGCCGAGGGCCATCTGGTCGTTGGCGACGAAGACCGCCGTGCAGCCGGGCTCGTCGGCCAGCCTCAGGCCGGCCTCGTAACCCGACTCGGGGGTCCAGTCCCCGCGCAGCACGGGCGGCACCGCGCACCCCTCCTCGCGCAGCGCCTCCTCCCACGCCTCGGCGCGGCGGCCCGCGGCGAAGGACTCCTGGGGCCCCGCGACGTGCCACACCGTGCCGTGCCCGAGGCCCAGCAGGTGCCGCACCGCGGCGCGGGCGCCCTGCCGCTGGTCCGTGTCCACCACCGGGAAGTCCGTGGCGTCGGAGTCCACCACGACCACCTTGACGTGCGGCGGCAGGGTGAGGGCGGCGGCGTCGAGCAGGTGCACCTCCATGATCAGCACGACGGCGTCGACCGCCAGCTCGTCGAGGCGGGTGAACGCCCCCTTGACGTTGTCCTGGGTGGGCGCGTCGAGCGGGATGAGCGTGACCGCGTACCCCGCGCGGGACGCCGAGCCGGCTATGGCGTCCAGGGTCCGGACGTTGCCGGTGCTGGTGAGTCCCATCGTGATGACGCCGATGGCTCGAAAGTCACCCCGCTTGAGGGCGCGAGCCGCGCTGTTGGGACGGTAGCCCAGCTCCTTCATCGCGTCGAGGACCCGCTTCCGGGTGGCCTCGACGACGGCCGCGTCCCCGTTGGAGACGCGCGACACCGTCTGCGAGGAGACCCCCGCCCGCTGGGCGACGTCCGCCATGGAGATGCGGCGCGGCCTGGCCCGCGTCCCCTTCCGGCCGCCGGTCCCGCCCGCCGCCGACCGGCCGGTCTCATTCTGCTCGGTCACCCGATTCCCTCTCATTCGCTGCCACTTCGTGCTTGACGCCCCCCAGCGGGAATGTCACCATCACGCTACCGATGATTACGTAAACATTTCTCGTCGGCCAGCCCTCTCGCAGGGTCGGTTCTCGGCCTCCGGCCTCCCTCCGCCTCAGGCCCCCCACTTCGCTCCCGTCTCCGGACCGCCCGGTCACCGACGCTAGGACCCAGCCATGACGCTCCTGTCGACGCGCGCTACGGCAGCACCACCGCCCCGCCCACGAGCCCGCTTCCGCCTCCGCAAGGAGGCCCTCGTGGGCTGGGGATTCGCCGGCCCGTTCGTCGCGGTCTTCGGCCTCGTCTTCCTCGCCCCGATCGGGTACGCCGGATACCTGAGCCTGTTCCAGGACCGGCTCATCGGCGGCACCTCCTTCGTCGGTCTCGACAACTACGGCGAGGCCCTGACGGATCCCCGCTTCTGGGACGGCCTGACGAGGGTCGGCCTCTTCCTGCTGGTGCAGGTGCCGATCATGCTGGGCATCGCGCTCCTCGCGGCCCTCGCGATCGACAGCGGCCGGCTCTACGGCAAGACCTTCTTCCGCGTCTCGATCTTCCTGCCGTACGCCGTGCCCGCCGTCGTCGCCAGCCTCATCTGGGGCTTCATGTACGGCGACCAGTTCGGCCTGGTGGGCAACATCAACGAAGCGTTCGGCATCAGCCTGCCCAACCCGCTCTCCCCCTCCCTGGTCCTCGCCTCCATCGGCAACATCGTCACCTGGGAGTTCGTCGGTTACAACATGCTGATCTTCTACTCCGCCCTCAAGGTCGTCCCGCGCTCGCTCTACGAGGCGGCGGCGATCGACGGCGCCGGCGAGTGGCGGATCGTGACCTCGGTCAAGCTGCCGGCCATCCGCAGCGCCCTGGTCATCGCCACGATCTTCTCGATCATCGGCAGCTTCCAGCTCTTCAACGAGCCGAGCATCCTGCAGAAGCTCGCCCCCAACGCCATCACCAACGACCTGACTCCCAACCTCTACACGTACTCGCTGTCCTTCTCGGGCCAGCAGCACAACTACGCGGCGACCGTGGCGATCGTGATGGGCGTGATCACCGCGATCATCGCCTACACGGTCCAGCTGCGCGGCATGCGGAAGGGCTGAGCCATGACCACCTCCATGACCACCGCGGCCGCCGAGCCGACCCCGTCCGCGGAGCCGCGGACCGGTGCGGTCCCCGCCTCCGCGCACCGCGCCCGCCCCGCCGCGGACGGGCGCCGCCGACGGCGCCCGCACACCCCGCTCAACCCCCGGCGCAGCGTCCCGCTGACCCTCCTCACCGGCCTGGTCCTCGTCTACACCCTGCTCCCGCTCGCCTGGCTGGTCATCAACGCCACCAAGAGCCAGCGGGGACTGCTCGACTCCTTCGGGCTGTGGTTCGCCGACGACTTCGACCTGTGGGACAACATCACCCGCACGCTCACCTACGACGACGGCGTCTTCGTCCGCTGGCTGCTCAACACCCTGCTGTACGTCGCCGTCGGCGCGGGCGGCGCCACGGTCCTCGCCGTCCTCGGCGGCTACGCCCTCGCGAAGTACGACTTCCCCGGCCGCAAGGCGGTCTTCGCCGTCGTCATCGGAGCCGTGGCCGTCCCCGGCACGGCCCTCGCGGTGCCCACCTTCCTGATGTTCAGCAACATGGGCCTGACGAACACCCCGTGGGCCGTCATCATCCCCTCCCTGATCTCCCCCTTCGGGCTCTACCTGATGTGGGTCTTCGCCGCCGAAGCCGTCCCCACCGAGCTCCTGGAGGCCGCGCGCATCGACGGCTCCGGCGAGCTGCGCACCTTCTTCACGATCGCGCTGCCGCTCCTCGTGCCCGGCACCGTCACCGTGCTGCTGTTCTCCATGGTCGCGACCTGGAACAACTACTTCCTTCCGCTGATCATGATCAAGGACCCCGACTGGTACCCGCTGACCCTCGGTCTCAACGCCTGGAACGCCCAGGCCCAGACCGCCGGCGGCGAGGCCGTCTTCGACCTGATCGTCACCGGCTCCCTGCTGACGATCGTCCCGATCGTGGCCGTCTTCCTGCTGCTCCAGCGGTACTGGCAGTCCGGCCTGGCCGCCGGCAGCGTCAAGGAATGACCGCGCACCCCCGATCCTCCTCCCGGAGAACCCTCCCCGCCCGCACCACCGACCAGGAGCACCTTCCATGCGCACCCACACCTCCCGCAGACTGCTCGGCGCCCTCGCCGTGCTCGCCACGCTCTCGCTGACCGCCACGGCCTGCGGCTCCGACGACTCGGACGCCGGCACCGGCGGCACCACGGGCCCGAAGGACATCGCCGCCGCGCTGGAGAAGGGCGGCAAGGTGACGGTCTGGGCCTGGGAACCCACCCTGAAGAAGGTCGCGGCGGACTTCGAGAAGAAGTACCCCAAGGTCGACGTCGAACTCGTCAACGCCGGCACCGGCGACAAGCAGTACACCGCCCTGCAGAACGCCATCGCCGC
>NZ_JBEZNU010000064.1:0-14205 GCF_040653375.1 Streptomyces sp. NPDC047974
TGACCGGCCCGATGCCCTCGCAACTACGCGGGCAACTGGTGAAGGATCGCGACAGCGGCACCTACCCCATGCCGCACCGACCCGAGGACCTCTTCGCCGTCGGAGTGACTGACAACGGCAACCAACTCTTCTGGATCACCACACCAGCAGCAGAACCCGACTCCTGGACCATCACCGTCAACGAGGCCGACGGACACGTCTGGTACACCCATGACGGCGACCTCACTTCGTTCCTCCTCGCGCTCCTGAGCGGCGTCGAGCACCCGACGGTCTTCCCTCGCGACATCCTCAGCCACGGCGCGTTCTTCACTCCAGCACCTTCGGCCGACGCCGACTCCCCACCCACGTCCAGCCCGAGCGGTGCGATCACCAACACCAGTGCCATCCGGGAATGGGCCCGGACCCAGGGCTACGACGTACCCGACCGCGGCCGCATCCCCGCCCCCATCATCCAAGCATGGGAACAATCCCACTAGGGCGTGTGTCGGGAGTGCTCTAGGTTGGCTGACGTGAGCGGGCGGGGGCGGGGATATCGATATGTCGGACCGGTCGAGCTGAAGGCTGCGGTCCGTCTTGGTGACGGTGCCCGTCGGATCGGCTCGGCGGGTGACTTCGGTGGCTGGATCGTGGAGCAATCGGGGGCGGAGCAGGCCGAACCGTTCACCTTCGTGGTCGCTATGGACGGTGTGCTTCGGCTGGCGCCGCGGCGAAGCGAGCACGTGGCCTGTGCCGGCGGAGACATGGTTCTGAGTGCCGGCGAGATCAGCTTCATGAGCGAGGCAGACCGGTGGACCGTGACCGAGGTCAGCAACCAGTCCACCGGGTACTGCCCGGACGTCAGCTCCTGGGCGGAGGTGGCCCGTGCTCTGGATGCTGTAGAGCTCCGGCGGCCCTCCAGCTTCACCCACGAGGTGGTGTTCCGGCGGTGCCCCGACTGCCAGGAGCGCAGCATCGTGCGCGAGGGCGACTTCGTCTGTGTCTTCTGCGGCAGCGAACTGCCCGCGGCGTGGAACGTGGATCCCACCGCGTGACGGCCGAGGATCACAGCCATTCGTTGATGGCCGCGACGAGGACGGTCGCCTCGTAGCGGACCGCCAGCTTGTCGTAGCGCGTGGCGACAGCGTGGTGTCTCTTGAGGCGGTTGATCCCGCACTCGACCGCGTGGTGCTGGCGGTAGTCGGTCGGGTCGAAATGCGGAGGTCGGCCGCCGCGGGATCCGAGCTTCTGGCGGTTGCGTTCCTGGTCGGCCTTGTCGGGGATGGTGCAGCGGATCCCCCGTCGGCGCAGGTAGGCGCGGTTTCTGCGGGAGGCGTACGCCTTGTCGGCCCGCACGCGATCGGGACGGACGCGTGGCCGGCCCGGTCCGATGCGGGGCACGCGGACCTTCTCCAGCACGGGTGCAAACTGCGGCGAGTCCCAGCGCTGTCCTGCCGTCACCACGATCGACATGGGTTTCTGCCCCTGCTCGACAGCCAAGTGCAGCTTGGTGGTGAACCCGCCGCGCGACCGTCCCAGCTCATGATCAACGAGCTCGGTGAACACGCCGCCCGGCGGTTCCTTCTGCAGGTCGCCCCATTTCGGGGCCCCGGCCGCATGCTGGTGGGCGCGGCACACCGTGGAGTCGACGCTCAGCTCCCAGACGCTGGCACCCTCCGCGTCAGCCAGGGACTGGAGCCGGGTGAGGACCTGGGGCCAGGTGCCGTTCACCCCGCTTCCGCCCAACGCCGACGCTTTCGCCGCATCGAAGAGCAAGGGCCGTCACCGTAGTCAGAACCGGAGAGCTGGGTCTCCGCCCCAGTAGGGGCGGAGACCCAGCCAGCCTTGGCTAGCGCTCTTCGAGCAGTCCCGCGGCGACCTGCTGGAGGATCGCCGCCAGCGAGGCGCGTGCATGCCGCTCGAGGTCGGTCCGGAGGTCTGCCACGACGGCATCGACTCCCGCGATGCGCTTGAAGTAGTGCTGGATGAAGACACCACGCTGTCCAGGAGCCAGGCCGTCAAAGGCGAGATCCATCAGCGCTGCGCCGTCGTTCAACGGCACCGCTGAGGCTGTCACTCCCCCACCGGCTGAAACCGGCTCGGCCCCACGGTCCGGGACGGAACTCTGCGCCGGCGTGGGCACCGGTGCTTCAGTCGGGGCTCGGGGCGCGGGCACCTCGTCTGTGGTGAGCTCCTTGGCCTCCGGGGTCGAGCTATCACGGCGTGATAGGTCACGCTTGGCCGCTGACTTCTGCTCAGCGGCTTCCGCTCGGGCGTCGGCTTTCGCGCGCTGCTCATCGGGGGGCAGCTTGGAGAGGTTGCGGACGTGTTCGATCGTCCGTCGGCCTTCGACGAGGTCTGCCTGGAGTTCGAGGTCCAGGTCGAGGATCGAGAGCTTGGAGGAGATGGTCGACTGTGCGATGCCGAGGCGCTTGGCGGCCTTGTTCTGCGAGCCGTAGAACGCGACGAGTGTCTTGAGCGCGTGGGCCTGCTCGATGGGGTTCATGTCGTCGCGGTGGACGTTGGCCACGAACGCGGCTTCGAGAAGGGCTTCGTCGGTGGCGGCCAGGGCGTCGTTGACGCTGACCCGGATCGTGGCGGCGCCGGCGATCCGTGCGGCTTCGAGCCGTCGGTGGCCGTCGACGACGATGTATCGCGCGCCTTCGTCCACGTCGCCGGCTCGGTCGGGCCGTTCGGCCAGATAGGAGTCGAGGGTGGCGATGGTGATGGAGTTGACGAGCCCGATCTCGCGGATGCTGTCGGCCAGGCCTTCGAGATCGCGAAGTTCCTCGCGTGGGTTGTCGGGGTTCTGGCTGATGAGGTCGAGGGCGAGCTCGGTGGGATCCGGAACGCCTTCGGTGGGTGCGCCTGTGGCGGCACCGATCGCTGCGCGCCGGGCGCTGATGGGTCGGGCCTGCGCGAAGGAGGCGCCGGCGCCGAGGTTCTTGGCCTTGCTCACTTGCTGATCTCCCGGGCGAGGGCTCGGAGGGCGACGGACTGCTCGCATCGGGGTGCGTAGGCGAGGAGGGGGCGCTTGGCGCGGACGGCTTCCTTCTGTTCCTTGAGGTCTCCGATGACGCCGACGACGCGAGGATCCTTTATGTCCATCCAGGACTGGAGGGAGGAGGTGGCGATGTAGCCGCGCCGGGCGTCGTAGTGGTTGACGACGAGGCCGAGGTAGTCGATGTCGAGGGCGAGGTCGCCTCGCATGTCTTCGATCTGCGAGGTCAGCAGGCCGTAGGCGTCAGCGCTGCTGTCTTCGGCCTGGACGATGATGAGGGCGCCTGAGTTGCCAGCTTCCTCGTTGTCGCGGCGGCGCCCGTAGTAGGCAGCGGCGTCCATGCTGAGACCGAGGCTCGGCGGGCAGTCGATGAGGATGACGTCGTAGTCGGCTTCGACTGCACGCAGGGCCCGTTCGAGGGCTGATTCCCGGGCACGGACCGAGGAAAGGCGGACGTCGAGAAGGAAGGCGTCGGTGCAGGCCGGCAGAAGGTGCAGCCGGTTCCCGAAGCGGTCTTCGTCCACAGCGACGATGAGGTCAGCGAGTGCGCCCTTTCCTTCACCGGCCATATGGTTGGTGAGGGAGTCGCCATGCATGGGGAGGGGCTCGTGGCCGAGCTGCTTGGTGAGGTGACTCTGAGGGTCGAAGTCGACGAGAAGGACTCGCTGGCCGAGGCCGGGGAGGTCCTCCAGGGCGAGCGGGTCCTCAGGGCGGTCGTCATCCTCGAGGAGGGCGGCGAAGTGCTTGGAGACCCGGACGGGGACGAGCGCGGCGGGGTCTTCCGCGAGGGCTTCGCCGAGGCCGGCGGTCACGGCGGTCTTGCCTACGCCGCCTTTCTGGTTGCAGACGATGATGCGCCGGACCGTGGCGGGGCGCTTGACCTCGGGGACAGGGTTGCCGTCGAGCCAGAGGGTGACGGCCTGGGCGATGCCCTGGGTGAGGGAGACCCCGCGGTTCTTGCAGTCGTCGCGGAAGCCGTCCCACAGGCCGGCGGGCAGGAAGGTGGCGTAGGTTTCCGCGCCGGCGGTGTCGACGGGGGCAGGGTTCGAGCCCAGGCTGCGCCAGGCGGTGATGCCTGCTTCGACCGCGTTCTGCATGTCGAGGCCGTGGAGAGCGGCACGGACCTTCAGATCCTGCCGGAGGGAGGTAGTGAGTTTGGTGACGACCTTCTCCCGGTCGCCGCCCGTGTCAGGTGACGTCATGGACGTCACTGTACTAACGGATTAGATCAACTTCTGCCATTGACTCGTTAGCAAGGTTACGAATCTTCTGTGGGCTATCACGCCGTGATACCCCCTCAGCCGTCTCAGCCGACCCACTGCGCTATCACGCCGTGATAACCCCGCTGCCGGCCCGGACGGCCCCCCGACCTATCACGCCGTGATAACTCGCTCGAGGGGCCGGTCGTCACGTCCCAGTCCTGTCTCTGCTGTTGGCCTGTCTCAATTGAAGATGCACCGGTCTCACCGAAGTCTGACGACCGGCCTTCTCGTCTCATCGAAGTTTCACCAGGCAGGGCTGTCTCGCCTGAGGCGATCTGACCCTGCCGTGGTGATCTAGTTCGCCGGTCCGGCTGTCAGTGAGGCATGGCAGGCTGCGCCCATGAGCTATGACCTTGCCGTGTGGGAGGGCGAGCGGCCGACGGATGACGCTGCTGCGGCCCAGTGCTTCCACGGTCTGTATGACCGCTTCATGGACACGGAAGAGCCTGCGGTTCCTCCGTCTGAGCGCATAGCGGCCTTCGTCGCCGCGCTCTTGGAGCGGTGGCCGGACCTTGCCGAAGACGACGATGACACCTCACCGTGGTCAACCGCTCCGCTGATCGGGGAGGCCCGCGGCCCGTTGATCTACTTCCCCATGCGCTGGAGCATGGCCGACGAGGCATCCGCCCACGCTGCGGAGGTCGCTTCGTCGATGGGTCTCACCTGCTACGACCCGCAGGCGAAGCTGCGCCGCTAGCGATGGTGCGGGGTGACCCCTCGCAGGTGCTCGGTAGGGTCGCGCCATGTCCAACGATCTGGGTTTCACGTGCTCATGCTGCGGCGAGCACCACGCAGAGCTCCCCCTGAGCTACTCGACGATGGCCCCTGACGTATGGGATCCCAGCTTCGAGAGTGATCCGGACTGCCTACTGTCATCCGACCAGTGCGTGATCAAGGGCCAGCACTTCTTCATCAAGGGTCTGATCGAGATACCTGTGATCGGCAGCCAGGACGTCTTCTCCTGGGGCGTCTGGGTCTCTCTGAGCAAGCACAATTTCGCCCGTGCTCTTGAGGTGTGGAACACGGAAGGCCGCGAGACCGAGAAGCCGTACTTCGGCTGGCTCAGCACCGAGCTCGCGCTCTATCCCGAGAGCACCACCAACTTGAAGACCAACGCCCACACTCGACCGGTCGGCAAGCGGCCTTTCATCGAGCTGGAGCCCACCGACCATCCTCTCGCCGTCGAACAGCGCACCGGGATCACACCGGACCGCGTGCGTGAGATTGCCATGGCTGTGCTTCACCCAGCCTGACTGACAACGCTGGTCAATGTTCACTGAGACGGGTCGAACCTCGCCGAGACAGGACAGCTGTGACTCAGCGCCGGATCGAGTCCTCCGTCCCTCTCGTGTACGTAGACACCCGCCCGCTGGGATGACGTGCCCTTGCCTCTCTCCTGTCCCACCTCCGTGACTCATCGGGCTCAGAGCGCAAAAAGGCCGGTGCCCGCGCACGTTCACGCGAACACCGGCCTAGAACCTGGTAGTGGAAGTCAGCGAGCCCAGACTGCGGCCTGGAGGTCCCGATCGGGGTTGGGCATCGCGACACTGGTCACTGGTGCAGCAGGGTGTCGCATGGCGGTGGCCGGGACGGCTCCGGGCTCGTCAGGCCGGGCCCAGGCGAGGCGCCAGGTCCCGGTGGGGTGGCAGTGGATCGTGGCGTGGGCGTGAACGGCGCGGGGGATGCGAGGGATGACATCGTCGGGGTCATCGCCGGGGTAGAGGCACCAGCGGGTCCAGGCGTGGGCACGCTGCATGTAGAGGGCGGCGGCGTGGATGGTGGTGGCCCAGCGGTGGTGTCCGAGGAGAACGAAGAGGGCGGGGTGGTCGCCGTCGTTGGCTTCCGGGGCGGGCAGGCCGGTGATGTGCAGGCCGCCGAGGACCGGGGTGAAGCCGAGGACGGCCGGATCCTGGTCGGGCGTCCAGATCTGTTCCGCGGGGTGCACGGTGCCGTCCTGACCCTCGCTGGTCGCGAGGTCGTACAGGCCGGTGGCGGTCATGCGCTCGCCCCGGTGTCGGACTGCTTGAGGACGCGGGGGAGATAGACGTGGAGGTGTTCGACGTCGACCTGACGGCCGCGGGCGCGGAGTTCCCGAGCGAGGAGTTCGGTGAGGCCGGCGGCCCTGTGCTTCCCTCCCGCGCAGCCGATGGCGATGCTGCGGGGGCTGGCGGGGAGGTTGGCGTAGTCGGTGAGGTTGGCGAGCAGTTCTCGGGCGCCGTGGGTTGCGAGGACGATGTCCTGGACGCGGGGGTTGAGGCCGTCGAGGTCGAGGATGTCGCGGGCGGCGGCGGGGTCGCGGAGCCGGTCGCGGACGTCCTCAATCCGATCGGCGACGGGCGGGACAGGGGAGCCGTCCGGGCCGGTGGGCAGGTGGAGGTAGCCGAACGAGATCAAACGGATCGGATGCAAGGGGAGTCTCCTGCTCGAGATGAAGGGCGGGAACGTGTGGAGCGCCGCACGTCCGGCCGGGAAGGGCGGGGAGCGGCGCTCCGGGTGGCGCTATCGCGTGATATCGGTGACCACGAGGGACTGACCGGGACGCAGGCCCATCAGGCGCCGCCGCCGTTCGCGCGCTCATGGAGGTCGATGAGGGCGGTGATGGTGTCGGGGTTGTCCGCCAGGCCGACCCACTGCCCGAGCGCCGTGAAGACGGGCACGGTGTCCGTGTCGGCGTCGAAGATGACGACGTAGTCGCCGTACCGGTCGAGCACCATCTCCCGCAGCACCGGGATCGGTGCGGTGTCGAGAATCTCCAGGGCGTCGACGACAAGCAGGGCGGGCTCGCCAGGCGCCGACGGGCGGACCAGGGTGCCGGTCGCTCGCAGCAGGTCGCCAGGCTGGATGGCGGTCAGCAGCTCGTGGACGATCCTGGGGTCGCCGCTGGTGCAGGTGACGATCGTGTCGTGGATGTCTTCCTCGACGGCGTCGAGGTCGGCGGGGACGATCAGGTCGAACGTGGCGGTGTCGCGCGGGCCGGGGGAGGGGATCGCGTCGACCCAGCCATCGACGGCACAGTATCTGGTGTCCATCAGCTGGCCTCCGCCAGGGTCTCGGTGGTGCGAGGGGAGCGGGGCCGGGGGCGGTGCTGGGCGAAAAGCTCGCAGTTGCGCTGGCGCTGTGCGTCGGTGAGCGGGCGGGTCTTCGGGCCGTGGCGGTGCCAGAGCGGGGAGGCCAGCGGCTCGGGGTAGGCGAGGGCGTGGTCGACGTCGTGGTCGGGGCTGCTCATGGGTGCCTCCGGCTGGAGGTGCGGGGAGTCAGGCGTGGTCGGTCGTCGTGCCGCCTTTGGGCGGGTCGGAGACGAACCGCATCTCGCCGGGGTGCCGCAAGTTCCAGAGCTCCGCGCAAACTTTGTGGGCGGGCTCTTGGGCGTGGGACCTCAGCGGGGTGGTGGTGCCGCACAGCACGCACGGGGCGGGCTGACCGAAGTGCCGGGCGTCGCGCCAGTTGAGGAGCTGGACCGGCACCGCGGGCTGTTCCGGCTGCGGGGTGGGCACCGTGCGGGGGTTGCGGCGCCGGGCGGTCACGGTCGCAGGTCGGGCAGCTGCTGGAGGACCTGGGCGACGAGTTCGGGCGTCGGTCTCCACGCGGGGAGCGCGCCGATGGCGGGCACCGGGAGGGGCAGCTCGCGGACGTCGTCGAGGACCAGGAGATGCGCGTCACGCTGCGCCCAGGGGCTGGTGCAGTGCTCAGGCCCCTGGTCGAGGTGGCAGTCGGTGAGCCGGGCGACGCCGATGACCGCGCCGCGGTGGAGCTCGCGGCCGCGGATGGCGGTGGCCACCAGCGGGTCGCGCAGCAGGGCGGGGTCGGGCTTCGCCTTCCCGGCGTGGAGGAGGACCCAGCCGCGCCACGGCCAGTTCGCGGGCCGGTTCTCGGGGGTCTTCCCGGCGAGGATGCAGGTGGCTCAGGGCTGGCGGATCGTGATGCCTCGCACCCAGGTGCCCGGGTCGGTGAGGAGGGCGGGGTCGCTCATGCCGCCCGTCCCCCCACGCGGTCGTGCCCGGCCGGCCGCGGCGGCGCCCGTTGACGGACGGGACCGCAGCGTGCGCTGTGGTCGCGAGGACCGGGCGGCCGGTGTGCTTGCCGTCGTACAAGGCGGCGTCGGCGGCCCGCTGCAACGCGTACAGGTCGCGGGAGCCGACGGCTGCTGGGGTCGCGGCGCCGACCGAGGCGGCGACGTCGATGGTGTGGCCGTCGTCGAGGACGACCGGGGTGTGGAGCATCCGCACCAGCTGCTCCAGGCGCTGGACCCTGCGAGCGGCAGGGAGCTCCAGGACGAGCGCGGAGTCGTCGGCCGCCCAGGCGGTGAGGCGGGCGCCGAACGCGGCCAGGACGGTGTCGCCGGCCGCGTGCCCGAACTGGTCGTTGATCGCCTTGAAGCTGTCGGCGTCGACCATGGCCACGACCGCGTCATCGCCGTGGCGGGCCAGAAGACGGCGGGCACGGTGGGTGTAGGCGTCGCGGCGCAGCAGCCCGGTCAGCGGGTCGCGCTTCGTGACGGCCAGGCGCCGGTGCAGGGCGGTGGCGTGGACGGCCCAGCCGGTGAGCGGCACGGCGGCTGTGGTCAGCAGGAGTGCGCGGGTCCCGATCCGGGTCCGCAGCTGTGTGACGGGGTCCATACTGGGGTCTCCCTCTCGTCGTGTACGGGACGGGCTCAGCCCCGGGGCAGGCGCCGGTTTGGACGCCATGACGTCTGCCTCGGGGCGTTTTCGTGTCGGGGTGCCGATGGTCCGGCGGTGTGCTGAACAGGCCGTGAGGGGCCACCGCGTCCGCCCCACCCCTCGGGGCGTGTGGGCTCGGGGTGGGGCGGCACGGAGTGCTCTCACGTAGTCAGTAGCCGCGGTGGTCGTCGACGACGTCGGCCGTCTCCACGAGCTGGGCGGCCAGGCGGTAGATCTCGCGCGCGGCGTCCCGGACGGGTTGCTGGCGGATCAGCTGGGCGGCGAACCCGGTTGCCTTCTCGGCGAGCTCGCCGGCCTGGGTCGCGAGGACCTCCTCGGCCGCGGTGTCGCCGGGTTCGGCGGGCAGCTGCGCGAGGAGCTGGTGGACCACGGCGGCCAGGACGGCGCTCGCGTCGGTGAGGTCGCCGGTCGACAGCCAGTCCTCGAGGTCCTCGTGTCCGGTCAGGTCCGGGGTGTAGGCGCCGGTCGGCGTGAAGGCGTCGGTGGTCTCCGTTCGCGCCTGCAGGATGATCCGGCCCTGGTACGGGTCGGCGACGATCCTGCGGTCGGTGACGGTGTGCAGGAGGGTGACCGCCCGGTCGCCGGGCCGGGTGTCGGGCACCCAGGCCGCACCCAGACGCTCGATCAGGACGGCGCCAAAGCGCTCCAACGGGTCGGGCCGCATGGTCGGGTCGGTGTCGGTGGTGGTCACTGGGCGCTCCTGTCGGGGGCGGTGGGGGCGTGGTGGGGGCCGGGGTGGCCGATGACGGTGGCGATCTGCCGGGTGGAGAGCAGGTGGCCGGACCGGTCGAGCTGCTGGTGGAGCGCGGTGATCATGGCGTCTCGGGTGCGCAGCCGGGTGACCTCGGCGAGGAGCCAGGCGATGTCGGCCGGGGCGTGGGCGATGAACTCCCCGGCGGGGAGCGGGACGTCGCCGCTGGTGCCGAGGACGGCGACCGGACGGCCGGTGTGGTCTTCGATCAGACCGCTGTCGCCGGGGCGCTGGCGCCAGGCGGTGTCGGGCAGGGCGGCGAGGCGGGCCTGGATCTCGGGCAGCCGGTCGGCGGAGGGGACGGGGTTCATGTGGGTGTTCCTCACGCGGGAGAAGAGCGGGCCGGGCCCGTGGTAGGAGGGCCCGGCCCGGCGGGAGTCGGATGGAGGGGAGCGGCGCGGGGTGTGCGTCAGGCGCGGTAGACGGGCGGGCGGATGCCGGCGCGGAGTTCGCGGATGATCGAGCAAGGGCCCTTGGAGGCGCAGTACGCGTCGTCGGTGTCCGGCAGGACGTTGCCTTGGGTGCCCCACATGTCGCGGGCGACCGCGTTCACGGCGCGGAGCATCTCGCCGTTGTTGGGGCGGCAGGCGCTGTTGGTGGTGCCGACGCCGTGCCGGTGGGCGCTGATGATGTGCTGGCGGGCCTGGCGGGCGGCCCAGCGGCGGCTGTCGGGGCCGGTGTTCTCGTGCACGTCGCCGCCGCGGTGGGCGGTGTCGAGGTGGCAGGCGGTGCAGTGGTAGGTGACCATGTGCTGCGCGGTGCCGCCGCGGCTCCACGTGCCCTCGAACTCGTAGACGACGACCTCGGCACCCCGGACCTCGGTGTGGGCGAAGGCGGTGACGAGACCGACGCCGTCGGCGATGCCGCCGCGGGCCTGCACGTTCCAGAAGGTGCGGGGGATGAAGTCGTCCCAGCCCTTGCCATGAGGCCAGTTCGCGTACATGACGCCCTGCGAGGGGTCGAAGGTCGCCGTCCCGTCGACGTTGTCACGCTTGTACTGCTCGATCTGCTCGATCGATCCGAAGTACGTCGCGGAGACCTCCTCGGACTCCAGGAAGATCAGCCCGTAGCCCTCGGGGCGGGTGTCGTGGTCGTTCTCCCGCAGCATCTCGACCATGTCCTCGTAGCCGGGGGTTCCTGGGGCGATGGTGCCGACGAGGGGCAGCCGGTACCGGTCGCAGCTGGTGACGTGGGTGGGGTTGGTCTCGCTGACGTTGTGCGGGGTGCCGTACGTGGTGGTGATCGTGATGCTCATGCCCGGGGGTCCTTCCCTGATGAACGGCGGGCGGCCGGCGGGGCCGGTCGCGGCGGGTTGTGGTTGTCCGGCGAGGCGTTGGGGGTGCGGATCAGGCGCGGATCGTGTCCGCGTACGGCGCGGCCTGGTCCTCGAGGCCGTCGCCCTGGTCGTCGTGGTCGGCGCCGTGGGCGGTGCAGACGGTGTCCGCGTCGGTGAGGGAGCCGGTGAGCGCGTCGAGGTGCGTGGTGACCGAGTGGGCGGGGGTCCAGGCCGGGGCGGTGCACTCGTCGACGGGGCAGGCGGTCAGCTGGTCGAAGCCGTAGTCGCCCTCGCCGTCGATGTCGTGGCGCAGGGCGAGGATGAGCCGGTCGGCGCCGAGGGTGATCTCGGCGACGCGGTCGCCGCCGGCGAGCGTGGAGCCCTCCACCCACCGCCACAACGGCAGCACGGCGTCCCCGAAGACGCGGCGAACGAGGAGGAGGGAGCCGAGGCCGGGGTGGCCGTCCCAGCCGAGGCTGGCGCGGCGGGTGTCGCTGGCCCGCTGCAGCAGCGGCTCCAGGCGGTGGAGCTGGTCGGCGAAGACGACGTGGTCGAAGCCCTCGCCGCGCAGGCCTGGTTAGGCGGTGACGGCGGCGGCGTGCTGGGCGCGGACGGTGTCGGCGGGCATGGCACGGTCGGGGGTGCGGGCGGTCTGCCGGATGAAGCACAGGGAGACCGGGGTGCCCATGGACCGCGACCGCCGGGACGCCGTGGCGGCGCGCGGCCTGAACCAGCCCCGCACGGACCGCACGCTCACAATTCGTCGCGTTCCCTCAGCATCCGGACGCTGAGATCATCCTCAGCTTCCCCGGCCTCGGCACCCAACTCGGCGCCCGGATGCTCGCCGAAATCGAAGACGACCGCAGCCGGTTCGCCGATGCCCGCGGCCTCAAGGCTTACGCCGGCTCCTCACCCATTACCCGGGCCTCCGGCAAGAAGTCGTCCATCACCAGACGGTGGGTGAAGAACGACCGCCTCAACGCCGTCGGCTACCTCTGGGCCTTCTCCGCGATCACCGCATCACCCGGCGCCAAGGCCCACTACAGGCGCCGCCGCGAACAAGGCGACTGGCATGCCTCCGCCCAGGGCAACCTGTTCAACCGCCTGATCGGACAGCTCTTCCACTGCCTCCAGCACGACCACCGCTTTGATGAAGCCGTTGCCTTCCCCAACACATCGGCCCTGGTGGTGGCCGCGTAGGAGCAACCCGGGCGATCATGTGGCGTGAGATCGAGCGGACGGGCGCCTCTTCCGCCGGCTGCTGAAGGTGCATGAGTTGCCCGGCTCGCCTCAGAGGTAGCCTCTCCTGCTCGCGGTGCCGGCGGGATCAGCGCTTGTTGTCACGGAAGGAGGCCTCGTGCGGCCATTCAGGGAGTTCTTCAAAACGCTCAGGAACACCCACAACACACCTGGCGACGAGGTGTTCGCGAAGAACGAACCGTGTGAGTGCTCCCCCGAATGGCCAGCGCTTGAGACGACCGCAAACGGCTACGTGCTGCGCGCGCTGCCCTCGCCGAACTACAGCATCATGACGAACCCAGAGATCGGGACGTTCGTCGCTCGGTGCACTGGATGTCACGCCAGGTACCCCGCCCCGTGGGTGGTGGACGGCAACGAGCCGATTCCTTACGACTTCGCGCGGGATTCCGCCGAGTCCTCCACTCAAGAGCGTCCGCATGACCCGGTCGAGGCCGAGTACACGATCAGCACCGCCAGCGGGAACGACTGGCCCGCGATGCCTGGGGCCGACTACGCCACCCTCTTCCAGCCTCGCTCACTGACCTGTGAGCCGGCCGAGGCAGAGGGCGATCATTGCTTCCGTACGGGAGCGGCCCTGGTCTCGGTCTCGTGGGAGCTCGCAGGTACGTGGGCCGTTTACGTCGAGGGCGCTGTCTCGCTGGAAGCCGCCGACCTGATCGTCGAAGAGATGGCACAGCAGCTCAGCGAAGCCACCGGCGAGACAGCCCTCCACTACAGGGTCACCGGCTAGCAGGCTGTGTCCGGACAATCGTCCAGCAGCTGCCGTCAGCCGAACGAGCCATCGGTGCGGACCATGAACGAGGCACAGCCATCGTGCTCGAAGCGCACCTGCCCGTCGAACGTCGACGCGGCGTGAGTGCAGGCTCCCCAATCCCGCCCCAACTCACCGCCCAGCGCGACCCAGAACCGGCACCCACCGCACTGCTCGTCAAACCACTGGTCCCGATAGTCGGCGGCCCCAGTCGACCTGTTCAGCAGCCGCAGCCAACGCTCGTGAACCTCGCCGTTGTGGCCAGGGTCGTCACCCGTCCACGGCCCGCCAGACACCATCCGCCCCCGCTCGCTCTCGAACAGATCGACAGGCTACACACGGACTCAGCGCAGCGAACTTGACTTCCTAAGCGCCTGAGGTGTCTGTCGCGGGGGAGGGGTGCGAGCGCCGGAGGGCGAAGAGCGAGGGAAGCGGTGAGGGTCGCCGATCGGTACGCCCCGCCCCCTCATCAAGGGCGAGGGGCGGGGCGCACGCGGAGCGGGCCGGGCGGTTCGGGTCAGTCGCCGACGGTGGCGCGGTACTCCTGCGTCATGTCCCCGACGAGCCGGCGCAGGAGCTCGTGGGCCATGCCCAGGAAGACGTCGCGGGAGATCTCGTCGGTGCCGTGGAGGGCCTCGTCGAGGTAGGACGCGGCGGTCTCCAGGTCCTCGTGCCCGTTGATGCCGGCCGCCTCGTAGCGCGGGGCGGCGGTGTCGAGCTGGCTGATGAGCGTGGCGAGGTCGGTGGCTCGGGGCTGCTGCGCTACGTAGGCGTAGCGGCGGATGAGGGTCTCGGCGGTGAGCACGGTGGCGGTCATCGTCGTCTCCTGCACGGTGAGCGAGGCCGGTTGAACGGCCGGGGCCGGGCTGTCCGGTCCTCCACGCCGTCCCCGGGCTCGGCGCGGTGCGCGGGCCAGGGGGCGGCACAGAGGGCCGTCAGACCGTGCTCGGCACCGTCTCGGCGGCGGTCTCGGTCGTCTTGCCGGCATGCAGGGCGAGGTCCTCGTGGATCTGCTGGATGTTGGTGATGGGGACGGGGGTCGGGTCGGCGGCGGTCAGCAGGGTGTAGCGGTGCTGGGGGATGCCGTACTCGTCCTCCGTGCGGCTGTGGTGCAGGACCGCGCCGGGGGCGAGGTAGAAGGTGGCGTCGCCGGTGGTGTCGGCGTACACGTGAACGTGCCCAGCCACGTACGGATGAACGTGCCCAGCTGCTGACGTAGCGGGGATCGTTCGTGGGCAGTCTGCCGCTG
>NZ_JBEZNU010000065.1:0-12216 GCF_040653375.1 Streptomyces sp. NPDC047974
CTGAACTCGATCGAGGCGATCACTGATGCACCGATCAATTGGGCATCCAAAGAGCTGTAAGAACTGCCAATAGGCGGGGACGGCGGGGTGCCGCCGTCCCGCCCCGGGGGGTGGATCAGGCGGCGTAGGTGTTGTCCTTCATGAGGAAGGTCGCCAGCGGCTGGCCGCCGCCGTTCGACATCGCGGTGAAGGTGATGCCCAGGGTGGACGCCGCCTTGCGGGCCAGCTTGATGTCGTCGGAGGCGGTCACCTGGCCGCGCGGGATGATGAAGCGGTACGTGACCGGGGTGCCGCCGACCCGGACGTCGGTGAACTCCAGGCCGAGGGCGCGGACGTCGGCGTACGGACGCTCGGCGATCTCGTACTTGAACGAGTCCGTCGACGCGGCCGGCTCCGGCTTGACCTCGCCGCCGCCCATGAAGAACGGCAGCGTGTCCTCGTTGAACTGGAGCATCGAGAACTTCAGCGAGAGGTCACGGCTGGAGTAGATGAAGTGCACCGGGGAGACGGACTGCCAGGTGTCGATCGGCTCCAGCTTGTCCTTCTTGGAGAAGGTGACGCCGTCACCGGTGGTGTAGCCGAGGTTCGTCCAGGTGGCCGAGGCCCAGTCGGCGGCCGGGTCGGCGCCGAAGGACGGGGCGGCCGCGCCGGCCTCGGCGACGAAGAGCTTGCCGGTGCCGGCGACGCGGATCTCGGCGGAGTTGTTGCCTGCCATGGGGTTTCTCCTTCTGAGGGGTGAGGGCGCCGCGCCCGGGCGAGGGAAGGCCCGGGCACGGCAAAGGCCCCGCCGGTCGGCGGGGCCTTGTCGGTGGGGCCGGACGGGGTCCGGCGGGGCCGTCGGAGACGGCGTGGGGTGTTCCCGGCCGTCGGGAGACGGTGGCGGGGGTGTCCCAAGCCGTCGGGAGACGGTGGCGGGGGTGTCCCCGGCCGTCAGAAGACGGTGAGGGAGAGGCGCAGCACGCAGAGGTAGCGGTTCGCGCCCCGGTAGAGGTAGTCGGGCAGCCAGCGCGGGCCGTCCTGCTCCTCCACGTCGTGGACGACGTTGCTCGCGCCGACCTGCTTGCCGAGGGTGGCGAGCAGGGCGCGCCGGGCGCCGTTGGCGAGGACGTGGGCGGCCTCCTTGGTGGGGCCGTACACCTCGAACTCGATCAGCGGCATGTCGACGTGGAGGTCGCCGATCCAGGCGCCGCCGCGGCGGTTGACCAGGACGGCGGCCTGGGTGCCGTCGAAGCCGGCGGGCGCCTGGACGGCGATCACCGCCCCGGCCAGGGCCGGGTCGGCCTTGAGGACGTCGACGACCAGCTTCTCGACGTCCGGGAACGCACTCGGGGGAGTGGTCATGACGGTTCTCCTCGGGAGGGAGGGGCGGTGGAGAGGGAGCGGAGGGCCGCCGTCCGGGGTTCCCGCGGGGGAGGGGGGCGAGGGGCGCGGGAACGCGCCCGGACGACGGACGGCGGAGCCGCCGCCCGTCCTGCGGGCGCAGCTCCGCCGCTGCACCAACTGTGACAGAGAGCGTGCGCGCACGCAACTAATTCGGTGACCGACGTGCCCCAGACCCCAGAAACACGGTTCTGACCTGCGGTGATGTCTTCCAAGGAGCCGAGGCCCGCGGATAGGTTGGCCCTTCCGACCCCCGAGGAGCCGCCCGTGTCCGCCGCCCGACCCCGCCTGCTCTACGTCACCGACCTCGCCTACCCGGCCCGCGGACGCCGCTACTGCGACGAGGACATCGACCTCACCGCCCGGCTCCGCGCCTCCTTCGACCTCGCCCTCTGCCACCCCCGCGACGCCGCCGCCCTCATGGAGGGCTTCGACGCGGTCGTCGTCCGCAACAGCGGCCCGGTCCTCCACTTCCAGGAGGCGTACGACCGCTTCCGCGAGCGCGCCACCGCCCTCGGCACCCCCGTCTACAACCCGCTCCACGGCCGCGCCGACATGGCCGGCAAGCAGTACCTCGTCGACCTCACCGCCACCGGACACCCCGTCATCCCCACCGTCGACCGGCCCGAGGAGCTGCACCGCCTCCCCGAGGCGGCCGCGTACGCGGTCAAGCCCAAGGCCGGCGCCGACTCCATAGGGCTGCGGTTCGTCCCGTACGCCGAGCTCGCCGGACTCCCGTACGGGGACGGGGAACTGCTCGTCCAGCCCCGGATCGACTTCCGCTACGAGGTCTCCTTCTTCTTCGTCGACGACCGGTTCCAGTACGCGCTGTACGCCCCCGACCCCGAGCGCCGCTGGGAACTGGCACCGTACGAACCCACCGCCGCCGACCTCGACTTCGCGCGCGGCTTCATCGCCTGGAACACCCTGCGCCACGGCATCCAGCGCGTCGACGCCTGCCGGGCCCCGGACGGCGGACTCCTCCTGGTCGAGCTGGAGGACCTCAACCCGTACCTCTCCCTCGACCGCCTCGACGAGCCGGGCCGCGCCCGCTTCACGGCGGAACTGACCCGCTCGCTGCGGGACTTCCTCACGGCATGACGAAGCGCCCCCGTGTCCGGCCGGACACGGGGGCGCTCTCGGGAAACGCGCGGACTCTCGGACGCTCGGACTCGCGGACCGGCTCAGGCGGTACGCGGCCGGCGGCGGGCCGCCCGCTCCGCCGCGAAGACGTCCTCCAGGCGGAAGAGCTGCGCCCGTCCCGCCTTGCCGACGGCCCGCAGATGGCCCAGCTGGACCCACTTGCGGATCGTCGCGGGCGCCACGCCCGCCTCCTCGGCGGCGAGCGGGCCCGGGATCAGGGCCGGCAGGTGGGGCGAGCTCAGCATGAGGTCTCCTTCGTGTCGTCCATCGCCGCCTCGATCTCCTCCGTGCGGGCCCCGGAGGCGTCCGCGAGCTCCGCCCACTCGTCCTCCCGCCACAGGTGCCGGTAGGCGGGGTCGTCCTGGCAGCCGCACACCGGATCGACGCAGACGCAGGCGGGGTTCACGCACAGCACCGCCCGGCGGTCCGGGAAGGCGCGCAGCGAGACCGAGTCGCACCAGGGGCAGCGGCCGGCCACCCGCACCACGGTCTCCGCCTCGCCGAGGGTGCGGGCGCACCGGCGTGCCATCCGCCGCACCTCGTCCCGCACGTGGCGGGCCAGGTCGGGGTGGGCGGCGACGGCGTCGAGCCGGGCGACGACCCGGCGCAGCCGGTCGACCACCCCGGCGCGCGGCGGCCGGGGCAGGCCGAGCCGGGCGTGCACGGCCTCCTCCAGCTCCACCACGCCGTCGGTGACGTCCCGGATGCAGTCCGAGACGTGCAGCCGGATCGGGGCGGCGCCGTGGCCGGGCACGGCGAGCCCGTGCCGCTGCTCCAGGAGCAGGGCCTCGCGCCGCTCCTGGCGGATGAGCGCGCCGGTGCCGGGGTGCGGCGCGGCGGGCGCGGTGCCGGCGGGGGAGCGGCGCACCGGCGCCAGCTCCTCGGCCAGTTCGGGGAAGTGGCGGGCGAGGGCGGCGGCCCAGAGGGTGACGTCCCGCAGGACGGCTTCGGCGGCGCCGCCGACGGCGGGCTCAGTCACGGTCGCCTCCGGTGCGGGCCGGGGCGGCGCCGGTGGCGAGGACGGCGTCGAGGACGGCGTCCAGCTGGGCGGCGACGGCGCGGTCGTCGAGCGGGGCGGCTCCGGCGCGCACGGCTTCCACGCGGGCGGAGGCGGCGGTTCCGGGGCGCGAACGGGGCTTCACCGGGCGGCCGTTGCGCCAGAGGCGTCCGGCGCAGACGCCGTCGAACCAGCTCTCGGCGGGGGCCACGGCCGCCTCGCACTCGCGGGCGACGGGGCAGCCGGCGCAGGCGCGCAGGGCGGGGGCGGCCTGCCGCTCGCGGCGGGCGAAGACGACGGCCGGGGAGAGGCCGGCGCACGCGGCGGCGGCCTGCCAGGGGGTCGGGTCGGGCTGGGACAAGACGGTTCTCTCCACGGTCCGGGCCACCGGGACGCAAGGGGCCCGTGGGGGCCCTGGGGTTCAGGAGGCGACGAGTGCGGCGAGCGGCAGACTTACATGTTGCGCGCTCGCGCGCAACTATGGATGTGGAGGGGTTCTTCATCGATTCGACACGATTGCGTGCCCGAAAGCACGTAATTCCGTGCGCGCAAGCACGCTAGAGTGAGGGGCCCGGAGGGTGGGGATGATGAGGGAGCGGTAGAGCATGAACGGTCAAGGACTCGACGAGTTCGCCGGCTGGGTCGAAGGCCTGATGAGACGGCGCGGATACGACATCGACAGCCCGCGCGGCGGCGGCAAGTCCCGCATCGCGGACGAGGCGGGGGTCCACCGGGCCGCCGTGACCCGGCTGCTGCAGCGGCAGAGCATGCCCGATCTGGAGACCATGCGCCGCATCGCCCCGCTCCTCGGGGTCTCCGTCCGCGACATGCTCATCCGGTCCGGCCGCGTCACGCCGGAGGAGCTGCCGCTGGCGGCCGATCTGCTGCCGCCGAGCGACTGGCAGCCCACCATGGAGGACTTCGCCCGCTGGCTGGGCGTCCCCGACGAGCGGATGGGCGTCTTCGTCAAGGTCGTCAGCCAGTTCCTGGAGCCCGACGCCGCTCCGGACGCCGAGGGCCCCCGCGCCGAACCCCGCCGCACGGCCCGCGACTGACCCGCCCGGCCCGAGACCGGCCCGCGGCCCGGCCTGAGACCGGCCCGTACCGGCCGTGGCCCGGCCCGCGATCGGGCCCGTACCGGCTCGTGGCCCGGCCCGTGGCCCGGCCCGTACCGGCTCGTGGCCCGGCTCGTGACACGGTCCGTTCCGGCCCGCGGCCGGACCGGCTCGGGGGGCTGCCCGTCGTCCGTTACCGGCGGATCGCCGTGCCCCGGGGGGCCGGACGATCTTCCCGGTCGGGTCGGCGGGTTCCATTTCTTTTGACCGCAGTCCGTGCGATAGGTACGCTCATGCCTTGTGCCTGGGGTGTGCCTGGGCTCCTGTGCGTGTCCACAACCGCACGGTGAGTCCAAGACCGGCCACCGTGATCCGCGCCTTTCCGCGCTCTGCGGAAGGTCCACCGGATCCGACACGCCCGACCGCGTGGGTCGGTGAATGTTCCAGGTTAGTAGTACTTACGGCACACAGAAACCGGAGAAGTAGTGCCTACGATCCAGCAGCTGGTCCGGAAGGGCCGGCAGGACAAGGTCGAGAAGAACAAGACGCCCGCTCTCGAGGGTTCGCCCCAGCGCCGTGGCGTCTGCACGCGTGTGTTCACGACCACCCCGAAGAAGCCGAACTCGGCCCTCCGTAAGGTCGCGCGTGTGCGTCTGACCAGCGGCATCGAGGTCACGGCCTACATCCCGGGTGAGGGACACAACCTGCAGGAGCACTCGATCGTGCTCGTGCGTGGCGGCCGTGTGAAGGACCTGCCTGGTGTTCGTTACAAGATCATCCGCGGTTCCCTCGACACCCAGGGTGTCAAGAACCGCAAGCAGGCCCGCAGCCGCTACGGCGCCAAGAAGGAGAAGTAAGAATGCCTCGTAAGGGCCCCGCCCCGAAGCGCCCGGTCATCATCGACCCGGTCTACGGTTCTCCTCTTGTCACGTCGCTGATCAACAAGATCCTGCTCGACGGCAAGCGCTCCACCGCTGAGCGCATCGTCTACGGCGCCATGGAGGGCCTGCGCGAGAAGACCGGTGCCGACCCGGTCGTCACGCTGAAGCGCGCCCTCGAGAACGTCAAGCCGGCTCTCGAGGTCAAGTCCCGCCGTGTCGGTGGCGCCACGTACCAGGTGCCGATCGAGGTCAAGCCCGGTCGTGCCTCCACCCTCGCGCTGCGCTGGCTCGTCGGTTACTCCCGCGCCCGCCGCGAGAAGACCATGACCGAGCGCCTCATGAACGAGCTCCTGGACGCCTCGAACGGCCTGGGTGCTTCGGTCAAGAAGCGCGAGGACACGCACAAGATGGCCGAGTCCAACAAGGCCTTCGCGCACTACCGCTGGTAGTCGCAACCCCCATCGAGACCGAGAGAAGACTGAAGCCTTATGGCTACCACTTCGCTTGACCTGGCCAAGGTGCGCAACATCGGCATCATGGCCCACATCGACGCGGGCAAGACGACCACCACCGAGCGGATCCTGTTCTACACCGGCGTTTCGTACAAGATCGGTGAGGTCCACGACGGCGCTGCCACGATGGACTGGATGGAGCAGGAGCAGGAGCGTGGCATCACGATCACGTCCGCTGCCACCACCTGCCACTGGCCGCTCGAGAACGTCGACCACACGATCAACATCATCGACACGCCGGGTCACGTCGACTTCACCGTCGAGGTGGAGCGTTCCCTGCGCGTGCTCGACGGTGCTGTCACCGTGTTCGACGGCGTGGCCGGCGTCGAGCCCCAGTCCGAGACCGTCTGGCGTCAGGCGGACCGCTACGGCGTTCCGCGTATCTGCTTCGTCAACAAGCTCGACCGGACCGGTGCCGACTTCTTCCGCTGCGTCGACATGATCGTGAGCCGCCTCGGCGCCACTCCGATCGTCATGCAGCTCCCGATCGGTGCCGAGGCCGACTTCGAGGGCGTCATCGACCTCGTGAAGATGAAGGCCCTCGTCTGGTCCGCCGAGGCGACCAAGGGCGAGATGTACGACATCGTCGACATCCCGGCCGACAAGCAGGAGCTCGCCGACGAGTGGCGCGCCAAGCTCGTCGAGGCCGTCGCCGAGAACGACGAGGAGCTCATGGAGCTCTTCCTCGAGGGCGAAGAGCCCACCGAGGAGCAGCTCTACACCGCGATCCGTCGCATCACCATCGCCTCCGGCAAGGGCGGCGACACCACGGTCACCCCGGTGTTCTGTGGCACCGCGTTCAAGAACAAGGGCGTCCAGCCCCTGCTCGACGCCGTCGTCCGCTACCTGCCGTCGCCCCTCGACGTCGAGGCCATCGAGGGCCACGACGTCAAGGACGCCGAGCTTGTCGTCAAGCGCAAGCCGTCCGACGACGAGCCGCTGTCGGCCCTCGCGTTCAAGATCGCGAGCGACCCGCACCTCGGCAAGCTCACCTTCGTCCGGATCTACTCCGGTCGCCTGGAGGCCGGCACCGCGGTGCTGAACTCCGTCAAGGGCAAGAAGGAGCGCATCGGCAAGATCTACCGCATGCACGCGAACAAGCGTGAGGAGATCGACTCGGTGGGCGCCGGCGACATCGTCGCCGTCATGGGCCTGAAGCAGACCACCACCGGTGAGACGCTGTGCGACGAGAAGAACCCGGTCATCCTGGAGTCCATGGACTTCCCGGCGCCGGTCATCCAGGTCGCGATCGAGCCCAAGTCCAAGGGTGACCAGGAGAAGCTGGGTGTCGCCATCCAGCGTCTCGCGGAGGAGGACCCCTCCTTCCAGGTCCACTCGGACGAGGAGACCGGCCAGACCATCATCGGTGGCATGGGCGAGCTCCACCTCGACATCCTCGTCGACCGCATGCGTCGCGAGTTCAAGGTCGAGGCCAACGTCGGCAAGCCGCAGGTCGCGTACCGCGAGACGATCCGCAAGGCCGTCGAGCGTCACGACTACACCCACAAGAAGCAGACCGGTGGTACCGGTCAGTTCGCCAAGGTGCAGATCGCGATCGAGCCCATCGAGGGCGGCGAGGCGTCGTACGAGTTCGTGAACAAGGTCACCGGTGGCCGCATCCCGAAGGAGTACATCCCTTCGGTCGACGCGGGTGCGCAGGAGGCCATGCAGTTCGGCATCCTGGCCGGCTACGAGATGACTGGCGTCCGCGTCATCCTTCTCGACGGTGGCTACCACGAGGTCGACTCCTCCGAGCTCGCGTTCAAGATCGCCGGTTCGCAGGCCTTCAAGGAGGCCGCGCGCAAGGCTTCCCCCGTGCTCCTTGAGCCGATGATGGCCGTCGAGGTCACCACGCCCGAGGACTACATGGGCGAGGTCATCGGCGACATCAACTCCCGCCGTGGCCAGATCCAGGCCATGGAGGAGCGTCACGGTGCCCGCATCGTGAAGGGCCTCGTGCCCCTGTCGGAGATGTTCGGCTACGTCGGCGACCTCCGCAGCAAGACCTCGGGTCGCGCAAGCTACTCGATGCAGTTCGACTCCTACGCCGAGGTTCCGCGGAACGTCGCCGAGGAGATCATCGCGAAGGCCAAGGGCGAGTAACGCAACCGCGTTCAACGCATCGCGTGCACACGCTTTAGGCTTGACACCGACCGGTGGGGGGCCGTCCCGAGAGGGATACCCCCTGCCGGGCGGCACCCCAGCAAAGATCACCTGGCGCCGATGAAGCAAGGCGTTCAGAACCACTCCACAGGAGGACCCCAGTGGCGAAGGCGAAGTTCGAGCGGACTAAGCCGCACGTCAACATCGGCACCATCGGTCACATCGACCACGGTAAGACGACCCTCACGGCCGCCATTACCAAGGTGCTGCACGACGCGTACCCGGACCTGAACGAGGCCTCGGCCTTCGACCAGATCGACAAGGCTCCCGAGGAGCGCCAGCGCGGTATCACGATCTCGATCGCGCACGTCGAGTACCAGACCGAGTCGCGTCACTACGCCCACGTCGACTGCCCCGGTCACGCGGACTACATCAAGAACATGATCACGGGTGCCGCGCAGATGGACGGCGCCATCCTCGTGGTCGCCGCCACCGACGGCCCGATGCCGCAGACCAAGGAGCACGTGCTCCTGGCCCGCCAGGTCGGCGTTCCGTACATCGTCGTCGCCCTGAACAAGGCCGACATGGTGGACGACGAGGAGATCCTGGAGCTCGTCGAGCTCGAGGTCCGTGAGCTCCTCTCCGAGTACGAGTTCCCGGGCGACGACCTTCCGGTCGTCCGCGTCTCGGCGCTCAAGGCGCTCGAGGGCGACAAGGAGTGGGGCGAGAAGCTCCTCGGCCTCATGAAGGCCGTGGACGAGTCCATCCCGCAGCCCGAGCGTGACGTCGACAAGCCGTTCCTGATGCCGATCGAGGACGTCTTCACGATCACCGGTCGTGGCACCGTCGTCACCGGTCGTATCGAGCGTGGTGTCCTCAAGGTCAACGAGACCGTCGACATCATCGGCATCAAGACCGAGAAGACCACCACCACGGTCACCGGCATCGAGATGTTCCGCAAGCTGCTCGACGAGGGCCAGGCCGGTGAGAACGTCGGTCTGCTCCTCCGTGGCATCAAGCGCGAGGACGTCGAGCGCGGCCAGGTCATCATCAAGCCGGGTTCGGTCACGCCGCACACCCAGTTCGAGGCCCAGGCCTACATCCTGTCGAAGGACGAGGGTGGCCGTCACACCCCGTTCTTCAACAACTACCGCCCGCAGTTCTACTTCCGTACCACGGACGTGACCGGCGTCGTGACCCTCCCCGAGGGCACCGAGATGGTCATGCCGGGCGACAACACCTCCATGTCCGTCGAGCTGATCCAGCCCGTCGCCATGGAGGAGGGCCTCAAGTTCGCCATCCGTGAGGGTGGCCGGACCGTCGGCGCCGGCCAGGTCGTCAAGATCACTGCCTGATCTTCGACTGACCTGGTGGCTCGTACGAGCTGCCAGCAGTGAGGGAAGGCCCCGCACCGGAAGGTGCGGGGCCTTCTCGCGTTCCCGGCCGCCCGCTACGGCCGCCAGGACCAGGGCCGGCCGTCCGGGCCGAGCCCCACCACCGCCACGCCGTCGGCGCCCGCGTGCAGCGCGACCGCCACCGCCGCCGGCCCCTCCGTCCGGGTCCGCAGCCGGCCGCCGGCCCGCACGCACACCCGGCCCTCGCCGTCCGTGCCGAGCAGCACCGTGCCGAGCGCCGCCGAGCGCGCCGCCCGCACCTCCCCGAAGCCGTCCAGGCCGGCGTCCCCGCCGTCCGGGCCGACCAGCCGCGCCGAGGCCGGCGCCCGGTGGTAGAGCCCGCCGCCCGCGCTCGCCACCGTCGCACCCGACAGCGGCAGCGCGCCCGGCGCCTCCCGGCCGTCCACCCAATGGCGTACGGCCTCCCGCCCCGCCGCGTACAGATGCGTGCGCCCGTCCGGGTCCGTCGAGACGGCGAAACCGTCCTGCACGACGGCGTCACCCGGCAGCGCCCGCCACGGCCCCCAGGAGCCGTCCGCCGCCCTGACCCGCTCGGCGACACCCCGCGCCGCGTTCCGCACGTACAGCCGCACCCGGCCGTCCGGAGCCGTCACCGCCACCGGCACGCCGAGCCGGCGGCTGCGCTCCGCCCCCAGGTCCGGGGTGCCGAGGCCGCGCCACGCGAGGAACGGGCCACCGGGGGAGCACTGCTCCAGGAGGACCACCTCCCGCCGGTTGGGGCCGCCGTGCCCCTCCAGGGCCGCGAACCGCACCCCGAGGAGCAGCACCCGCCCGTCCGGCAGCACCGCCGCGCCGAGCCCCGGAGCCAGCGGGCCGCCGCCCAGGTCCTCGGGACCGCTCCACACCCCGGGAGCCGACTCCCGCCACCGCACCGCGCGCAGCCCGAGAACCCCGTACGCGGCGAGCCGCCCGTCCGGCTCGGCGGCGAGCGCGAGGCCGGGGCCCGGCCAGCGGCGGTGGGTGGAGCGGACCCAGCCCTTGCGGCTGGTCAGCGGCCGGTCGCCGCCGACGCCGTAGTCGCCGCACCCCGAGGGGTTCCCGCACGCCCAGGACGGATCGCCGCCGTACGGCACCAGGCGCGCCGCCTTCCCCGCCAGCACCCCGGGCGGCAGGTTCTTCGGCCAGTGGCGGTTGTAGTAGCCGCGGAAGGCGGCCGCCGCGAAGAGCGGGACCGGCGCCCCGGCCCGTACCTCCTCCGCCACCCAGCGCACCAGCGCCGACCAGGCGAAACAGGCCGCCGCCGTGTGGTCCCCGTGGTCCGAGTAGCCCGGCTGCTCGGAGTCCCGGCGGCGGACCGCCTCGGGGCTCGGCTGGACGTCCGGGTCCGGGTCGAGGGTGTGCACCACGGTGGGCCGGTAGCGGCGCAGCAGCCCGGTCAGCGCCGCGACCAGGCCCTCGTGGTCGTACGTCCCCGGGCGCGCGACCGGCGAGCCCGCCGAGCGATGCGCGGACAGCTCCAGGGCCCGGTCCTCCCACAGCGCCGGCAGCGCCATGTACCGGCGCGGGGTGTGCATCGGCAGGTCGAGGTGGATCAGCTCGACCCGGCGCCCGCCGCGCGCGAGCACCGCCCGCTCCGCCGTCCGTCCGCCGCCGAGGGCCAGCGCCTCCCGCCGCCACGGCGTGAACGGCGGCAGGCCCAGGGCCGCCGCGTAGCTCTGCCGCAGGCCCTGGCGGCGGGCGGAGGAGTAGGCGGCCCGGTCCGGCGGTGTCCTCGGCATGCCCGGGACGCGGTTGACGCCGGTGTGCTCGCCGGCCGTCACGTAGACGGAGACCAGGGGCACCCCGGCGTCCAGCAGCCGCTGCGCGTCCGGGTTCATGAAGTACAGGTCGTCGTCCGGGTGCGCCACGAACTGCATCAGCAGCGCGCGGCGCGGCTCCCCGCCCGCGAAGGGCTTGCCCGGCGCGGGGTCCGCGGCCGGGGAGGCCCGGCGCGGGGCCGGCACGGAGCAGCCCGTGGCGAGCGCCGTGGTCACAGCGGCGGCCAGGAGCGAACGGCGGGACGGTGTCTGCACGGCGGGTGGCCCTTCCCCCCAAGGTCGGTCCCTGGCTAGACGGCCGGCGCGGGGCCGGGGTTGCCCGGGCGGCAGGGGCAGGCCGCCGTCTTGCATGCCGGGACGAACCGGAATGCTTACTGGTGCGTGCATTCACATCGATGTAACACTGCGCCCGGCGGCGGTCCCACCAGGTGCGGGGGCGCGCGAGGACGCCGCCCGTCAACGCTCGGCAACGGCGCCGAGCTCCGCACCGCTTCCCTGGCGCGTACCGCCGTGCCAGAAGGGGGTACTCCGTGCCGTCCCGTCCCACCACCGAGACCACCGCCGGCGCCCGCTCCGCGCTCGACGCCCTGCGCGCCGAGATCGAGCACCGCAACCCGGCGCAGCCCGAGTTCCACCAGGCCGTCCACGAGGTCCTCGACAGCCTCGCGCCGGTGCTCGCCGCGCGCCCCGAGTACGCCGAGCCCGGACTCCTGGAGCGGCTCGTCGAGCCCGAGCGGCAGATCGTCTTCCGGGTCCCGTGGCAGGACGACCGGGGCCGCGTCCGGGTGAACCGCGGCTTCCGCGTCGAGTTCAACAGCGCGCTCGGCCCCTACAAGGGCGGCCTGCGCTTCCACCCCTCGGTGAACCTCGGCATCGTGAAGTTCCTCGGCTTCGAGCAGATCTTCAAGAACGCGCTGACCGGCCTCGGCATCGGCGGCGGCAAGGGCGGCAGCGACTTCGACCCGCACGGCCG
>NZ_JBEZNU010000066.1:0-11924 GCF_040653375.1 Streptomyces sp. NPDC047974
ATCCACCACGGCATCACCACCGCCGTCATCATCAACACCGCCATCGTCCTCATCGGCACCCTCACCACCGCCCTCTACCTCCGCACCAAGACACCGGAGAAGAGCGCGGTCTGAGGGCTCTTCCAGAGCCGCGGCCGGGTGCGGTCGCCCATCCCCCGCCGACCGCACCCGGCCGCTTCCCCTGTCACCCACCTCTCCGAGGAACCCCTGATGGACCTGCGTATCCACGATCGCGTCTACCTCGTCACCGGCGCCTCGTCCGGGATCGGCGCGGCCACCGCGCGACTGCTGGCGGCCGAGGGCGCCACCGTGGTCGGTGTCGCCCGCAAGCCCTGGACCCCGGACACTCCCGACAGCACCGGGACCACCGGCACGACGGGAACGACCGGCACCCTCGACACCGTCGCCGCCGACCTCACCGACCCCGGCGCCGCCCGGTACGTCGTCGACCGGGTCCGTGCGCTGCACGGGCGGCTCGACGGCGTGGTCAACAACGCCGGCGCGCTCGTCTCCCGCACCGGCTTCCTCGACGTCGACGACGACGCCTGGGCCGCGAGCTTCGAGATCAACCTGTACGCGGCGGTCCGCGTGACCCGGGCCGCCCTGCCGCTGCTCCTGGAGTCCGACGCCGCCTCGGTCGTGCACGTCGCCAGCGAGGCCGCCCGGTTCCCGGATCCGTCGATCGTCGACTACGCCGCCGCCAAGACGGCGCTGCTCTCGGTGTCGAAGTCGCTGGCCGCCGAGTTCGGGCCGCGCGGGGTGCGTTCCAACGTGGTCTCGCCCGGCCCCACCCGTACCGCCCTCTTCGACGCCCCCGGCGGCTTCGCCGAGCAGCTCGGCGAGCGGTTCGGGCTGCCCGCCGACGCGGCCGTCGACCACTTCGTCCGCGAGGTGCGCCGGCTGCCCACCGGTCGCATCGGGGAGTCCGAGGACGTGGCCCGGGTCGTCGCCCAGCTCCTGTCGCCGCTGTCCGGGCAGGTCACCGGAGCCGAGTGGAGCGTCGACGGCGGCGCCCTGCGGCAGATCTGACGGCGCCCCCATGCCTCTCGCCCTGCTCGCCCTCGCCCTCGGCGCCTTCGGCATCGGCACGACCGAGTTCGTCATCGTCGGCCTGCTGCCGGAGGTCGCCGGCGACCTGTCCGTGTCCATCCCGGCCGCCGGGATGCTCGTCACCGGCTACGCGCTCGGCGTGGTCGTCGGCGCCCCGCTGATGACCGCCGCCGGGAACAGGCTGCCCCGCAAGACCATGCTCGTGGTCCTGATGGGCGTCTTCATCGCCGGCAACCTGCTGTGCGCGCTCGCCGGCGACTACGCCGCCCTCATGGGCGGCCGGCTGATCGCCTCCCTCACCCACGGCGCGTTCTTCGGCATCGGGTCGGTCGTCGCCGCCGACCTCGTCGCGCCCGACCGCAAGGCCGGGGCCATCGCCCTGATGTTCACCGGCCTCACCCTCGCCAACGTGCTCGGCGTGCCCCTCGGCACCTTCCTGGGGCAGCAGTTCGGCTGGCGCTCCACCTTCTGGGCGGTGACCGCCTTCGGTGTCGTCGGACTGCTCGGGCTCCTCGCGCTCGTCCCGGCGCAGCCGCGCCCGCCCGGTGCCTCGCTCCGCGGCGAACTCGCCGTCTTCGCCCGGCCGCAGGTGTGGCTGGCGCTGCTGACGACGATGCTCGGCTTCGGCGCGGTCTTCGCCTCGTTCACGTACCTGGCGCCGATGATGACGGAGCTGGCGGGCTTCTCCGACGGGGCCGTCGCCTGGCTGCTCGTCCTCTTCGGCGTCGGGCTCTGCGTCGGCAACGTCCTGGGCGGCAAGGCCGCCGACCGCGCCCTGATGCCCAGCCTGTACGTCATTCTCGGCGCGCTCGCCCTGGTCCTGGTCGTCTTCACGTTCACCGCCCGCGCGCCGCTGCCGGCCGCCGTGACCCTGGCCGTCTTCGGCGCCGTCGGCTTCGCGACCGTACCGCCGCTCCAGGCGCGGGTCATGCGGCAGGCCGAGGGGGCGCCGGCGCTGGCCTCCGCCGCCAACATCGCGGCGTTCAACCTCGGCAACGCCCTCGGCGCCTGGCTCGGCGGCCTCGCCGTCGACCACGGCCTGGGCTGGACCGCGCCGACCTGGATCGGCGCCGGCCTCGCCGCCGCCGGTCTCGGCACCGCACTGCTCTCGGGCCGCGACGACCGCCGCCGGGCGGCCGGGACGCGGGCCCTTCCCCTGGACTCCGCCCTTCCGGCGCCGCGACAGGGCGCCACCACACCACCGTCTCCGAGGAGTTGAGTCAGACCCATGCGCTCCACGCGATCCACTCCCGCCACTCCCACCACGCCTGCCACCCCCGCCGTGCCCGCCGCGCGGACGGACAAGGGGCTCGGCCGTCGTACCGTGCTCACCAGCGGCGCCGCCGTCGTCGGCACCGCCGCCGTGACCGGGGCCCTCGCCGTCCCGAGCGCCGCCGCCGCGGAGACGAACGGCCCGGCGGCCGCCTCGGCCACCGGCTCCACCGGCTCCACCGTCCGGCCCGGCGACCCCCGCTACGCCGAGCTGACCACCGGCAACAACCAGCGGTTCGTCGCCCGGCCCGACTACGTCCGCATGATCCGCTCCAGCGCGGACGCCGAGCGCGCCCTCAAGGACGCCGTCCGGGCCGGCAAGCGGGTCTCGGTCCGCAGCGGCGGGCACTGCTTCGCCGACTTCGCGGTCCACCCCGACGCCGAGGTCATCCTCGACTTCTCCGAGATGACGCACGTCGGCTACGACCCCCGGATGCGGGCCTTCACGGTCGAGCCGGGCGCCCGCCTCCTCAACGTGTACGAGGCCCTCTACAAGGGCTGGGGCGTCACCATCCCCGGCGGCATCTGCTACAGCGTCGGCGCCGGCGGCCACATAGCCGGCGGCGGGTACGGCCTGCTCTCCCGCGCCCACGGCCTGGTCGTCGACCACCTGTACGCCGTCGAGGTCGTCGTCACCGACGGCCGGGGCGGTGTCCGGACCGTCGTCGCCACCCGCGAGGAGGACGACCCGCACCGCGAGCTGTGGTGGGCCCACACCGGAGGCGGCGGCGGCAACTTCGGCCTCGTCACCAAGTACTGGTTCCGCTCGCCGGGCGCCACCGGCACCGACCCGTCCCGCCAGCTGATATCCCCGCCGTCCACGGTCCTCGTCAGCGCCGTCGACTTCCCCTGGGACCAGCTCGACGAGCGCAGGTTCAACCGGCTCCTCAAGAACTTCGGCGCCTGGCACGCCGCCCACAGCGCCCCCGACTCGCCCTACCGGGCCCTGTCGAGCCTCTTCAACGTCAGCTCCAGGGCCCACGGCAGCCTCGGCATGTTCACCCAGGTCGACGCCACCGTCCCGAACGCCCGCGAGCTCCTCGACGACTACCTGGCCGCCATCACCGCCGGCACCGGCATCCGCCCGCAGGCCCTCACCCGGCCCACCGGCGAACTCCCCGCCATGCCGCAGCTCGCCGAACCCCGCACCCTGCCCTGGCTCCAGGCGACCCGCCTCGTCGGCACCAACAACCCGGTCATCACGGACCCCACCTCGCGCGGCGGCCACAAGTCCGCGTACATGCGCAAGAACTTCACGGACCACCAGCTCGGCGCGCTCTACAAGCACATGACGCGGTCCGACTTCACCAACCCGGACACCATGCTGGTGCTGTTCTCCTTCGGCGGGCAGGTCAACGCCGTCGCCCCGGACGCCACCGCGAACGCGCAGCGCTCCTCCATCTTCAAGATGTGCTTCCAGACCTTCTGGTCGGAGGAGGGCGAGGACGACTTCTACCTGGGCTGGCTGCGGGAGCTGTACGAGGAGTTCTTCGCGCCCACCGGCGGCGTCCCGCTCATCGACGACGCCACCGACGGCTGCTACATCAACTACCCGGACCGCGACGTCGCCGACCCGCGGCGCAACCGCTCCGGCGTGCCCTGGCAGACCCTGTACTACAAGGACAACTACCCCCGTCTGCAGCGCGTGAAGCGGCGCTACGACCCGTCCGACTACTTCCGCCACTCCATGTCCGTCAAGCCCGCCAAGGACTGACCCGGAGCCCTGTCACACCCCTGAGAACCGCAGGTCGAAGCCCTGCGCCCGGATACCCGGGCGCAGGGCTTCCGCGTTTTCCGGAAAGCCGGCGCCCGAGGCGGCCGACCGCCGGTCGACCGCCGGTCGCACACCCCCGCCCACCAGCACGTTCGAGGTGCTGTTCGAGGCGGGGTGGGCGTCCGTTGACCCTCCGGGGGCCTCGGGGGAAAGTTGATTCCAGGCCGCACGAGAGCCGCTGAACAAGCGCCCCGGCCGCATCACTCCCCTCCCCACCCCTGCCCAGCGCTGCCCTGCTCCGCCCTGTCCAGGTCCGCACCCCACAGGAAGTAAGGAACCCATGCGCTCCCTCGCCGTAGTCCTCGGTACCCGACCGGAGGCCATCAAGTTCGCGCCGGTGATCCGCGCCCTCCAGGACGACCCCCGGTTCGCGCCGGTCGTCGTCTCCACCGGCCAGCACCGCCAGATGCTCGACGAGACCCTCGACGTCTTCGGCCTCACCACCGACGTCGACCTCAAGGTCATGGCCCCCAAGCAGACCCTCTCCCAGGTCACCTACCGCTCCCTGCGCGGCCTGGAGGACTGGTTCGGTTCCGCCGCCGTCGACGCCGTCCTCGTCCACGGGGACACCGCCACCACCTTCGCCGGCGCCCTGGCCGGCTTCCACCAGCGGGTGCCCGTCATCCACGTCGAGGCCGGACTGCGCAGCGGCGCCCTCGGCTCGCCGTTCCCCGAGGAGGGCAACCGCCGGCTCGTCGCCCAGATCGCCGCCCTCCACCTGGCCCCCACCCCCGGGAACGCCGCCAACCTGCTGGGCGAGGGCATCGACCCGGCGACCATCGCCATCACCGGCAACACCGTCATCGACGCGCTGCGCTGGGCCTGCGGGCAGGCCGCCGACTACGGCCACCCGGCCCTCGCCGACCTCGACGCCGACCCCCGCCGGATCGTCCTCGCCTCCGCCCACCGGCGCGAGGCCTGGCCCCACCTGCCCGCCATCGGCCGCGCCCTGGCCCGCATCGCCGACGAGCCGGAGACCCGGGTCGTCGTCCCCCTGCACCGCAACCCGGTCGTCCGCGAGGGCCTGCTGCCCCACATCGGCTCCCACCCGAACATCACGGTCGTCGACCCGCTGCCGTACCTGGCCTTCTGCAAGCTGATGGCCCGCGCCGACCTGATCGTCTCGGACAGCAGCGGCAGCCAGGAGGAGGGCCCGGCGCTCGGCAAGCCGACCCTCGTCCTCGGCAGCGTCACCGAACGCGGCGAGGCCGTGACCGCCGGCACCGCCCGGCTCGTCGGCACCGCCACCGAGGGCATCGTCGCCCACACCCTCGAACTGCTCCGCGACCCGGCCGCGTACCTCCGCATGGCCAACGCCGCCAACCCGTACGGCGACGGCCGCGCCACCGGCCGCACCGTCGCCGCCATCGCCCACCACTTCGGCCTCGGCCCCGCGCCCGAGCCCTTCGACCCGACGGCCGTCGCCGAACCCGCCGGCCCGGCCCACTCCGCCCACTCCGCCCACGGAGGCGTCCTCGGCGCCGGACACGACCGGACGGCGGCCCTCGCCCGCACCTGACCCCGACGAGAGGAACCGAACCGACATGAACACCCCCGCGGCCACGACCACCACCGAGCGCGAACTCAGCTTCGGCACCCCGCAGTTGCGCGCCACGCTCGTCCGCGACGTCGAGGACTACCTCGTCGAGGGCCGCACCATGGTCGTCAACCCGAGCATGACGGCGGTGACCGTCGCCGAGACGCCCCGCAAGACGATCCCGGCCCTCACCTCCACCGTCCTCGCCGACACCCGCATCGAGCGGGCCGACACGCTGATCCTGCTCCGCCCCGGGCGAGAGGAGGTCGGCGAGGCCTCCCTGGTGGACGCCCCCGGCTGGGGCCACCTCGCCGACCTCCTCGGCGACCAGGGCGGCTTCCCCCGCGACACCCCGCTCTACCGCAGCCCGCAGGACGAGATCGGCACCGTCGTCTTCGACGCGGCGCACCTCCTCGGGGAGCGCGAGACCGCCGTCTCCCTGCGGGAGTTCACGGTCCGCGCCAACCTCTGGTTCGCGCCGGCCGGCACCGACTGCGTCATCCACAACGAGCACGACTTCATCGAGGTCCACACCCAGGTCCAGGGCCTCGGCCGGATGCAGCGCTTCAGGGACCGCGACCACGCCTCGCTCTACCAGGACGTGCTCATGAGCCCCGGCTACACCACCCCGGACCCGTTCTGCGCCATCGGCCCGCAGTGCACCTACCACTACCCGTACCACCAGTACCACGCCGACACCGACTGCGTATGGCTCGCCGTCGAGTACCACCCCGTCCCCCGCGCACCCCGGACGTGAGCACCGCCCCGCCCCGTAAGCCCCTCCCCCCGATCTAGGAGAACCGACCGCCATGACCGAGAACACCACCACCCCCGGGCTGCGCGTCCCCCGCTTCACCCCCGAGCTCGTCGCCGACCAGCTCCGCGACGGCTACTGGCTGGAGGCGCCCGACATCGACGGCGACGGCAGCCCGGACCTCTTCGGCTACGGCCTGCGCCTCGGCGAGATCTACTGGTACGCCAACGACGGCGAGTGGACCCGGCGCCTGATCGCCGACCGCATCACGATGCCCGTCGGCGCCGACTTCGCCGACGTCACCGGCAACGGCCGGCCCGACGTCATCGTCTGCTACGACCTCTACGGCCCGATCGGCACCATCCACGACGCCAACACCGAGGGCGGCAAGATCGACTGGCTGGAGAACCCCGGCCGGCCGGACAAGGACGAGTCCCGCTGGAAGCGCCACTACGTCGGCCGCGCCACCGGCATGCACCGGCTGCGCGCCGGCCACTTCACCCGCACCGACCGCCTCCAGATCATCGGCCTGCCCATCGTCGCCAAGGAGGACGTGCACGCGGTCCTGCCGGTCGTCCTCTTCACCGAGCCCGACGACGTGCACACGGCCGAGGAGTGGCCGATGACCGTCATCGACGACAGCCACTTCCGCATGATCCACGGCGCCGAGAAGAAGCAGGGCCTCATCCCCGGCTCCGAGCTCGAATCGCTCCTCCTCGCCTCCGACGAGGGCGTCACCTGGCTCTACTACGACGAGCGGCGCGAGGAGTGGGTCCGCGAGCTGATCGGCACCGGCGAGCTCACCCAGTTCGAGCAGACCGGCTTCCGCGGCAGCGGCGACCTCAACGCCGGCCGGCTCGGCGACGACCCGATGGCGTACGTCGCCGCCATCGAGCCCTTCCACGGCAACACCGTCGCCGTCTACACCAAGGACGCCGAGGGGAAGGGCTGGAACCGCGTCCTCCTCGACGTCTTCGGCGACCCCAACGAGAACGGCGAGGGCCCCGGCCACCAGATCGTCTGCGCCGACTTCGACGGCGACGGCGACGAGGAGTTCCTCGTCGCGCTGCGCGGCCCGTGGCCCTGGCAGGGCGTCATGTACTACAAGGCGATCGACGCGGCCAACGGCGTCTGGGCGAAGTGGCGGGTCTCCGACGAGTCCGTGGCCCGCATCGCCACCGCCGACTTCAACGGCGACGGCCGGCTCGACTTCGCCACCATCGCCTACTCCGTCCAGAACTACTACGTGGCCAAGGACGCGAAGCTCATGGTCTACCGCAACCAGATCGAGCAGTAGAGCCGGCAGGCACCCCCCGCGCGCGCACGTCGGTCCCGGGGCCCTCATCGCCCCGGGACCCCGCGGGCCCCACAGGCCCCGCAGCGCCGTTCCGCCCCCGCAGAAACCGGCAAGCCCCCGCAGACCCCGGCACGCCCGCAAGCCCCGCAGGACCCGCAAGCCCCGCAAGGCCCTCCCTCCCCGCCAGCCAAGAGAGAGCGAACCCAACCGTGTCCTCCACGACCTCCCCGGCCACCGACACCGCGAAGCGGGCGAAACTGCCCTCCTTGACGGGCCTGCGGTTCTTCGCCGCCCTCCTCGTCTTCTTCTTCCACTCGTCCCTGATGGACTCGCCCATCCCGCCCAACGCCCCCATCAACCCCTTCGCCGACGAGGGCCTCGCGAACGCCTTCGAGACCGCGTTCAGCAAGGCCGGCTACCTGGGCGTCTCCTTCTTCTTCGTCCTCTCCGGCTTCGTCCTCGCCTGGGCGTCCAAGCCCGGCGAGCGGACGACCGCCTTCCTCCGCCGCCGACTGCTCAAGATCTTCCCCAACCACCTCGTGGTCTTCGCCGCCTCGATGCTGCTGTTCGCCGGCGCCGCCGTCACCAGCGTCGCGAACTGGCTGCCGAACCTGCTGCTCATCCACACCTGGTTCCCGCAGCCGGCCGTCAACCTCAGCGTGAACCCGCCGAGCTGGTCCCTCGGCAGCGAGCTCCTCTTCTACATGCTCTTCCCGCTGCTGATCGTCCCGATCCGCAAGATCCGCGGCGGCGCCCTGTGGTTCTGGAGCGCGGTGATGGTCGCCGGCACCATAGGCGTCCAGCTCGTCTCCACCCACCTGGTGCCCGCCACCCCGAAGTCCGCCATCACGCCCGTCTCCGACCTGCAGTTCTGGTTCGGCTACCTGCTGCCGGCCGGCCGGCTCTTCGAGTTCGTCCTCGGCATCCTGCTCGCCCGGATCGTCCTGGCCGGCCGCTGGCCGCGCCGCATCGGCTTCGGCCTCTCCCTCGCGCTCACCGCGGTCGGCTACGCCGCCGCCCTGCTGCTGCCCTTCCAGTACGGCTTCGTCGCCGCCACCATCGTCCCCGTCGCCGCTCTCATCGCCACCACCGCCGCCTCCGACGTCGACGGCCGCGTCACCTTCCTGCGCAGCCGCCCGATGGTCTGGCTCGGCGAGGTCTCCTTCGGCTTCTACCTCGTCCAGGGCGTCACGATCTTCTACCTGCGCTCCCTGCTCGGCGAGACCACGTACGGCATCGGCGGCTCGCTCCTGGTGATCGCCGGCTTCTTCGCCGCCTCCCTGCTCGGCGGCTGGCTCCTCTTCCGCTTCGTCGAGGCGCCCGCCATGACCCGCTTCGGCCGCTCCAAGCGCCACCCCGCCCGTACCGCCCCGGCCGCCGCCGTCTCCGAGACCCCGGCGCCCGCCCCCGAGCCCGTCAGCGCCGGCGCCGCCCGCGACCACTGACCCCGCACCCCGCCACGGCGAAGAGCCCCGACCGGAAACCACCGGTCGGGGCTCTTCGCCGTGCGCGGCGGAGGGGGGCTCAGCCCACGGGCACCGCCTCCGACTCCGCCCGCGCCGAGCGGGTGGCCTCCTCCGAGAGGCCGAAGTACTGCGCGAGCAGCGCGTAGGACCGCTCCCGGTCGGCCGGGTCCGCCGTCAGCGTGTTGACGACGATCTCGTCCACGCCGTGCGACGCGGCCAGCGCCGACAGCGTGGCGCCCACCTGCTCCGGGGCCCCGGACACCAGCGCCGTACGGTGCACCTCGGCCCGCTCCCGCTCGGCGTCGCTCCACCGGTGGCCCCGCACCGTCGCCAGGGACGGCAGCGGCCGGTCCTGCCCCAGGTCCTTGCGGGCCCGCCACAGCAGCAGGCTCCGCGCCAGCTCCTCGGCCCGCTCGGCGGTCTCCGCCGTCACGACCCGCACCGCGAGCACCCCGCCGCCCGTCCGGGCACCGGACTCCCGGACCTCGGCCCGGTACCCCTCCAGGGCGCGCACCCCGCCGTGCGGGGAGAAGAAGTGCCCGAAGGCGAACTCGGTGCCGAGCCGCCCGGCCAGCCGGCCGGAGTCGCCGCCCGCGCCGAGCAGCCACACCCGCGGCGGCACCGGGGCCTGCGGCACCACCCCGTACGAACGCCGCCCGCCGCGGGCGCCCAGCAGGGCCAGCAGTTCGGCGACCTTCGCCGGGAAGTCGTGCGCCGGACCGCCGGCCCGGCCGAGCCCGAGGTCGACCCGCCCCGGATGGAGCGAGGCGAGCACCCCGAACACCTCGGCGACCTTCGCCGGCGCGTAGCGCGGCATCAGCACCCCGCCCGTGCCGACCCGCAGGTGCGAGGTGCGGGCGAGGACCGCGCCCGCCAGCATCTCGGGGGCGCTGGAGGCGAAGCCGGGCGAACCGTGGTGCTCGGCCGCCCAGTAGCGGACGTACCCGAGCCGCTCGGCCGAGGAGGCCAGGGCGAGCGAGGCCCGCAGCGCCTCGTCGGGCGTCTGGTCCTCGCCGACCGGCGTCTGGTCGAGGACGGAGAGTCGGAGGGAGGTCATGACGTGGGCTCCTGTCCGCTTCAGTGCCGGTGGCCGGACGGGACGCCGGAGGCGCCGGACACCGTCGCCGGCACGATCCGGAAGTCCCGCTCGAAGACGAGGTTGTGGAGGTCGGCGGCGGCGATGGCCCGCAGCGTCGGCAGCTCGGCGGCGGCCTGCGCGTCGTCGAAGACGTTCAGCGGCCACTCCGCCACCGTCGCCCCGCGCAGGTGCGGGTGGTGGAAGCCGCGCCCGTAGTGCGCGTACAGCGTCACCGGCGCAATGCCGCCGTCGCGCTGCTCCGCCCAGGACAGCGTCCACGCGTGGAACAGGCTGCCGTCGTCGGACCGCTGCACCCCGGTCGCCGCCAACGTGCCCTGGCCGAGCAGCAGTTCCTCGTTCAGCTCGGTCAACGCCTGGCGGGCGTACGGGTCGAGGAGCCCGGCCGCCGTACGGAACAGCTCCTCCTTGCCGGACCGGGAGACGGCGTCGCCGTGCCGGCCGTCCCGCAGGTCGGCGAAGTGGCGCAGCAGCGCGTCGAGGTTGGCGGCGGCGGGTACGGCGGCGGGCGGGAACGGTGCGGTCATGGCATGTCTCCCAAGAAGTCGTAGAGGAGGGAAGGGAAGGGGAAGGGATCGAGCGGGGAACGGCCGCCCGGCGCGCGGACGCGGCGGGATCAGCGGGCGCGGCGGGCTCAGCGGGCGTCGAGGAAGGCGCGCAGCGCCGTCCCGATCAGTTCCGCCGTCGAGGAGCCCGACGCCACGGGGCGCAGGAACGCCCCGTGCCCGGTCCTCGGGAGCTCCCGCAGGGCCACCGGCACGCCGGCCGCCCGGAGGAGTCCGGCGTAGCGGCGCACGTCGTCGCCCACCGGGTCGAGTTCGCCGACCGTGAGGATCGCGGGGGCGACCCCGTCGAGCCCGTCGGTCTCGAACGGCGTGCTGTACAGGCGGGTGCCGTCGGCGGCGGCCGGCGACCCGGGGGCCCGGTACTCCCGCCAGGCGCCGGCCATCGCCGCCGCCGACGGGAAGGCCCCCGCGTAGCGGCGGTACGAGTCCGCCTCGCAGGCCGGGTCGAGCGGCGGGTACGCCAGGACCTGGGCGGCCAGCGGCAGCCCCCGGTCCCGGCGGGCGAGCGCGGCCGACGCCGCGAGCGTGCCGCCCGCGCTGTCCCCGCCGACGGCGAGCACGGGCTCCTCGCCGTCGCCGCCGGTTCCGGCGAGCTCCTGCCGGGCCTGCCCGGCCGCCCATTCCAGGGCGGCGAGGAGGTCCTGGACCATGTCCGGGTGCCGGGCGGCCGGGGTGAGCCGGTAGTCGACGCTCACCACCGTCATCCCGGCGGCGCGCGCCAGGTCCGCGGTGGCCGGGTACCACTCCAGGGCCGAGCCCGCGCGCCAGCTGCCGCCGTGCGCCCACACCAGCCATCTGCCGGCGCGCGGCCGCTCGGGCCTCAGGACGAGCCCCGGGACGGGTCCGCCGGGTGCGGGGACGCGTACCTGCTCCCAGCTGACCGGAGACGGCTGCGGTCGGGTGTGCAGAGCCATCGGACGTTCCTTTCATGAGGCCGTCGCGTGCGGCCCGCGGCCCACGGTGGCCGCGTGACCGGGTCGTCACAAGGCGGAGTTGCCCGAGTGTGCGGCCGTCTCGGGTGTCTTGGTGCGGAGGTAGAGGGCGGTGGTGAGGGTGCCGATGAGGACGATGGCGGTGTTGATGATGACGGCGGTGGTGATGCCGTGGTGGAT
>NZ_JBEZNU010000067.1:0-11209 GCF_040653375.1 Streptomyces sp. NPDC047974
CAGCGGCAGACTGCCCACGAACGATCCCCGCTACGTCAGCAGCTGGGCACGTTCATCCGTACGTGGCTGGGCACGTTCACGTGTACGCCGACACCCGCCGTCAGAAGCAGGGGCCGCGGTGATCGTGATGCCGGCCGTCCGCAGGGCCTCGGCGGCCGCGTGCGGCGAGCAGCCCGGCTCCGGAGGGCTCGCCCTTGGCTTCCCGCATGGGGACGGCCTCTCGGCACGGCGCAGGCCGGTGCCGGCATCTTGCTGCTCCCCGCCCGTGCGGGGGTGGACCCCCCCCGGGGCGATCGAGCACGCTGTCCCTCCGAAACTGCTCCCTGTACGCGCGGGGACGGCCCCCAGAATGACGTGCCCCTGGTGAACGTCGACCTCTGCTCCCTGCTCGCGCGGGGGACCCATGTCGGGGGTGCCGAACTCGTCGGGCTGCTGCTCCCCGCACCTGCAGGGAAGGACCCGCCGCCAACATCATGCGCACCGACGCCGAGCGCTGCTCCCCGCGCTCGGTGGACCCCAGCACCTCCCCAAGGTCCACCCCTATTACGGCTACTCCCTACCGGTGTGGGGATAGTCCGACCGACGGTGACTGATCGGGTTTGGCCGTCTGTTTTCTAAGCCTGCGGGGGTGGCCTTGCTGGTGTATGTCGTTGTTGTTCTGCTTGCCGCATGTGCGGGGGCGGGTCTGTCTTCCGCCCTGTGGAGTCCTGCTTCGCAGGGTGTCCCTCCTCGTGTGCGGGGATGGCCGGGGGGTGGGAGTGGCGTCGTTTGCCGGCTACACAACTATGGCAACTGTGATAGTTGTGGGTAGGGTGTGGGGTATGGAGCCGAGGGTGTATTCGACGATCGATCTGCGTAAGGGCATGGGTGAGATTCTGGATCGTGTCCGGATCGCGGGTGAGCCGGCGGTGGTGACCCGTAAGGGCAGGACGCTGGCTTATCTGGTGCCGGCGGAGTGGTTCGAGGATTACCAGCGGTTGGTGGAGCAGGCGTCGGGCGTGGCCGGTGGCCGGGACGTGGCCTGAGTGTCGGCTGCGGATTCCAGGAGATCGTGATCATGACGGCTCGGCCCGTTCACTTCGACGGCCCCGGTGGTGAAGAGCCCAGTGTTCCGCCGATGCCTGAGCGCACCCCTCAGGCCTTGCGTCTGGCCATTCAGGAGCATGCCCCGCATCTGCTGCCGGACTTCGAGGCCCACTGGCGCCGTGTGATCGGTGACGCGTTCAGCCTGACCCCGGTGCCGGCGTTCATGCGGTTGTGGTGGACCCAGTACGCCATCGCCCGCGACCCCGCCCTCGAAGCGCACATGAACGATCTTCAGGCCCGCGCTACGAAGTGCGACGACCCGCAGGAATCGGACGGGCTGCTGGCCGAGTACAGCCGTCTGCGGCGGGCGGCGGCCGCGGTGGAGCCCGGCGAGTGACGACCGATCCACCGCTTCCGCCCTGGCAGATGGACTGGACCGTCGAGGCCCGTGAAGCGTTCGACAGCATGCCCGCCGATGGCCGGCAGCTCGTCCTGGCTGCCCGGGCGGAACTGATCACCGCCCCGGACCCCTACTACCGGGGCATCGACGCCGACGTCGCACTCCCGCACTGGATCACGGTCCGGCCGCTGGCATCGACCAGTCCGGGTGGTCTGCACATCGCCGATCTCGCCGGTGGCCGGGGCTGGCTCATCCACGCTTTCATCCGCCGCCATGCTGAACCCCAGATCACCGTGACCGACGCCTTCTGGGCCTGACACACCCTCTTTCCCGCGCCCGCGGGGATGGTCCCCGCGGCACCATCACGCGGCTCGACCTCCTGCCCTGCTCCCCGCGCCCGCGGGGATGGGCCCGGCCGGATCTGTGGGTTCAAGCGAGGCTGCCCCTGCTCCCCGCGCACACGGGGATGCTCCTGGAAACCGGCATGACGCAGTGGCTGGCGGCCTGCTCTCCGCTCGCGCAAGGATGGACCCGTCTCGTTCGCTCGACCTGCCCTGATGCTGCTCCTCGGGCCCGCGGGGGATGATCCCGACGAGGGGTTCGGATGTGACCTCCGGTGGGGCTGCTCCCCGCTCGCGCGGGGGTGGTTTGTGCGGGTGGTGTCTGTGGATGGCGGGCCTGTCGGGCCTGCGCTGCTGGCGTGTCGGGTTCTGGTTCTGTCGGGTTGGTGGGTCCGGCGGGTTCGGAGAGGGGCCGGACTGTGGTCGGTCCGGCCTTTCGGGTGTGTTTGTGGGTGTGTCAGCCGGGGCGCCCGACGTGGATGATCACGATGGTGACGGTGGTGTCGGTGATTTCGTAGAGGACTCGGTAGCGGCCGGTGTGCATGCGGCGCAGGTCGGGGGAGCCGTAGGGGGTTGTGCCTTCGGGGCGGGGCTGGTCGGCGAGGAGGTCGACGGCGTCCATGAGCTGCCGCAGGCCTTCGGGGTCGTCCTTGAGGAAGTGGGCGGCCGCGTTGATGGCGGCCTCGTCCCAGACGATCGTGTAGGTCACGCGCTCTCCAGGCCGAGCCGGGCGCGGACGTCGTCATGCGGGACGGCCGTGGCGGCGCCGGAGGACTGCCGTTCCCGGTAGCGGGCCAGGGCGAGCTCGTCCTCGAGGTCGGCGAGTTCCTGGGGGTTGATGAGTACGGCCGCGGGCTGGCCGTGGTCGGTGATGGTGATGCGTTCGCGGGCGTGGGACGCCCGGCGGACCAGCGAGCCGAACTTCGCTCGTGCTTCGGTGATCGGCAGAGTCTCACTCATAACAGAACTGTACACTTCTCGCGTCTTGTGTGGGGTGCCGGTGGTGGAACGGGGCGGCCACATTTCCGCTCGGCCCAGGCCTGGCTGTCACTGCCGAGTGCCTTGGCAGTCCTGGCCCGATCCTTCCGGCGGCGCGAGGGGGAGGCGACGGAGATGCCGCAGACCCTTCGCCCTCTCTCGCGCGGCCGGACTGTCGGTGCGGGCGGCTTGGCGAGGAGGGCGTGGTGTGGTCACTCACGGTTACGTGTCGGGGGAGGGGGCGTTCACCTTGCCGTCGGTGTCAGGGACGCGCTGTCAGCTTGTCTGCGGCGGCTCCTTTCGCTCGGCTGAAAGTTGCTTGAGACCCGGCCGGTGTCGGGTAGAACTGCAGGTCACCAAGTCTGCTCCCCGCACCCGCAGGGATGGCCCCTTGCCGAGTGGGGCGTGGGCGTGGCCATCGCCCTGCTCCCCGCACCCGCAGGGATGGCCCCCGCTCCACACACATCGTTCCGCCAGGACCTGCTCTGCTCCCCGCACAGGCGGGGATGGTCCCAGGAGGTCGGCCGAGGCGCTGGCAATGTCTCCTTGCTCCCCGCGCTCGCGGCTCCCCGTGTATGCGGGGATGGTCCCGAGGCGGTCACCGAATCCCTCGAGCCGGTGGACTGCTCCCCGCCTATGCCGGGATGGTCCCGCAGCTCGATCCAAGCGGCGGTCTCCGACGTCTGCTTCCTGCGTACGCGGGGTTGGTGCCGCGGGGCGGGGGCGTCGTCTCGGCGACGCCGGTGTGCTCCCTGTGCCTGCGGGGATGGGCCCCTGTTGAGCGACGCTGAGGATGTGCACGAAGGCGACGCTCTGGTTGTGGACGGAGCGAGGTGAAACGACCCCGGCGGCCGTCAGGCCGCCGGGGTCGTCGTGAACGCGGTGTCGTCTTCGTCGTCACTCTGTCGCGTGTGTCTCGGTGATCGCACGCGGGTGGAGGACTCGTCGACGATGCCCTTCTCCTCGGTGAAGGCGGCGATGAGCGACTGCCAGGCGATGTTGTTGACCGAGCGGGGCAGGCCGCGGCTGGTGAGGTGGATCAGTTCGACGGCGTCGTCGGAGAACAGGGTGTCCTGGCGGCCGGCGATCGTGAGGTGGTGCTTGATGTAGCTGGCGGTCTCCTCCTTGTTCATGGTGGGCATCTGGTAGCTGACCGAGATTCGCTGGTCCAGGGCTGCAAGGACGCCGTGCTTCATCCGCTTTCGAAGGGTCGGTTGGCCGATCAGCAACACCGCGAACGGCGTCGTGGAGTCCATGTCGTAGTTGGTCAGCATGCGGATCGCGTCGAGTTCGTGATGGTCGAGCAGGTGCGACTCGTCGATGACGACGGCGGGGGTGCGGCCGCGTTCGTCGACCTCGGCGGCCAGTGCCGCAGACGCCTGAGCTGCGAGAGCTGCCAGGTGGAACTTCGGGGTGCCGCCCAGGGCGGTGACGATGCGGTCATAGAGGCCGCGCATGCCGACCTCGGGGTTGGGCTGGTAGATCACCGTGAACCGGGCCGGGTCGAGGGAGGCGACGGCGCCTTTGAGGGCGACGGTCTTGCCGGAGCCGACCTCGCCGGTGACCACGCCGATCGCCCGGTTGTTGATGCACCAGGCGATGCGGGCGGCGGCCTCACGGTGGGAGTGGTGCTGGTGCAGCATCGAGGGAGCCAGGTTGCGGCCAAAGGGGACGCGGGTGAAGCCGAAGTACCCCTGAACGCGGTCGATCATTGCCGTCCCCGCCCGTCGTCCAGCAGGGACGAGTAGTTGATGCCCTTCGCGGTGTTCGCCGTGTGTGTCTCGTCGAGGATCTTCAGGTAGTCGATTCCAGTCGGCAGGGCCGGCTCGGCCGGGGTCTCCGGACTCGCTTTCGGGTGCGTGTGCCTGCCCACCCGGTGCGGAACCGCTTTCCCTGTCGTCCTGCCCGAGGCCCTCACCTCGATCTCGGTCAGGTCGAACGGGTCGAAGACCAGCTCCACCCTCATCCCGCTCAACATCGGGTCGACCTCGTAGCTGTTGCCGTGCAGCGACACCGTCGCCGTCTTCGTCACGGTCCGGAACTCCGACCACAGAAACGCCTCCCGAAGATCAGCGGGGCTGGGCAGCGGCAGCGGCCGGGGAATCGAACCCAGCCATCGTTCGATCGGAGGCTGCCCGGTCTCCGAGTGCACCGTGCGGTGATAGACCGTCTCCACCCAAGCGGTGAAAAGCCTGTTCAGCTCGGTGAGGTGCTCGATCTGGCCGTCACCGGATCGTCCGCGAGAGCGACCAGAGCAACAGTGAAGTGCCGACGGACGTCCTCCGACCTGCGGCGGAAACGGCGCAGCCAGCCGCGGACCGTCCCCTCCGCCATGCCCAGGTGGGCGGCGACGGCGGCGGTGCCCCATGCCGAGGGCCGCTATCTCCAGCCCGGCCCCGATCACCTCGGCCGTGTCCATCCGGCGCGGCCAGATCTCCTCCGGCAGCAGCACGTGCGTGACCCGGCATCCCGTACAACGCGAACGGCGAGGGCGTACGAACAGCCGAGACCCGAGATCACCACGGATCTCCCGCGGCCGGCCGTGTCCCCACGGTGCCAGCGCGGCCCCGCACGACGGGCACGTCAGTTCACCGGCCCGCAGCCGGCGTTCCACCCTGACGACGTCGGTGTCGACGATGAGCACCCGACGGCCTCCGCGACTCAGCTCGTGCTCGCCTTCCGAGCACGGAGAAAGCAAAGCCAGCCTGCCCGAACCTCTAAAGGATCATGTGGGGTCAGGGTGATCGGGCCAATCGCCCAGAGCAGCAGCCAAGCGGTCACGCATCCCCTGATCACCCACCTCAACGGCCAGCCGGTAGGCGATCGGCCCCACCTGCCACCCTGCGTGATAGTCGAAGGGCGGCGGCGGCCCAGCCACATTGTGGGCAAGCTTGGCCACCAGTTCCGCGAGCCGGAAGTACAGACTTTCCGCGGCCGTGAAGGGTTGATTCGGGGCGAGTCCGCGCTGGCGGATCTCGTCGAACACGGCACGGCCCGTCGGCCATTTCGTGCGGTCTGCCGCGAGCGCCACTGCGGCCTCGATCTCGACGGGCTTCCCCAGATGCACCGCGGCGGCCTCGAGAACCTTGCCCGCCCACTCGACCGGTTCCCGCTGACGCTCGAAGAGCGAGCGCCCCCACCGGGCCAAGTCCACACTTCCGCTCATTTGGCGATCATGCCAATACCAGGAGCAGCCGACAACCAGGTTCCTCACGAGCCTTCGTGTCCACCGTGTCGTCGCACACAAAGCAAGCTCAGACCGCCCAACAGGACCAACGCTCATGTCCATCGTGTGTGTCGTCAACCTGGGCCTACATGCTCATACAGAGAGTCGCCCAACACCGTCCCGCAAGGCTGTGATGAGCCTGCAGCACCGTGCCCACCCGTGCCCGCGGGGATGGTCCCTTGGTGTACGGCACCTCCGCCTGGAACTCCGACCGTCCCTGCCCACGCGGGGATGGTCCCGCGTACGCGTACAACGAGGAGGCGAGCCTCCCCTGCTCCCCGCACGCGCGGGGATGACCCCCGGCCGCGGGGTCTCGCAGCCAGCCGTCGGCCTGCTCCCGTACGCGCGGGGATGGTCCCTGGACCGCCGGGATCGACGGGCTGCGTGCCTGCGGGTTCGTGATCACGGGTGCGAGTGTCGGCAGACGGTCGTTTCTCGGCACGTGGGTGAGGTTCGGTGAGCGGCAGACGTTCACGGCTGGTTCCCCTCGGCGGTCGGCGGTCGGCGGTCGGCGGTCGGTGCCCGGCAGGTGCATGCCTTGCCGAACGGTCGACGTAGAGAGCTATAGTGCTAGGCAACTAGATAAATGGAGGAGTGGGTGATTGAGTTCCACCTGAACAGCCGGTCCGGCTTGTCCCCCTACCAGCAGTTGGTCCAGCAGGTTCGGCATGCACTGCGCCTGGGCCTGTTGAAGGAGGGGGACCGGCTGCCGACGGTCAAGGACGTGGCCAGGCAGATGGCGGTCAACCCGAACACGGTGCTCAAGGCGTACCGGGAGCTGGAGCACGACGGTCTGGTGGCTGCCCGGCCCGGTGTCGGGACGTTCGTGACCCGGACGCTGGCTGACGCCTCGCTCGCCGCGCAGGGACCGCTGCGCAAGGAATTGCAGCGCTGGCTGACCAAGGCCCGGCTGGCCGGGCTCGACGACGAGAGCATCGAAGCGCTGTTCGCGAGCACGTTTCGTAACGCCGCCGGAGAGGACGTAGCGTGAGTGCTGTCTTGCGAGCCCAGGGCCTGGGCAAGAGGTACAAGCAGCGCTGGGCGCTGCAGAACTGCGACCTGGACGTCCCCGCCGGCCGGGTGGTGGGCCTGGTCGGTCCCAACGGCGCCGGCAAGTCGACCTTGCTGAACCTGGCCTCCGGCATGCTGACCCCGACGGCCGGCACTATCGAGGTGTGCGGCGGCCGTCCTGCCGCGGGTGTGGAACAACTGGCCAGGGTCGGGTTCGTCGCTCAGGACACCCCGGTCTACGCCGCGCTGAGCGTCGCGGACCACCTCGACCTCGGCCGGCGCCTCAACCCGAACTGGGACGACTCCGTGGCGCGTGACCGGATCCGTCGGCTCGGTCTGGACCCCAAGCAGCGGGCCGGCAAGCTGTCCGGCGGCCAGCGCGCGCAGCTCGCTCTCACCCTGGGCATCGCCAAGCGCCCGGAGCTGCTGATCCTGGACGAGCCGGTCGCGGCCCTGGACCCGCTCGCCCGACGGGAGTTCATGCAGGACCTGATGGAGGCCGTCGCCGAGCACGAGCTGAGCGTCGTGCTCACCTCCCACCTGGTCTCCGACGTGGAACGGACCTGCGACTACGTCATCGTCCTGGTCGACTCCCGAGTGCAGGTGGCCGGCGACATCGACGACCTGGTCGCCTGCCACCACCGTTTTACCGGTCCGCGCCGGGACCCGGGCACGCTCCCGGCCGGTCAGCACGTCATCACCACCAGCCACACCGACCGGCAGACCACCCTCCTGGTGCGCACCGACACCGCGGTCCACGATCCGTCCTGGACCGTGAGCCCGCTCGGCCTGGAAGACATCGTCCTGGCTTACATGACCCGGCCCGCCGATGCGGTACGTGACACCCGACCCGCACTGGAGGTACTGCGATGATCTGGCTGACCTGGCGCCAGTTCCGTACCCAGGCCGCTGTGATGTTCGCCGCCGTGGCCGCCCTCGCCGCCACCCTCGCGGTCACCGGTCCTCAGCTGGCCGATCTGTACCGGACAGCCGGCAGCGGCCTGGTGGACCAGGTCTCCAGTGCGGACCAGACCCTCTACTACACGGGACTGCTGGTCGTGCTCGCCGTGCCGGCGGTCATCGGGATGTTCTGGGGCGCGCCGCTGATCTCCCGTGAACTGGAGACCGGCACCCACTACCTCGCATGGAACCAGGGCGTCACCCGCACGCGCTGGCTGGCAACAAAGCTGGGCCTTGGTGCGGCTGCCTCCATGACCGCCGCCGGACTGACCAGCCTCGCGGTGAGCTGGTGGAGCAGCCCCATCGACCGGGCCGTCAACGGCGGCGGCGCGACGGACACGTACTTCCCGCGGCTCGACCCCGTGGCTTTCGCCGCACGGGGTGTCGTCCCCATGGCCCACGCCGCCTTCGCCTTCGTCCTGGGCGTCACCCTCGGCCTGGTTATCCGCCGCACCCTGCCCGCAATGGCCACCACGTTCACCCTCTACACCGCCGTCCAGATCGCCGTGCCGATGTGGATCCGGTCCCACCTGGCGGCCGTGGACCGGACCATCCTGCCGATCAAGCCCGGCGGCGCCCCCATCAGCATCCAGGACGGCGCCGAGCAGATCGTCGCGCACCTCGAAGAAGTACCCGGGGCCTGGGTCACCTCCCAGCAGACACTGAACGCCACCGGCCAGTCGGCCCCCGTGCCGTCGTCCTTCGCCGACTGCCTGCGCACCGAGTCGGGCCCGCCCGCCCTGCAGCAGGTCGACCGCTGTGTCGCCGACCTCGGCGCCCTGGGCTACCAGCAGCAGGTGACGTACCAGCCCGCCGGGAACTTCTGGGCCCTGCAATGGGCCGAGACCGGGCTCTACCTCGGCCTCGCCCTGACCGGGTTCTGCGCCTGGTGGATCCGCCACCGAGTGACCTGACAGACGCCAACCCCCACTACAGGGGCAGCCGTGAGGGGCAGCCTGGACCCGCCCCCCACGGACTGAGCGGGGTCCTCCCACCATTCAAGATCAAGCTCGCCGATATCGACTGTCCCGGTGGCCCAAGGCCGGTACAGGCACCGGCCCGTCGGCACAGGGGCAACTCGACTCCGCCAGACCCTGGCCGGAGGCGTACGCCGACGTGCGGGGACGGGACACTGAGAGCAGCGGCGCGAGGCCGAGCCGTTCGTCCCTCTCCAGGAGGAAGGTGCCGTAGGGGTTGGTGTTGGACCAGAACAGCGCCATGAGCCCGCGCCGGTCCTCGTCCGAGAGCTTCTTCGCCCAGTCCGGTCCGGCGAGGGGACCCGCTGAAGCAGCAGCGTGCTGACGTGCACGAGCGCGGACTGGAGCAGGTGCAGGGCGAGCATCGAGGTCCCGGCGTGTTCCTTGCCCGGGCCGGTGAGCGCACCGCCCTTGCCGTAACGGAGCACGGTGTTCGCCGAATACCAGTTCTTCACGACCTGGAGCCCGCCGTGGATCTCCCGGCGCAGGTCTGGAGCGGCAAGACAGTCGCAGGCGAAGATCGTACGGACCGCGTGGCCGAGTTCTTCGAGCGCGGCGTACGTGGGGTGCTCGGGCCCGCCGCGGGTGAAGCGCACGTTCGGTGCTCCCCGCGCCGGCGGGGATGGACCTCAGATCGTTGACCAGGCATGGTGGCGGATGCACCGCTCCCTGCACCTGCGGGGATGGGCCCCGGGTACCGGTGGCGGCACGCTGACCTACGGCTGCTCCCCGCGTCCGCGGTCGACGGCCTTCACCACCTGCTCCCCGCACCGCGCGGGGATGGACCCATCGACGTCTGGCACCGGATCGTTGCGGACGGCTGCTCCCTGCGCCTGGCGGGGATGGTCCCTCGGTGTACGTCTGGACACGGCCAACGTTCTGCTGCTCTCCGCGCTGCGGGGATGGCCCCGAGACCCATCAGTGGGTGAGGGGTAACGAGGCCTGTTCCCTGCCTGGGCAGGGATGGACCCATGCTGGCGGCGAGCGCGCCGGTCGTACGGATCTGCTCCCCGCTCGCGCGGGGATGGACCCGACCCCCGGGCGTCGCGGTAGGCGCGGACCAGCTGTTCCTCGCGCCCGCGGGGGATGGACCCTCGCCGTACTCGCGCGTCAGGGTCGGCAGTTCCTGCTTCCCGCCCACGCGGGGATGGCCCCGAGTCCCAGGAAACGTTGGCCAGGCTGATCAGCTGCTTCCCGCCCACGCGGGGATGGCCCCAACCACGGCTCCACCGTCGTGGTCGGCGGCAACCTGCTTCCCGCCTGCGCGGGGATGGACCCGACGCGAAGATGATTCGCCCGGAGCAGCTTGTCTGCTCCCCGCCCGTGCGGGGATGGATCTGGGTGGTCCGAGGACGCTCTCCTCCGCGCTCTCTGCTCCCCGTGCCCGCGCGGGGCGGGGCGGTGTCGGGTAGAACTGCTGGTCAGGAAGTCCGCTCCCCGCGCACGCGGGGATGGCCCCTTCCGCACCCGCGGGGATGGTTCCCGACGCCGGCTCCGTGAGTGACTGATCCCGGCGTCCGTGGGGATGGTCCCGGGCCCGGCGTACACGCGGACGACATCCCGGCCTGCTCCCCGTTCGCGCGGGGATGGACCCCGGACCTGCTTGATCAGGTCGTACGGCCACCGCTGCTCCCTGCACCCGCGGGGACGGACCCGTGGCGCCGCGGCCGCGGCCGTCGTCGCGCTGCTGCTCCCCGCGCTCGCGGAGATGGACCCTTGCAGTACGTCATGGACGCCCTGCCCGGCTGCTGCTCCCCGACCGCGCGGGGATGGCCCCATCGTGACGGAGGACCGTGCCGGCGCGATGACCTGTTCCCTGCGTCTGCGGGGACGGACCCCCACCCGGGAGCGGCTTGCCCTCCCGGTAGGGCTGCTTCCCGCCCCTGCGGGGGTGGTCCCTTGCTGTCGATGAGGAGGTCGCCAGCGGCCAGGTGCTCTCTGCGCCTGCGGGGATGGGCCCCGTTCAGGCTCGCCGGGTTGATGGCCTCGCACTGCTCCCCGCCCGTGTGGGGATGGTCCCTCCTCTCCTCCGTCTGCGGCGACGTCGACGCCCTGCTGTTCTCATGGACTCGGCCGAGGCCGGGGAGGATCTCGGCGTGCCCTACCCCGACGGCAGAGGACAACCGGCCGAAGCCCCGGTTCCCGTGCCCGCAGGGCGATGGGATGTCCGTGCGTTCCACAAGACCGGTGAGTTCCCCTGGGTTGGCATCGTTCAACTCCTCCCAGCCGATGCTCAGCCGACAACTACTCCTTGACTCCCACCACCAGAACACGAGGAGTCGAACATCGT
>NZ_JBEZNU010000068.1:0-11208 GCF_040653375.1 Streptomyces sp. NPDC047974
AGCGAGGCGAAGGCCGGCCCGCCGCGCGCGGTCCGCAGCGCCTCGGTGCCGGCCGCGTACACCACCGCCTTGCGGCAGGCGAGGTTGTTCATCGGCTGACGTCTGGGGTGATCCTATGCCCCCGCGGGACCCGCCAGGGTCGCGACGAGGACGGCCTTGATCGTGTGGAGCCGGTTCTCGGCCTCGTCGAAGACGACCGAGTGCGCCGACTCGAAGACCTCGTCGGTGACCTCCAGCTCGGTCAGGCCGTGCCGGTCGTGGACCTCGCGGGCGACCTTCGTGCCCAGGTCGTGGTAGGCGGGCAGGCAGTGCATGAACTTGACGTCCGGGTTCCCGGTGGCGCGCAGCACGTCCATCGTGACGGAGTACGGGGCGAGGGCGGTGATCCGCTCGTCCCACACCTCCTTGGGCTCGCCCATCGAGACCCACACGTCGGTGACGACGAAGTCGGCGCCCCGGACGCCGTCGGCGACGGAGTCGGTGAGGGTGAGGGTGGCGCCGCTCGCCTCGGCCAGCTTCCGGGCGGCGGTGATCACTCCCTCGGCCGGCCAGTACGCCTCGGGGGCGACGATCCGCACGTCCATGCCGAGCAGGGCGCCGGTGACGAGGTAGGAGTTGCCCATGTTGAAGCGGGCGTCGCCGAGGTAGGCGAAGGAGATGCCGTCGAGCGGCTTCTCGCTGTGCTCGGTCATGGTGAGCACGTCGGCGAGCATCTGGGTGGGGTGCCAGTCGTCGGTGAGGCCGTTGAAGACGGGGACGCCGGCGAAGGCGGCCAGCTCGTCCACGGTGGCCTGGCTGTCACCCCGGTACTCGATGCCGTCGAACATCCGGCCGAGGACGCGGGCGGTGTCCTTCACCGACTCCTTGTGCCCCATCTGGGAGCCGGAGGGGTCGAGGTAGGTGGTGGCGGCGCCCTGGTCGGCGGCGGCGACCTCGAAGGCGCAGCGGGTGCGGGTGGAGGTCTTCTCGAAGATCAGGGCGATGTTCCGGCCGCGCAGCCGCTGCACCTCGGTGCCCGCCTTCTTGGCCGCCTTCAGCTCGGCGGCGAGGGTCACCAGGCCGCGGAACTCCTCGGCGGTGAAGTCCAGCTCCTTGAGGAAGTGGCGGCCGGAGAGGTCAAGGGCCATGACGGGCGCTCCTGGGGTGGGAGGGGTGGATGCGGTCGGGGACGGAACCTGCGGGGCGATGGAAGTCTATACATACATAGGCATGTCTATACAGCCCCACCGGGGCGGGACCCTCCCCTCGGGCCCCGCGAAGCCATGCGAAGCCTTGCCGGACCCCGTGAAACCCCGCCGGACCCCGTGCGGCCCCTCACACCGCGTCCCGCTCCACCGGGCAGCTCATGCAGCGCGGGCCGCCCCTCCCCCGGCCCAGCTCGCTCCCCGGGATCTCGATCACCTCGATGCCCTGCTTCCGCAGATGCGTGTTGGTCGTCACGTTCCGCTCGTACGCCACCACCACCCCCGGCTCCACCGCCAGCACGTTGCAGCCGTCGTCCCACTGCTCCCGCTCCGCCGCGTGCACGTCCTGCGTCGCCGTCAGCACCCGCACGTCCTGGAGGCCGAGGGCCGCCGCGATCGCGCTGTGCATCTGCTCCGGCGGATGGTCCGTCACCCGCAGCGCCTGGCCCTCGTCGCCGGGCTCGATCGTGTACGAGCGCAGCATCCCGAGCCCCGCGTACTGGGTGAAGGTGTCGCCGTCCACCATCGTCATCACCGTGTCCAGGTGCATGAACGCCCGCCGCTTCGGCATGTCGAGCGCCACGATGGTCCGCGCCGAACCCGCCGCGAACAGCCCCCGGGCCAGCATCTCCACCGCCTGCGGGGTGGTCCGCTCGCTCATCCCGATCAGCACCGCCCCGTTGCCGATCACGAGCACGTCGCCGCCCTCGATCGTCGACGGGTAGTCGGCCTGCCCCTCCGACCAGTGGTGGAACGGCCCCGCCTCCGGGCCGGTGAAGAGCGGATGATGCTTGTAGATCGCCTCGAAGTGCACCGTCTCGCGCTGCCGCGCCGGCCACTTCATCGCGTTGATCGACACCCCGTCGTAGATCCACGCCGAGGTGTCCCGGGTGAAGAGGTGGTTCGGCAGCGGGCCGAGCACGAAGTCGTCCAGCTCCAGGGCGTGGAAGCGGACCGACGTCGGCTCCCGGTGCGCCGCCAGGAACTCCCGCTTCGTCATCCCGCCCACCAGCGCCTCCACCAGCGCGCCGGTCTCCAGCGAGTCGAAGGCGGCCCGCAGGTGGTCGGCGGCGAGCGGCCCGTACTCCTTCTCGTCGAAGACCCGGTCGAGGACGAGCGCCCGGGCCGCCGGCACGCCGAGCGCCTCCGCCAGCAGATCCCCGAAGAGGTGCACCTCGACGCCCCGGTCGCGCAGCACGTCCGCGAAGCCGTCGTGCTCCTGCCGGGCCCGCCGCACCCACAGCACGTCGTCGAAGAGGAGGGCGTCCTTGTTGGTCGGGGTCAGCCGCTTCAGCTCCAGATCGGGGCGGTGGAGGATCACGCGGCGGAGCCGGCCGGTCTCTGAGTCGACATGGAATCCCATGCGCCCATCCTGGCGGAGCGGACGGCCGTGCGCGTGGGAAGCGCACGGCCGAATTCGCCGCGTACGGACCGCCGGTGCCCGGTCGGCCCGGACCGCCCGGTTCCGGCTACGGCCCGGGGCCGGCCGGTTCCGGTTACAGCCTCGGGTCGACCGGCTCCGGCTACAGCCTCGGGTCGACCGGCTCCGATTCCAGGGCGAGGACGGCGAAGACCGCCTCGTGCACCCGCCACAGCGGCTCCCCGGCCGCGAGCCGCTCCAGCGCCTCCAGGCCGAGCGCGTACTCGCGCAGGGCGAGCGAGCGCTTGTGGCCGAGGTGACGGTGGCGGAGCCGTTCCAGGTTCTCCGGGCGGGTGTACTCGGGGCCGTACACGATCCGCAGGTACTCCCGGCCGCGCACCTTCACGCCCGGCTGCACGGGGCGGCCCGAGCCGTCGCGGACCAGCGCGGCGAGCGGCTTGACGACCATGCCCTCGCCGCCGGCGCCGGTCAGCTCCAGCCACCAGTCGGTGCCCGCGCGGACCGACGCCTCGTCGCCGGTGTCGACGACGATCCGCCGCGTCACCTGGAGCAGCCCCGTCGGATCGTGCTCGACGAGCCGGTCCAGCCATCCGAGCTGGACGTCGTGCGGCACGTCCGCGAGCGACCGCCCCCGGACCGCGAGCAGCTGGAACGGCGCGAACCGCACCCCGTCCAGACCCTCCGTCGGCCAGCAGTACCGCCGGTACGCCTCGGTGAACGCGCCCGCGTCCGCCGCCCGTCCGCGCTGCGCGGCGAGCAGCCCGTCCAGGCCCTCGACACCCCGCGCGGCCGCCGTCTCCAGCGCCCGTACGGCCTCCGGGAGGACGGCTCCCGAGGCGGCGCCGACCGCCGCGTACTGGTGGCGCAGCAGCCCGCCCGACTTCAGCGACCACGGCATCAGCTCGCCGTCGAGCAGCAGCCAGTCCGTGTCGAGCTCCTCCCAGAGCCCGGCCGCGCCGATCGCCGTCCGCAGCCGGCCGAGGACCTCCTCGGTGGCCGCCTCGTCGTCGAAGAACGGCCGGCCGGTACGGGTGTGCAGCGCGCCCGTCGGCCCGTCCACGCCGAACCGCTCCCGGGCCGCGTCCGCGTCCCGGCAGACCAGCGCCACCGCCCGCGAGCCCATGTGCTTCTCCTCGCACACGACCCGCTCGACGCCGTCCGCCCGGTACTGGGCGAAGGCCTCCGCCGGATGCTCCAGGAAGCCCTCCGCCTTCGCGGTCGGCGTCGGCGCCATCGTCGGCGGCAGGTACGCGAGCAGCCGCGGGTCGACGGCGAAGCGGCTCATGACCTCCAGGGCCGCCGCCGCGTTCTCCTCCCGCACCGCCACGTTGCCCAGGTGCCGGGTCTCCACCGTCCGCCGTCCGTGGACGTCGGCGAGGTCGAGCGGCCGGCCCTCGTGCCCGCCGGGCGCCTCGGACGCCAGCGGGCGGGCCGGCTCGTACCAGACCCGCTCGGCCGGCACGTCGACGAGCTCGCGCTCCGGCCAGCGCAGCGCGGTCATCCGCCCGCCGAAGACGGCGCCGGTGTCCAGGCAGAGGGTGTTGTTGACCCAGGAGGTCGTCGGCACCGGCGTGTGGCCGTAGACGACCGTCGCCCGGCCCCGGTACTCCTCCGCCCACGGATAGCGCACCGGCAGCCCGAACTCGTCGGTCTCGCCGGTGGTGTCGCCGTACAGCGCGTGCGAGCGGACCCGGCCCGAGGTGCGGCCGTGGTACTTCTCCGGCAGACCGGCGTGGCACACCACCAGGTTCCCGCCGTCGAGGACGTAGTGGGAGACGAGCCCGTCGATGAACTCCCGCACCTGCTCGCGGAACTCCGCCGGCTCGCGCTCCAGCTGCTCCACGGTCTCGGCGAGGCCGTGGGTCCGCTGGACCTTCTTGCCCTTCAGCCAGCGGCCCAGCTTGTTCTCGTGGTTGCCCGGCACGCAGAGCGCGTTCCCGGCCGCCACCATGCCCATCACCCGGCGCAGCACGCCCGGCGAGTCCGGGCCGCGGTCGACGAGGTCGCCGACGAAGACCGCCGTGCGGCCCTCCGGGTGCGCGCCGTCCGCATAGCCGAGCCGCGCGAGCAGCGTCTCCAGCTCGCTCCGGCAGCCGTGGATGTCGCCGATGATGTCGAACGGCCCGGTGAGGTGCCGCAGGTCGTTGAAGCGGCGCTCCAGGCGCACCTCCGCGGCCTCCACCTCGGCGACCGAGCGCAGCACGTGGACCTTGCGGAAGCCCTCCCGCTCCAGGCCCTTCAGCCCCCGGTGCAGCTCGCGCCGGTGGCGGGGGATGACGTGGTCGGGCATGCCGGACCGGTCGGCCCGCAGCGCGTTGCGCTCCCGGCAGACGGATTCCGGCAGGTCGAGCACGATCGCGATCGGCAGCACGTCGTGCTCCCGGGCCAGCTGGACCAGCTGCCGGCGCGCCTCGCGCTGCACGTTGGTGGCGTCGACGACGGTCAGCCGGCCGGCCGCGAGCCGCTTGCCGACGATGTAGTGGAGGACGTCGAAGGCGTCCTTCGACGCCGACTGGTCGTTCTCGTCGTCCGCGACGAGCCCCCGGCAGAAGTCCGAGGACACCACCTCGGTGGGCTTGAAGTGCCGCCGCGCGAACGACGACTTGCCGGAGCCGGTGGCGCCGACGAGCACGACGAGGGAGAGGTCGGTGACGGGCAGCGCCCGGCGCTCCTCGGTGGTGGTGACGGTCATGCCCGGTCCTCCTCCTGCTTCTTCGTCGTCCGTTCGTCCGCTTCCCCCGCGCGGGTGAAGACGGCCATCTGCGTGGGCGCGCCGACCTCGGGGTCGTCCGCGCCGACGGGCGCGAACTCCACGGCGTAGCCGTACCGTCCGGCCACCGCGCCGGCCCACTCCCGGAACTCCGCCCGGGTCCACTCGAACCGGTGGTCGCCGTGCCGGACGTGCCCGGCTGGCAGCGTCTCCCAGCGCACGTTGTACTCCACGTTCGGCGTGGTCACCACGACCGTGCGCGGCCGGGCCGCGCCGAACACCGCGTACTCCAGGGCCGGGAGCCGGGGCAGGTCCAGGTGCTCGACGACCTCGCTGAGCACGGCCGCGTCATAGCCGCCGAGCCGCTTGTCGGTGTACGCGAGCGAGCCCTGGACCAGCTTCACGCGGGCGGCCTGCCGCTCGCCCATCCGGTCCAGGTGGAGCCGGCGCGCGGCGACGGTCAGCGCCCGCACCGACACGTCCACGCCCACGATCTCGGTGAAGCGCGCGTCCTTGAGCAGCGCCTGCACCAACTGGCCCTGTCCGCAGCCCAGATCGAGGACCCGTGCGGCGCCGGCGGCCCGCAGGGCGGCGAGGATCGCCGCCCGCCGGTGCTCGGCGAGCGGCACCGGCCGCTGTTCGGTGTCGCTCGCCTCGTCCACGGCGTTGTCGACGTCCTCGACGTCGAGCCCGTCGGCCTCGGCGAGCCGGACCAGTTCGAGCCGCTCCGAGGCCTCGCGGGCGAGGCTCCGGCGGCGCGCCAGATAGCGGTGGGTGATCAGCTCGCGGCGGGGGTGCGTCGCCAGCCAGCCCTCGCCGGCCCGCAGCAGCTTGTCGACCTCGTCGGGCGCCACCCAGTAGTGCTTGGCGTCGTCGAGCACCGGCAGCAGCACGTACAGCTGGTTCAGCGCGTCCGCGAGCCGCAGCCCCTCGCCCGCCAGGACGAGCCGCACGTACCGCGAGTCGCCCCACTCGGGGAACGCGGCGTCCAGCGCCAGCGGTTCGGCGTCCACCGTCGTCCAGCCCAGCGGCGCGAACAGCTCGCGCACGAGCTCCGCGCCGCCGCGCGCCGGCAGCACGGGCACCTCGATCCGCAGCGGCAGCGGCGCGGCCGCCCGCTCGGGCAGCGCGCGGCACTGGCCGTGCAGCGCCGTCTTGAAGACCTGCGCGAGGGCGACCGCGAGCAGCGAGGACGCGGCGTACGGCCGGTCGTTCACGTACTGCGCGAGCGCCGCGTCGGGGGCGCCGCCCCGGCCCTTCCCCTTGCCCCGGCGCACCAGCGCCACGGGGTCCACCTCCAGGAGCAGGGCCGCGGTGCACCGCTCCGCGGTGGCCTCGGGGTAGAGCACGTGCGCGATGCCGTGCGAGGTCGAGAACGCCTGCGCCCGCTCGGGATGCTTGTGCAGCAGGAAGCCGAGATCGGTCGCGGGGCGCTCCGGGGTGCCGGTGGTACTGATCGTCAGGAACACACGTCCGAGTATGAGCGCCCCGCCTCAACCCCGACCAGGCATTTTCCCTCCTTCCTTCGGTGCCGGCCCCGCCGCGGCGGCGAGGGCGGCGACGGTCTCAGGACCGACCCGGCAGCAGCCGCCGACCAGCCGGGCCCCGGCGGCGGCCCACCCGGCGGCGAGCCCCGGAGCGGCCGCCGGGCCGTACGCGGACTCCCCGCGCCAGCCCCGGGCCTCCGCGTCCCACCGCTCCCCGCTGTTCGGGTAGACGACGGCGGGGCGGCCGGTCACGGCGACGGCCGTGGCGACGGCCTCCTCGACCTCCGCCGGCTCGCAGCAGTTCACCCCGACGGCCACCACCTGGTCGTTCCCGGCCGCGACCGCGAACGCCTCCGCCAACCCCTGCCCGGCCCTGGTCCGCCCGCCGGCCACCGTGTACGACAGCCAGACCGGCACCCCGCACCCCTCGGCCGCCCGCAGCAGCGCCTCCGCCTCCACGGCGTCCGGCACCGTCTCCAGGGCCAGCACGTCCGGCCCCGCCGCGGCCAGCGCCTCCACCCTGGGCCGGTGGAAGGCCACCAGCTCCCGCGCCGAGAGCCCGTACCGCCCCCGGTACTCGCTCCCGTCGGCCAGCATCGCCCCGTACGGCCCGACGGAGGCCGCCACCCAGGCCTTCCCCGCCCCCGCGGCCCGGGCCAGCGACACGCTCCGGCGCAGCAGCTCCGCCGTCTCCCGCCGCCCGAGGCCCCGGCGGGCGAAGCCCTCGAAGGTCGCCTGGTAGCTGGCGGTGATCAGCACCTGGGCACCGGCCCGGACGTAGGCGGCGTGGGCCGCCGCAACCTGCTCGGGCGCGTCGGCGAGCAGCCGTGCCGACCACAGCGCGTCCGACAGCTCGCACCCCTGCGCCTCCAATTGGTTGGAGAGCCCGCCGTCGAGCACGAGCACCCCGCCGGCCAACGCCCGCGCGAGCGTCGGGGCCTCCGTCCGGCCGGGCGACCGGTCGGACGTCCGGTCGGGAGTCCGGTCGGGCCTCCGGTCGGGAGTCCGGTCCGAGGGCATCGGGTCAGCCCAGCTGCGGTGCGACCTGCGCGGAGATCAGCTCCAGATGGTCCAGGTCGTCCAGGTCGAGGACCTGGAGGTAGACCCGGGAGGAGCCGACCGCCGCGTAGCGGCCGAGCTTGTCGACGACCTCGGCGGGCGTGCCCGCGAGGCCGTTGGCCTTCAGTTCCTCCACCTCCCTTCCGATCGCGGCGGCGCGGCGCGCCACCTCGGCGTCGTCCTTGCCGACGCAGACGACCAGCGCGTTGGAGTACACGAGGTCCCCGGCGGGCCGGCCCGCCTCCTCGGCCGCGGCGCGCACCCGGCCGAACTGCCGCTCGGTGTCCTCGACGGACGCGAACGGGACGTTGAACTCGTCGGCGTACCGCGCCGCCAGCCTCGGCGTGCGGGTCGCGCCGAGGCCGCCGATCAGGACCGGGACCCTCCGCTGGACCGGCTTGGGCAACGCGGGCGAGTCGGCGAGACGGTAGTACTCCCCCTCGTAGTCGAAGGTCTTGCCGGCCTCGGTCTCCCACAGGCCCGTGACGATCGCCAGCTGCTCCTCCAGCCGGCCGAACCTCTCCTTCGGGAACGGAATGCCGTACGCGGTGTGCTCCTCCTCGAACCAGGCCGCGCCCAGGCCCAGCTCGACGCGGCCGCCGGACATCTGGTCGACCTGGGCCACCTGGATGGCGAGGACGCCCGGCAGCCGGAAGGTGGCGGCGGTCATCAGGGTGCCGAGCCGGATCCGCCGGGTCTCGCGGGCGAGACCCGCCAGGGTGATCCAGGCGTCGGTCGGTCCGGGCAGCGCGTCCCCGGAACCCATCCGGAGGTAGTGGTCGGAGCGGAAGAAGGCGTCGAAGCCGAGCTCCTCGGTGGCGCGGGCCACCCTGAGGAGGGTGTCGTAGTCGGCGCCCTGCTGCGGTTCGGTGAAAACGCGGAGATCCATGCCTCCCATCCTGCACCTCGGGGTGCGTGTCAAGCCGCGCGTCAGCGCGGGGGGCCTCCCGGCCCGGTCGGGTGAATATCCGTCCCCCTGGCGGGACGCGTCACCGCTGGCCAGTGACCGTGACCGGGCGTCGTCGTTTGCTCGGGCGGAGCCGGACCGCCCGGCCCGCGTGCCGGCGGCCGCAGCCGGTGCGTCGTTCTTCTCCCGTGGTCCCGTCCGTGCCGGCCGGGGTGCGGGGCGAGGAGGCCGCGATGTCCCAGGAAGCCGCGCCGGAGCAGGCGCTGCCCGAGCAGCAGGTGCCGCAGTCCGTGCCCGAGCAGCAGGCTCCGGGAGCCCCGAAGGGGCTGCTCCAGCAGATGGAGGAGCTGATGGCGGCGCTCTCCGCCGACCTCTCCCAGCTGGACGCGGACCTCCAGTCCACGGCGGAGCGCCTGGACGCGGAGCCCTCCGACGATTCCGGGGCGCACTGACCGCCCCGCCCTCCTGTCTCCCGTACCGCCTCCCCCGTCCTCCCCCGTCCTCCCCCGTCGTCCCTCGTCCTCCTGTCGTCCTCCCCTCGTCCCCCTCACCTCCGGGCCCGGGACCTCAGCGGTCCCGGGCCCGGTCGCGCTCCCGGTCCCGCTCCCGCCCCTGGTCCTGCGCCTGCTCCGTCTCCCGGCCGGGCTCGGGGGCCGGGCGGGAGGGGGCGGCGGGGGTCCTGGGGCGGGGGGTGGTGGCGGGCGGCGTGGTGGCGGGCGGAGGGCCGGCCCGGCGCCTCGGCGGGTCGGGAGGGCGGGCCCGGCCCTGCTCGCGGACGTCGAGCCGCCGCAGCATGCCCCGGACCCGGTCGCCGGCCTCGTCGGCGGCGTCGATGGCCTCCATGCACTGCCAGTACAGGCTCTCGTCGTCGGTGACCGAGGCCACGCCGACGAGCGCGATGCCCACCTCGCCCAGCAGCTCGCCGAGGGCGGTCAGCGCCGAGCGCGGGTCGCCGACCCCGGTGAGCCGCGCCGCGCGCGGGCCGGCCGCTCCCCACGTGGGGTACTCCCCCGCCTCGCTGAGCCCCCGTGCCTCGCCCCGCAGCTCCAGCGGTCCGCAGAGCGCGAGGTGACTTCCTATCGCCTGGGCGAGGGCCCGGGCCTGCCAGGCTTCCGCCACGATGTCGTGTGCCGTCCGGCTCTCGCCCAGCGCGTACAGGCCCGCCTGGACGAGTCGCTCCGCCTCCATCAACTCCGCCCCCGTTCGTGCGACTTGCCGTTCTCTCAGTCCACTACCCAGAGTGAGGCCGCCTGAGCCCCGGCACCAGAGGAATTCGGAAATCTGTGGACAGGCATCTCGACGGGGATGAACCGATCACTCCGAAGAGTGACGATCCGTGCTTTCGGTGCCCGACTCGTCCGTTCCGTCCCGTCTGCGGGGCGGGAAGCGGAGTTCGTTCCGGTCGATCTTGGCGGCGAGCGCGGCGAGGGGGTCGATCCCCAGCACCGTACAGAACTGGAGGGTGTAGGCGAGGACGTCGGCCACCTCGTCGGCCACCCGGTGGGCCCGGTCCGGGTCGTCCATCACCTTCTCCGCCTGCTCGGGCGTCAACCACTGGAAGATCTCCAGGAGTTCGGCCGCCTCGACGCTGAGCGCCGCCGCGAGGTTCTTGGGCGTGTGGTAGGGCTGCCAGTCGCGCGCCGCCGCGAAGGCGGCGAGGCGGCGCTGGAGCCCCGCCACGTCGTCGTGTTCGGTGTCCGTCACGGGGTCAGGTCTACCACCGTCACCCCGGTGGTCCGGCGGGCCTGGGCGGCGGTGCGCTCGCCGACCGCGCCGGCCAGCCGGATGTGGCCGTCGGCGGCGATGGCGGCGGTCAGGCCGAGGAGGGCGGCGGTCTGGCGGCCGTCGAGCCCCCGGTCGAGGTCGTCGGCGAGGAGGGTCAGACACTGCATGGCGTCCGGGACCTCGGCGATGCGGTCCATGGCGAGGACGCCGGGACCGGTGAGGAGGGTCAGCGCGAGGGCGAGGTAGCGGAGTTCGCCGGCGCCGAGGCGGCTGAGCGGGGTGCCGGGGCGGGCACCCCGGGCGAGGAGGGCGCGGACGGTGCCGTCGCGGAGCTCCTGCACGCCGACGCCGGTGACGGGTCCGGCGCAGCCCGCACCGGCGACGGCGGCGAGGCGCTGGTGGCGGCGCGGGCAGTCGGTGCGGGTGCGGTGCAGGACCTCGGCGAGGTTGGCGCAGTCGCGCAGCAGCCGGCCCTCGCCGGGGAGGGCGGGGGCGCGCATCCTGTCCGGTTCGGGGGCGCAGGGGAAGAGGGAGCGGAGGCCGACGACGGCCTGTTCGGCGGCGGCGAGCACCTCGCGCTGCCCCTGGGTGGCGCCGGCCACGCGCAGGGGGAGGAGGGCGGTGCCGAGGAGGTCGTCGGGGAGCGGGGCGCGGGTGACAGGCGTGGCGCCGGCGGTGAGCCAGGCGGCCTGGACGGTGGTGCGGCCGGGGTCCCTGAGGGCGGTGGTGAGGAGGGTGCGGCCGTGGCGGGTGAG
>NZ_JBEZNU010000069.1:0-8683 GCF_040653375.1 Streptomyces sp. NPDC047974
GCGGAGCACGGTGAGGGTGGCCTTGAGGGCGGTCGGGGACTTGGCGAGGAGCGTGTCGGCGCGCCCAGGTGGTGCGCTGCTCGACCCGACGACGCGCCTGGGATTCCGCAAGGTCTCCCTTCCAGCGCTGGTGCTGTGCCGCGATGGCACGCGGGTCGAAACCGATGGCGCGGCCGGTGTCAGGGTCAGGGATCAGCCAGTTGTCGGGGCCGACGATCTGCCACTGCCCAGGATTGCGGGGATTGGGCAGGGCCGACAGCTCATCCGGGTCGCGGCCGAGCTTGCGCGCGACCGTCTGGATCAGCTCGTCTACCGCTGGCTCGGCACCCTGCGGCATGCCGATGTTCGGCACGCGGCGGCCGTTGACGGTCGTGCGCTGGGCGTCGATCTGACCGACCGCTGCACGGATGGCGGCTTCGCCGGACACGCCGCCACGAGAGGCGATGCGCTCGGCTTCCTGGCGGATGCGGTGCAGCTCACGCGGGTCGCGCGGCTTGCCGTCGATCTCCAGGTAGTCCTTGATGCCGGACTTCCAGGTGTCGTTGATGACCGAGCGGGCCTCCTCGACTTCGCGCTTCGGTTGCGTCAGGACGCGAGCGGCCTCCTGGTGCGACTGACCGCTGCGCCGGGTGTCGTAGAGGTACTGGTCCAGCATCGCGGCAGCCTCGCCGCCAGCGACCGTATCGGCGTACTTGGGCGAGACCTTGCGGAGCTGTTCGTACAGCGTCGCGGCGTTCTGGAAGTTCTCCTGGAACGCCGGGTCGGCGCGCTTGAGGATGCGTTCGAGCTGAGGGATGACGATGCCCTGCCGTGCCCACTTCTGGAGCACCTGGCCGCGTGTGGCCTGCGGGGTTTCCTCCCACTCCTTACCGGCCTGCTTCTTGAGGTCGGCGTCGCTGATCTCGTAGGGGTTGCCCCCGGCGACCAGCTTGCGGATGCGCTCCTCTCGGGCGCGCTCCTTCGCTTCCTGCTCCCAGCGGCGGAGAGTCTGCTGCTGCTGGTTGTTCCAGTAGCGCTTGAAGGACTGGAGGTCGCCGCCGCTCAGGCCGAACTTGCTGGCCCAGGTGTCGATGGTCTTGTGGGTGAGCTGGCCGCGATCCGCGAGGCCCTGGAGCGTCCACTCCGCCTCGGCCATCGCCTGCTTGCGTGCCTCGTCCTCGCGGTGTGCGATTACGCGGGCACCAGCGGCAGCCGCCGCGCGCAGCTCGTCGCCGTGCTCGGTGTTCATCAAGCCTGGCTGGCCGTCGCCGCGGTCCTTCTCCAGGAACGCCAGGATCGACTGAGGATCGCGGTTGCCCGCAGCCAGCTCCTCCTTGGCGGCCTCGACGTAGAGTTCGTCCACGTCGCGCTTGTTGAGGTAGGCGTACTCCTCCTGATCCAGCATCGCGTACAGGCCGTTCATGCCCTCGGAGGTGAGGAACGTGCCGCCCTTGATGCCGTCGCGGATGATCGCGGTCAGCGACTCCTTCTGCCGCACCAGCATTTCCCGCATCGAGTCGGCCTGCCACTGCTGGCGGACCTGCTGCGCGGCGCGCATGGCGACCGGCATCAGGGCCTTGCGGACCTGCGGGTCTTGGAACTCGGGGTTCTGCGTCAGCGCCGCCATCCGCTCCTTGATGAGCGGCTCGATGTCGGTGCCGGGTTCGGCCTTGGCGATCTCCTTGGCCGCTTCGATCTGCCAGTCGCGGACGCGGATGATGCCGTCAGCCTTGAGGTAGCCGCGACGCCATGACTCCGACTGCTGGGCAACGAAGTCCTCGGCCTGCCGGGGCGTACCCTCGGCGTCCTCCTGCATACGTTGGGTCGCTGCGGCGGTGTACTGCTCGCGGCTGTTGGAGATCATCTGCGAGTTGACGGAATCCGAGACGCGCGTCAGCACCGCAGCGGCGGTGCGAGAGAGGGCACCGGCACCAGCGGAGGACGCCTGGTCAGCCTGCACCGCCAGAACGGGGCGCTCGGCGAGACGCTGCGGCACCTGCGCGCGGCGGATGATCTCTTGGGGTTTCGTGCGAGCCACGGGTTACTCGTCTCCGGGGATGGAATAGCGCTTGTAGGTTTGGATGTTGCTGTAGGCGTTCGCGCCTGACTGCATCACGCCGCCCATCGCCTCGGCATTGCCGGTGCGGATACGAGCGCGTGCTTCGGAGCCGCTTTCGACGACTCCGTTCCTGCGGTTCTTCTCGATGAGGGCCACGTCACGGCCAGCCTGGGCCATGATGTCGTTCGCCAGCAGCTCGACCGAGTTGCCGGACACTGCCGCTTCTGCTGCGGAGGCGCGCATCGCGGATCGCAGTGCGCGGGCCTCCTCCATGCGCTGTTGGGTGCGCTCGGCGGCCTGGTCGTTGATCTGCTCCTGCTGACGCTCCGCGGCTTCCTCGATGGCCTTGTTGTTCTGATTCTGGCCGTACATGGTCGCCATCGCGCTGACTGCGGCGATACCGACCTGGACTGCTACGGGGTTGCACATGGGGTCTTGGTTACTCGGACGAAGGGTGTCTTGGCGAAGCCGTAGGCGGACTCGACGCCGCTCTCGCGGAAGCCAAGCCAGCCGAGCCATCGCCGCGTGGTGACGGCGTGGACATCGACGAAGTTGAAGATGGTGCCGAAGGTGGCCGCCCACTCGTCGCTGATCCGCCGAGCTTCTCGGAGGAACGTGCGGCGGAACGAGGGAGCCACCAGGGCGTCGGTGCCCAGCAGCCAAACCGAGGCGATACCCTCGGCGTGCTGGGTGAAGCCGAAGATGCACACGGGAGAACCGTCGTGCATCGCGGCGAAACTGCGGTCGCTCGCGGTCACTGCGTATGCGAGCGCCTGGAGCGGGGTGTGACCATGCGAAGCCGCCACCTCCAGGATGTCCTCCTGCCGCATGTTCTCGGCGACGTGGAGGATGTCGCTGGCGGTGGGGCTTCGATAGGTCAGGGTCATACTCGGCTGCGGGAGACGAACATGCCGCGCCACTGTGCTGACTGGAACCAGCACTGGAACGGCAGGCGGTTGACGAGGTGCATGCGGACGCTGTTGGCGTCACCCAGCACGGGGAACCGGCGAGAGCCGGAGTGGAACGTCGGGGCGCTGGTGCGGAACACCGAGTCGTTGAGGACGCGCGCGGTGTACGCACCGGAGTGCGACGCCACGTAGGTCTCGACTCGGCCGTTGCCGTGTTGCTCGACCTCCAGCTCGAAGTACGCGCCGTCCTTGTAGGCGACCTCGATGTCACGCACCTGCGTGCGGCCCACCAGCACGGCCTGGTTCTGCCCGCCGCGAACGATGGGCTTGGTCAGCGTGAGGCGGTGCTCGTAGTCCATGCCGACGACCACGCGGCCCTCGGTGTGGTTACCGGGGAGCGCGAGGCGGGTGCGGGCGTTGTCCCAGCGCGCCTTGGTGATGTCGAGGTACGCGCCGGGGTCTTGCCAGTCGTCCGTCTTGAGGACGGTGACCGTCATGCCATCGGGCACGATGTAGGGTAGGTCGATCCAGGTCTCGTTGCCGAACTGCTGATAGGTGGGCTGCACCACCAGCATGCGGTCGAGCAGGAAGTTGTAGTCGCCCGTGGCGTCCGCGTCGTGCTGGTTGAGCACCATGCGGAACTTGAGCAGCTCGCAGCCGCCTCCCGGCGCTTCCGCGACGGCGTACAGCACGTCGTTGATGGCGTGCATGTGGACGATGCGGCCGACGCCGGAGATTGACCAGCGCGTCCATGCGGACTGCTGCTTCTCGTCACCGATCCAGCGGACGAAGTAGACGTAGAGCTGCGCGTCGGTCGGCTCGTCAGGAGCGAAGAACACGCAGTCGGCACCACTTGCGCTCGCCATCGCTCGCATGCGGCCCGGCATCAGCTTGGGCACATGCGCGGTCACGTCGGCGGCGTCGCCGGTCACCGACAGGTCGTCGATGAAGTATTCGCGCACGCTTGCGTATGCGCCGCTGTCCTCGGTGAAGTACAGCGACTCGCCCATCAGCTTCGGCCGGATGTACGGCGAGCTGCTGTAGCTGTTGACCGGATCGCTCTTGACGTTCTTGGCGGCCAGGTACGGCTCGGCGGTCAGGAGGAACTGGCCGCCCGCAGCGGCAAGGAACAGGGCCGACTGGAACGGAACTGCGTGGTAGAGCGTGGTGACGCCGTTCGACCCGCTGACGCTTACGTCGATGGGGTCGGCGTCGAGCACCTGGGTCACCGAAGTGCGCCAGAGGTTGAACGGGTCGGAGACCTCGGACATCAGCACGTTCTCCCCGGCCAGTAAGCCCAGGCGGTCCCGGTGCTTGAACACCTCGCGGATGCGCTGGCCGTCGATGGACGGGAACGGGTTGCTTTGCTCGTCACCCGCGAGGCGAGCGGTCCACTCCGGTCCACCGAAGGAGAACCAAAAGCCGTCCGCATGCACCGGATCGGGGATGCGCTTGAGGATGTGCGGCATCGTCTTGGCATCGAAGCGGTGCTTGATGCCCGGCCGGGCGACCTCCAGGTAGACCGAGGAGGACTGCTTCTGGACGTAGTAGTCGTCGAACTGCGACTCGGACGAGCCGATGATGTTGTAGATCGCGCCGGTCGGCACAACGGCCGAGCCTTTGTCACCGGGCTTCGGCAGGTCGGACATCGTTTGCGCCGATCCGTACAGCGAACCGGGCGACAGCTCGTCGCTCTGCTTCACGTCTACCAGCCGGTTGACGATGAAGGTGGTGTCGGAGAACGTCGCCAGCGCGAAGCACGACCACGCACGCTGTCCCTGGGTGTCCAAGTAGTTGAGCGCGTCGCCCGTGGCATTGACGGTGTATTCCTTGCCGGTCTCGTGGTCGAACACGCGGATGCTGCGGTGACCCACGGCGACGATGTAGCGCTCGTTCTCATCGCGGACGATGGAGTGGAAGGCACAGTCGTGATCGAGGGTGACGCCAAGTCCAGCAACGAACTCGGCGGGCGGGCGCTTGCCCGCGCCCATTGCGGCATGCAGCCAGGCGTTGATCGCCTTGGTGAGCTGGTTCGGCGAGCGGACGGTATCGTCCTGCTGCGACTCGCCTCCCAGGAACGAGGGATAGTCCCCCGTGATTAGCGGCATCAGCGGTCCCAAATATCAGACACGTCCGTCGAGCCACTGAGGAAGTTGTGGCCGCGGGCGTAGGTGAAGTCAGCGTGCTCCTGCGCGAAGATGAGGTATGCCTCCTCCTCGTGCTTCTCGGTGAACACGTAGAGCTGGTCGCTACCCAGCACGCTCGTCTGGAACAAACGCGCAGCGCGCACGGCGATGTAGCGGCGGGCCGACTCGGGCAGCTCCTCGTAGGCGAGGAACCAGGTCACGAAGTCGGCGGTGGGTGCCGACGAGAACGTGTCGGCGAGGGTGAGCGGGTTGATGAGGCGCGTGCCTCGGATCACCAGCGGCTCGCTTCCGCGTGCGGGGACGAGCTTGAGGATCGACTGCGGCGGCAGCACCTTGCCTTCCGCGTTGAGCGTGAAGGTGAACGACTCGCTGGTGTTGAACCACCAGCCAGCGGTTTGGACCTCGCGGCTCACCGCGCGGAGGGTGTCGCGCGCCTGCGAGGCGTACAGGTTGCCGAGCGCTTCGAGGTCGCTGATCGGCGCTTCGCCGATAGCACCGAGCAGCACATTGACGGCTTCGAGTTCCGTGGTCGGAGTGAGTTCGAGGTTCATGGATTCGGGGCAAAAAAACGGGGGACACCCATGTGGATGTCCCCCGTAGATGGAGAGAGATTGAAGCGCCGCGGGATTTGCCCAACGGCGCTGTATTGCTTACGGAGCCTTCGACAGCTCGATGGCACCGCGCGGAGCCAGGATGCCGTGACCCAGCGCGTACTTCGCCAGCATCAGGGTGCCCTGCTTCTCGCCCTGGTACACGTCCTCCAGGGACAGGTCCAGCAGCTTGAGGGTGCCGACCGCCGAGCGGTGGAAGATCACGCCCACGGTGTCCGCAAAGTTGCCGCGGTACTTGGCAGGGATCGAGGCCAGGGCCGACTCATCGACACGCGGCATCGCGTTGATCTTCACCAGCGGGATGCGAGCGACCGAGGAAATGATCGCCTGGCCGTAGGAGCCGTTCGATTCCGCGTTGATGTCGCGGTCGATCAAGTCCTTGTTCTCGGTCAGCAGATACCACTGAGCCGGGGCCAGTGCGCCAGTGAACTCCTGCGGGTTGTCCGGCAGCAGCTTCTCGTCGAACAGCATGCGGGCGTTGCGGAACGCATCGGCCAGCACGGTCGGATCGGAGGCCATCGTGGCGGCCTTGATGATGGCACCACCCGGCTGGCCTTCGACCTTGCCTTCGGTGGTGCGAGCGGCCAGGATCGCGCAGCGCAGCTCGTTCTGCATACGCTTGAGCGCCAGCTCCGCACCCTGCTGACGGGTGTACTCGGAACGCACGTCGTAGTGGTTCATCGCCTCGTCGATGTTGGCGATGAAGGCGTGCGAGATCAGCATCGGATCGAGGGTGATGATGGTCTCGTTGTGCTCGACCACCATGCCCTTGATCTCGGTGCCGGGCACATGGTACTCGGAGCCGATGGTGCCGACGTTCGGGAACGAGGCGGACTTGCCGCTCTCGATGTTGCGCACCGACACGCGGCCGTCCAGCTTGTAGTTCTCGACGAAGCTGGTGATGGTTTCAGCAGTGTAGTTCTGCTTGAACAGCGCCCAGGCGTCGCCGTTGGCCTGGGCTTGACCCAGGCGGGAGGGGATTGCGTCCGACATTTAGTCCTTGCTTGAGGTTGAGTGGATTACTTGAACAGCGGCGACACGGCCAGGCGGGCGGAGACTTCCGCGCGGTAAGCCGGATCACGGTGGTAGCGCACATCGCGCATCGCTTCGACGACCTGCGCCTGCGACTGGAACGGCTTGGGACCGGCATCGGCGTTCGCCGCGGTCTTGCCGTTCAGAAGGCGGCCGTTGCCGCCACGGAGGGCGACGAGGCCCTGGACTGCCAGCGCTGCGCGTCCGGCGTCGCCGGACTGCACCGCTTCGTTGAACGCCCGCTTCTGCTCGGCGCTCAGGTTGGTCTTGGCCCACTGGACCAGGCCGTCGTAACCGGCCTTGCCGCCTGCAGGCGAGTAGACGGCGTTCTCGTAGGTCTGCACGCGAGCGCGCAGGCCATCGACGTACACGTCCACCAGCTCCTTCGGATAGCCCGCGTCCTGGAGCTTCTTGTAGCTCTCCTCGGACAGCGAGCCGTTCGAGTTGAACTCGGTGGCGAAGTCGTCCAGGTTCAGGCCAGCCCGCGCCAGGGCGTCACGCGCGTCATCCGCGGTGGCGTCGTCGATGGTCGCGGGGCCGCCCTTGCCACCCTTGTCGTCGGCTGGCGTGCTCAGTTCTGCGTAGGCGGCTTCCAGCTCCTCCACGGTCTTGTACTTGCCGCCGAACAGGCGCTCGCCATCGGTGCCACCCTGCGCGCCCGGTGCGGGCTGCTGGGTGTCCTGGGAGTTCTGCGGCGGCTGCTGACCTGGGGTCGGCTGGCCGTTGATGCCGTCAAGGCTGACGGTCACTTCGGACTTGCCCGGCTGCGACATTACTTGTCCTCGGGCTTGTAGTTGACGATGACCAGGCCGTTCGTCTTGCGGGTGATCTCGGCCTTGCCCTTACGCTCGACGCTCGGAGCCTTCGGGGCTTCCTTGGTCGGCTTGGCGGGCTTCTCGGTGGTTTCGTTCGACATTGCGTCCTTCTCGGGGGTTACGGGGTTTGGGTCATCGCTGAGGCGATATTCGGAGCGGCACGGACCATCGCCTCCTGCGCCGAGGCGTCCTGCTGCTCGGCAGCAAGCTCGTCGTCGGAGCGGATCAGGCCCTTGGTGGAAATGTCGGAAGCGGCGGCCAGTCGGGAGATCGCCTCGCCACTGTTGAGGCGGCGTGCCTTCTCCTCTGCGCCGACAAGCGCATCCACTGCCTGACCGAACTCGATCAGCTTGTTCAGGTCGTGGCCGCGGCCGAGGGCGGCGATGCCTACGGTGATGCGCGGCTTGATGAGTTCCTGCGGCAGCTCGGGCAGGCGACCCTGCTTCTGGAGCTTGTGCAGGCGGCGGCGGATCAGCGGCAGCAAGAGCTGCTCGCCCGACATCGCCATGAAGCCGCTGAGGGCGTCGTCGAGTTCCTGGGTGAGCACCCGGATTTCGTAGGCGGTCACACGCTCGCCGGGGCGCTGCACGGCGGACTTCACGCCAAAGATCAGCTCCAGCGAGTTCGCCAGCCCTTCGGCCTCCTGACGCACGAAGTTCAGGTCGTAGGCTTTCTGGAGCTGGAGCGTGGTCACGTCGCTGGCCTCGCCACGCAGCACCGCGCCGGACTCGGCCTCGGTGAGCTGGCGCTCGCGGATCGTCGAGGTCGGCTTGAGGAACATGATGATCTTCGCCAGGGCGGCGGCACCCTTACGGATCGCCTTGCGCAGCGCCTCCAGCGACTCGAACGCGCCCACGTAGTCGTAGACCAAGCCCTCGCCGTAGTCGTCCACGAGGGACGGCGGGGCGCACAGGGGAATCCACGGGCAGGCGTCGATGGGGTAGGTGCCCACGGTCTCGGGGACTTCGACGCCCTCGACCTCCTGGACCACTTCCCACTCCTTGCCATCTTCCGAGCGACGCACCCAGGTGTAGAGGTTCACGTCGTCGTTCTTGGTCTTTTCGTCGCGTTCCTGGGCGAGCTTCTGCATCACCGCCGCGCGGATCGAGTCCGGCAGCATGGCCGGGGCGAT
>NZ_JBEZNU010000070.1:0-8540 GCF_040653375.1 Streptomyces sp. NPDC047974
GCGAGCACCTCGCGCTGCCCCTGGGTGGCGCCGGCCACGCGCAGGGGGAGGAGGGCGGTGCCGAGGAGGTCGTCGGGGAGCGGGGCGCGGGTGACGGGCGTGGCGCCGGCGGTGAGCCAGGCGGCCTGGACGGTGGTGCGGCCGGGGTCCCTGAGGGCGGTGGTGAGGAGGGTGCGGCCGTGGCGGGTGAGGCGTTCGCCGACGATGCGGAGTTCGGGGTGGGCCTGGACGGCGAGGTCGATCCTGACCGGGCCGACGGGGCCGTCGACGGTGCAGCCGATGCGGAAGCCGCGGCGGCCCTGGGCGTCGGGCCGGGCGCTGTCCGGGACGAGGTCGGCGGGGCGCGGGAACACCTCGCCGAGCGGCTCCCCCGCGCCGAGCCTGGCCAGCGCCTCGTACGCACCGAGGACGGTCGACTTCCCGCTGCCGCTCGGCCCGGCGAAGAGGGTGACGGGCCCGAGGGCGTACGCGGCGCGACGCAGCCCGGCGTAGGCGGAGAGCCGCAGCTCGGTCACGGCGGGACGGGGCAGGGTGGGCGAGGCGGTGCCGGGGGCGCCGGGGGCATGGTCGGTGCGGGGGGCGAGGTCGGTGCCGGGGGCACGGTCGGTGGTGCCGGTGCCGGTGCCGGTGCCGGTGTCGGTGTCGGTGTCGGTGCCGTCGACGTCACCCGCGCCTTCGGTACGCGCACGGCGCCGGGACGACGGGAAACGGGTGCCCGGGCGGGCGGCCGGGCCGGTGCGGGGCGCGGTGCCGGTGCCGGGTGCGGTGCCCGTGCTCGTACCGGGTGCGGTGCCCGTGCGGGGCACAGTGCCGGTGCCGGGAGCGCTGCCCGTGCTCGTACCTGGCGCGGTGCCCGTACGGGGTGCGGTGCCCGTCGCGGTGCCGGGCGCCGTGCCGGTGCCGGGTGCGGTGCTCGTGCCGGTGCCGGGTGCGGTGGTCGTGGTGGGGGTGGTGTCCGTGCCGGGGTGGGGGCCGGGGGTGCCGCCGTGCGGGCGGGGGCTCGGGAGCGTGGGCCGGGCGTCGTCCCCGCCCGGTCCCGCTTCGGAGGGCGGGGTCGGGCGGGGCATGGGGACGGTGTTCGGGCGGGGTGCGCCGGGGGTGCGGGCGAGGGCGGGGCCGCAGGTGAGGTCCATGATCGGACCGTACGCAGGGGTGGAGCTGACGAACCGTTACGTCGAGATGACCTTCCTACGATCGGGGGACTCCGGCGCGCGGTGCGCCGACGGGCTCCTCGTCCTCGTCCCCCGACGGGCCCTCGCCGGTGCTCTCGACCTCGGTCCCGGGAGGGGCGAGCAGGAAGACGTTGCGGTCGACGCGGTGCATGCCGCTGCCGAGGCCGAAGACGACGCCGCTGCTGAAGTCGAGGACGCGCTTGGCGACTTCGGGGTCGGCGCTGGTGAGGTCGAGCAGGACCGGGATCTGGGCGATGAGGTATTCGGCGACCTCGCGGGCGTCGGCGAAGACCTGGACCCGCAGCACGACCATGCGGCGCTGCTCGGCGGACTCGTACTGCTCGGGGATCGTGCGGTGGTCGACCCTGGACGGCCATTCGTCGCGGCCGCGCAGCGGCAGGACCTGGGCCAGGCCCTCCCACTGTTCGTCGGTGACGTCGTACCTCTCGTACCTACTCATGACCCCATCCTCCCGCCCCTCACCCGTTCGGCCCAACAACGACACGGGCGAACGGGTGCGGGACGCGGACCGCCGGCGCCGAAGGTGCGGGTGTACGGGATGCGCTGGGCGGCGAGCGCGCGGCGGGTCGCGCCGGCGCGCGCCTCGGCGCCGGGGGCGGCCGGGTCGTGGAGCACGCCGGCGACCGAACCGCTGTGGGAGATCTGGACGCCGACGGCGCCGGTGCGGCCGGCCAGGGCGACGAGCGCCTCGAAATCCGGGTGCCGCAGGACGCGTTGGGCGCGGCGGGCGCTGGCGGTGGCGACCCGGCCGACGAGCCCGGCGTCGCCGTCGGCGACGGCGCGGCGGAGCAGGTCGCGCAGGAGGGCGTAGGCGCGGAGTTCGGTGCCGGTGGCCGCCGGGGCCGGCAGGGCGAGGGTGTCGACGGGTTCGCCGCCGCCGAGGAGGCAGCCGACGACGAGGAGCGGCGGCAGCGCGGGCCCGAGGACTTCGAGGACACGGCCCTCACGCTGGGCGAAGAGGACGGGCCGCTCGTCGAGCATGAGGGGGTCGCTGGCGCCTTCGGCGCGGACGGCGAGCCCGGCGGTGGTGCCGGGGTCGAGACGGATCCCGTACGCGTCGGCGACGGCGCGCACGGTGGCGAGGACGTCGCTGGTGGAGCTGCCCATGCCGAGCCCGAGCGGCACGGAACCGGTGAGGCGCAGCGTGCCGCCGCGCGCGGGGCGGCCGGTGCGGGCCGCGCAGACGGCGACGGCGAGCCGGGCGGCGCGGGCGGCCTTCGTCCGCCCGGCGGGCACGACGGCGACCGCGTCGGCCGGCGCGTCGGGGCTCGGCGTGAACTCGGCCCGCGTGCCGGGACCGTCCAGGGGCAGCGTGACGAGACCGGCCCGCGGCCGCCCGTCGCCGTCGGCGAAGACCCCCTGCAGCAGCTCGCCGTGATGAGCGGCGGCGTGACCGGTGCCGGGGGTGAAGGCCGGGGCGGACGTACTCGTGGTCACGAAGGAGAGTGTCACCTCCGCCCTCCCGTGCCCGTGCGGGGGGGGGTGATGCTTCCGAGAAGCGGTGGTACGGCTCCGGGGGCGTCGCGCGGTCCGGGGCGAGGTCCCTCGGCGCACCGCGGGGGTGCGCGGAGGCGTGTGGGACGCGTCGGCCCCGGCGCGCCCGGGGCGGAAGGGGGGGTCAGGCGGTGGGCCACCAGGGGTCGGATTCGGTGGTGTGTCTGACGTAGAGGAGGGCGTCCGTGGTGGGCAGGTGGGCGGGGTTCAGGGGGGCGTAGCCGTACCAGGGGGAGGTGCGGGGCGGGGGTGGTGTGGTGCCGAGTGCCCGGGCCAGGAGGCGGGTGTCCACCAGGTGGTGGGGGGCGGGGAGGGCGTGCAGGAGTCCTTCCACCGTGTCGGGGGGCGGGGGCTGGACCCCGCGGTGGCGGAGGGTGCCCAGGGCGGTGGCGACGAAGGCGTACTCCCGGCCCAGGCGGGAGGCGGCGATCGCGCCCGCGCCCCACCACTCGACCGGGCGCTCGCCCATCCGCATGGTGCTCCGTTCGCGCTGGAGGTGGGTGTTGTGGGCGTGGGCGAGGACCGGGCCGTCGGCGGCGAGGGCGAGGAGGTTGGCGGCCATCAGGGAGTCGCGGAGGGTGAGGAGCCGGGCCAGGCGCGCGGGCGAGGGGTCGGCCATGGAGGCGTGGTAGCGCAGGAGTCCGGCGGCGGTGCGGGCGTAGAGGCGGGCCTGGTGGTGGCCGGGGTCTTCCCGCGGCGCGGGAAGTGCCTCCAGGAGGGCCTTCAGGTCGTCGGTGATCAGGCGGAGCCGCTCGGCCTCGGGGGTGCGGCCGGGGGAACGGGCCGGGTCCCTCATGGCGGCCGGTTCGTTCCAGCGGTGGTCCTCGCCGAGCAGCCCGTCGAGGGTCTCCGCCGTGCAGGGCAGCATCGCGGCGTCGTAGTGGGCGGCCAGGTGGGCGTGGAGCGCCGTGAGCGCCCGGCGGGGGCTCTCGCCGCCGGAGGTCTCCAGCGGGCCGTCGAGGCCGGCGAACCGCACCCGGTCCGCCGGCGGCCGGCCCTCGTTGAAGGCGCGCATCCACCGGACGAGCGCGCGGTTGGCCGGGGAGCCGCCGAAGCCGTGGCTGAAGCCGCGTGCCATGGCGTCGTCGAGGGCGTCGGTCCCGTCGGGCGCGCGGTGCGTCACGTACGCGTCGACGAGCAGGCCCGCCAGGCAGTCGCTCTCGACGGCGACGGTCCGGTAGCCCTCCTCCTCGACCAGCTGCCGGAAGAGGGCGTTGCGCACGTCGAGGAGGCTGTCCTCGCCGTGGGTGGGTTCGCCGAGCGCGAGGACGCGCGGCCGGGTGCCGAGCAGTTCCAGGAGGTGGGTCGCGTCGACGGGGTGGACGGTGTCCTCCACGGTGACGGCGGGGGATGTCGATGGGGTCATGACGGTGGAAGCTATACCTGAAGGTTCGAGTGAGGTTCGGGCTTCCACGGGCCCGCCTCAGCAGGCCTTTTCGGCTCTAGGGTTTCAAACATGGCCCTTCTCCGACCGGCGGATCTCGCCCGGGAACACGGCATCTCCCCGCAGACCGTCCGCAACCACGAGCGCGACGGCCTCCTCCCGCCGGCCGAGCGGACCGCCTCCGGCCACCGCCGCTACACCGCGCGGCACGCCGCCGCGCTCAGGGCCTACCGCGCCCTCGTGCCGGCGCACGGGTACGCGGAGGCCGCGGTGATCATGCGCGCGGTGACCCGGGGGCGGCTGGAGGAGGCGCTGGCCGCCGTCGACCGCGGCCACGCCGAACTCCTCCGCGACCGGGGCACCCTGGAGCAGGTGGGAGAGGTCCTGAGCCGGCTCGGCAGGGCGTCGGGCGGCTCCTCGTGGCGGGTGCCGAGGAGCGTCGCCGCGCCCTTCACGATCGGCGAACTCGCCCGCCGCCTCGGCGTGAGCGTGGCGACCGTCCGTACGTGGGAGAAGGCCGGGGTCCTCAGTCCGGAGCGCCGCTCCGACACCCGGCACCGCGTCTACGACGCCGACGACGTCCGCGACGCCGAACTCGCCCGCTTCCTGCGCCGGGGCGGCCATCCGCTCGCCGTCATCGCCACCGTCGTCCGGCAGATCCGCGCGGCGGGCGACACGCGGGCGCTGGAGGCGGCCCTCGACGACTGGCGCGGCCGGGTCGCCGCCAGGGGGCGGGCGATGCTGACGGCCGCCGCGCTGCTCTCGGACTACCTGGCGCTGGAGGAGGCGGCCGCCGCCGGGTGACGGTGGTAGGCCTTGTTGGCGATCCGCCAGGTGTCGCCGGCGCGGACGAGCAGGAAGACGTCGGTGAAGGTGTCCGGGCCGTGGCGGAGGGTCATGGTGGCGGTCGCGACGGTGCCGTGGACGTCCACGGTGTCGACGCGCCGGGACCGGGTCGCCTCGTCGGGGGCGGGGCGGCCCCGGAAGAGGGCGCAGTACTCGTCCAGCGGCCAGGAGACGAAGGCCGAGTCCCTGATCCCCTCGATGCGGGCGGTGGGCAGGAACGCCTCGCGGAAGTGGCGGGGATCGCCGGTGGCGTGGCCCCGGACGTAGGCGCGGAGCGGGGCGAGGAGCGCGTCCGGCACGGCGGGGGCCGTGGCGGCGACGGCGATGTCCGCGTCGGACGCGGCCCCGGGGGTGCCGAACGGGGCCGTACCGCCCCGCAACGGCAGCCGCGAGGCCTCCGCGAGGAGGGCCAGGTCCTTCGCCAGCGCGCCGACCGTGAACTCGGCCGTGGCCGGCGGCGGGCCGTCGAGGAGGTAGGGGCGCTTGCCGGCGACCAGGCCGCCGAGCCGGCCGCGTTCGAGGACGTCCAGGGCCCGGTCGCGGGGCAGGCCGAGCGCGTCGGCCTGGTGCAGCGCGTCGCGAAGGGCGAGGATTGCGCCGGCCAGGCTGTGGTTGGCGACCAGCTTGAGCGCGGCGGCGGTGGCGGCGCCGTCCACGGGCCGTACGGTGCCCAGCGCTCCGAGCGCCGTACGCATCCGGTCGAGCGCGGCCGGCTCCTCTGCGGCGGCGAGGAACGTCAGCGCGCCGGCGGCGACGGCCGGCACGGAGCCGAGGACGGGCGCGTGGACGTACGCGGGGCCCGGGCGCCGGGCCAGTGCGGAGGCCTCGTCGGGGGCGATCGTGGCGGTGTTGACGACGACGGCGTCCGCGCGCAGGGCGCCGTCGACGGCGTCGAGCACCTCCCGGCAGGCCGCCCCGTCGAAGAGCGCGAGGAGGACGAGGTCGGCTCCCGCCACGGCCTCCTTCGCGTCGGGGACCGTCGCGAAACCGCCCGAGTGCGGTCCGTCCGAGCGCGCTCCACCCGTGTGCGGTCCGCCCGAACGCGTCCAGCCCGTCACGTCCGTGCCCGTCTCGGCGAGTCGGGTGGCGATCGCGGTGCCCATCCGGCCCAGTCCGAGGACGGCGATTCTCTGTGGTGGCGTCATGGGGCCACGATCGCGCCCCCGCGAGCCCTGCGACAAGCGCAGATCTGGCAGGGCAGATCTGCGTACGGCGCATGGCTCCCGGCATGCCCCGGCATACTGGCGCCCATGGATCTGGCGGTGTGGCGGAGTTTCGTGACCGTGTGCCGGCTCGGTTCGCTGTCCGCGGCGGCGGCCGAGTTGCACCACACGCAGTCGGCCGTCTCCCGGCAGATCGCCGGCCTCGAGCGGCAGCTCGGCGTGGCGCTGATGGAGCGTCACGCGCGGGGTGTGCGCCCGACGGCTGCCGGGGAGGTGTTCCGGCGGCACGCCCTGGCCACGCTCGACGAGGCCGACCGCGCCCTGAGCGCCGTCCGGGCCGTCCGGGACGGGGCGCGTGAGCGGCCGCTGGCCGTCGGGGCCACGCCCTCGCTCGCGGCGGGGATCGTCCCCGAGGCGGTGCGGGCGCTCCTCGACGCGGCGGGTCCGCTGCGCTGGAGTCTGCGCCCCGGGCTGAGCGCCGCCCTGCACGAGCGGGTGCTCGCGGGAGAGCTCGACCTCGCGGTCGTCACCGACGCGCCGCCGGGGCTGCCGCACGCGCCGCGGCTCGTACGCCGCTTCCTGGGTCTCGACGAGATGGTCGTCGCACTGCCCGCCGGGCATCCCCGGGCGGGCGGCGGGCCCGTGGACATCGGCGGGCTCGCCGGGGAGACGTGGGCGGAGGACGACGACGGCTCGGCGTCGCTGCTGCGCCAGCACGCCGCCCGCGCCGGGGTCACCGTCCGCGTCGGCCTCTCCGCCGCGGACCTCCCCGGGAAGCTCGCCCTCGTGGCGACCGGTCACGCCATCGCCCTGATCCCGGGGGTCCTGACCCGGGCGCTGCGCCCGGACGTCACCACGGCGCGGCTCGTCGCCGCCCCGACGCGCGGGATCTACGCGATCGCCCCGCGCCGGGACGCCCACCCCTCCGTCGGGCCGCTCCTCGACCATCTCGGCGCGGCCTTCGCGTGACGCGGACGCGCGTCAGCGGCCGACGGCGCCGTCGAGCCGTTCGCGGATGATGTCGGCGTGGCCGGCGTGCCGGGCGGTCTCCTCGATCATGTGGACGAGCACCCAGCGCATCGACCGGACGACGCCGTCCTTGCCCGCCGGGCGGGCGCACGGGGCGCTCAGGTCGGCGCAGGCGCCGGCGATCTCGTTCGAGCGGGCGACGGCCTCGCGATAGGCGGCGAGGAGGTTCTCCTCGCCGTCGTCCGGGCCGAGCCGCATGCTCAGGTCGGGGTGCGGGACGTCGGCGCCCTCGAAAGCCCAGACGAACCAGTAGCGTTCCGCCGCCGTGAGATGTCTGATCAGTCCGTACAGGCTGGTGCCGGAGGGGACGGCCGCGGTGCGGCCCCGGGCGTCGTCGAGGCCGCGGGCCTTCGCGGCGACCGCGTCCCTGAGGTAGTCAAGGAAGGCGAGCAGGGTCGCCTTCTCGTCCGGGCCCTCACCGGGGGGACCGGTGTCGGGCCGTGGGGGTGTGTCCGTCACGCGGAGGTCCTTCGCCGCTCGGTGCTGGGGTGGGCCCCCGGTCCGCTCCCCCGCACATGGGAGCGGACCGGGGACCGGTTCGGGGAGGGTGGGTCAGATCACGCCCTGGTCGAGCATGGCCGCCGCGACGCGCTCGAAGCCGGCGATGTTGGCGCCCGCGACGTTGTCGCCGGGGGTGCCGTAGCGTTCGGCGGTCTCGACGCAGGTGCGGTGGATGTCGCGCATGATGGTGGCGAGCTCCTGCTCGACCTGCGCGAAGTCCCAGGAGACGCGTCCGGCGTTCTGCCGCATCTCCAGGGCGGAGGTCGCCACGCCGCCCGCGTTGGCGGCCTTGCCGGGGCCGAACGCGACGCCGGCCTCCTGGAGGACGCGGACCGCCTTCGGGGTGACGGGCATGTTGGCGCCCTCGGAGACGGCCTTGACCCCGTTGCGTACGAGGGTGAGCGCGGCGTTCTCGTCCAGCTCGTTCTGGGTCGCCGACGGGAGGGCGATGTCCACGGGGACGTCCCACACGCTGCCGCCGGCGACGAAGCGGGCGGCGCCGCCGCGTCGTTCGGCGTACTCGGAGATCCGGCCGCGCTCGACCTCCTTGATCTGCTTGAGGAGGGCCAGGTCGATGCCCTTCTCGTCGACGACGTAGCCGCTGGAGTCGGAGGCGGTGAGGACGTGGGCGCCCAGCGCCTGGGCCTTCTCGATGGAGTAGAGGGCGACGTTGCCGGAGCCGGAGACGCCGACCTGCAGGCCCTCCAGGTCCTGGCCGCGGTGGCGCAGCATCTCGGCGGTGAACAGGACGTTGCCGTAGCCGGTGGCCTCGGCGCGGGCCTGCGAGCCGCCCCAGCCGGTGCCCTTGCCGGTGAGGACGCCGGCCTCCCAGCGATTGGTGATGCGGCGGTACTGGCCGAAGAGGTAGCCGATCTCGCGGCCGCCGACGCCGATGTCGCCCGCGGGGACGTCGGTGTGCTCGCCGAGGTG
>NZ_JBEZNU010000071.1:0-8389 GCF_040653375.1 Streptomyces sp. NPDC047974
CGCGGGCCTACTCGGTGACCATCACAGGATCATTCGGGAAGGTACGCCCTCCGCGTCCTGCCCGGGGCTGATCCACAGGTCTTGAGCATTGCTCGGGCCGCGACGGCCCCCATCCGAATTCACCAGGTCCGCACTGCGCTTCTGAAGCAGTATCAGGGACTCATCTACGATGCAGACCTCAAGGGATATGACCAGCAGGGCTATGAGCAGCGCTTCCTCTCTCGGGCGCTGACGGCTGCTGCCGTGCGGGAGGTGACGGGTTGCGATCATAAGACCGCTGGCGCTTCTGTCATCGACGGTGAAGACGACCAAGGCATTGACGGGGTAGCCGTCACCGAAGGCACACAAGAGGTCTGGCTCGTTCAGGCCAAGTGGAGTGATGACGGGAAGGGCAAGCTCGACACCAATGCGGCGCACAAGCTCATCGCTGGCCTTCGCCTCATCGAGCAGCGGAGTTTCGACCGCTTCAACGAGCGGCTTGAGCCGATCGCTGCTCGAGTCAATGCTGCGATGCACGATGCCCGTCTCAAAGTGACCCTGGTCATCGCCGTCATGGGTATGGGGACGCTCAGCAAGGAGACCGCAAACGTTCTTGACGACGCCCGGCGAGAGTTCAATGGTCTTGGCCCGGTCCTTGAGTGCCGTGTGGTCCACGCTGCGGACATCCTGCGTCAGATCCGTGAGGACCTGGCTCCCGACCCTGTGCGGGTGACCGTGCGGATGACGAACTGGCTCCGGCGGAACACACCGCTCGTCGCCTACCAAGGAACCGTCCCGGCGAGCAACGTCGCTGACTGGTATCAGGAGCATGAAAGCCGGCTGTACGAGCAGAACCTGCGTCAATCTCTCGGTACGACCCGCGTGAATTCAGGCATGCTTGGCACCCTGGTTGACGAGCCGGAGAACTTCTGGCTCTTCAACAACGGAGTGACGGTGCTGTGTGATCGACTGGAGGAGGAATGGCCGGGACGCCGTCGTCCGGACGAGCCCGTGCATCTGCACCTCTCTGGGGTCAGCGTCGTAAACGGTGCACAGACTGTCGCGGCCGCCCACCGTGCCACGAAGACAGCTCCAGATGCGGTCGAAGATGCCGAAGTTACGGTCAAGGTGATCGTCGTCGACAAAGGTATGCCAGATCTCGCGCAGCGGATCACCGAGACGACGAATACGCAGAACCACGTGGAACAGCGCGACTTCATCGCCCTGGACGAGGTGCAGGCGATGATCCGTGAGGACTTCATGCTGTCCCTGCAAAGGTCCTATGTGTTCAAGCGTGGTGAGCCTGACCCGGCGCCCGACGAGGGTTGCTCTGTGGTGCACGCTGCCATCGCCCTGGCTTGTGCGCACCGCAACACTGAGCTCGCCGTACGAGCAAAGCGGGACACTGACCTTCTCTGGGAGCGCGGAAGTGGAGGCGCCTACCCTCGCCTTTTTGGGGAGCGGCCGGGAGCCTTCCAGATCTGGCGCTCTGTACTCGTGCACCGCGCGGTGGGTACTGCCCTCAACGAGGAACGCAAGAGGTTCCAGAAGCGAGCGGCCGACGTGAGTCAGCGAGGTGACCTGCTCGTCACGCATCTGGTCTTTCAGCTTCTTGATCAGGACCGCATCGATGATCCGGAGTACGACTGGGACGTGGCCCTTCGTGAGGTTCCCTCACTCACCAATCGCGTCCTGTCCTGGCTAATCCACCACATCGACTCCGAGTACGGACAGACCTCCTTCCTCAGTGGGACGCTCACTGACGCCGGGCGCTGCAAACGCCTCGCGGAGCTGGTGCTGCGTGACGCCCAGCGCGAAGGAGTCATCCCCGACCTGCCGGCCATCTATAGCGCCACCAGGGGCAGCAATCGCAAGCCGCGCCGTCCTAACGCTGTACCCACCCTGGTGGACTACGGAAGGATCGCGGACGGGACGCCGGTTCGCCTGCGTTTGTCGAACAAACCTGAGATCGACGCGCTCACCCCGTGGCTTGCCGAGGACCCCAGACGTGGTCAGGCAACCTGGGTAAACGACCGAACGCGGTGCCTCGTGTGGGCGGTTGACGGGCGCGCTTACTCACCGACGCGCTTGGTCCTGAACTTGTACGAGTTTGCGGGCTGGGACGAAGCTCCTGTGGCTGTCCAGGGCCCTGCACGTTGGACGCTGGACGGTGTTGCGACTCTCTCGGAGCGAGCGCGGGCATTGCTTGACGAGCAGGCCGAACAGGAGTGAGCGTCTGTCCCTTGAGGGCAGCCACTGAGCGTAGGTGCGTCATGGCTGCTTACTCACGCCATGGCGGACGCCAGTCCAGCTTCGGACCGTCAACTGTGCCGACCTCGGCGCGATGAGAAGGTGTTAGCGCGCCGTCAGGCATGCCCCCAAGACGTGATGGGGCACCCGAGCAGTGCGACGAGGCCCGGCACCAGCACGGGTGCCGGGCCTCGTCGCGTTCGTCAGTCGACGAGGTAGTGGGCCTCGATGTAGGCGACGGTGGAGTCGTACGGTTCCCCGACGGGCTTCAACATGTACCGGCGGAAGACCGCGGCTGTGGCGCGCCGGGCGCCCCGATTGCGGGCGTCCGCGTTGTCCCATGCCTGGGCGAGGGTGCGAGTGACCACTTGGTCGATCTCTTCGGCCAGGTTCCTCTCCGTGACCGTGAGTCCAGACGGCGCGTGATCGAGGATGATCCGTGACAGCACGCCCACATGGTCGTCGTCGAGCACGACTGCTTCGTCAGGGTGCTTCTCGGCATTCACGATGGCGCGGGCGATCCGAAGTGCCTCGGACAGGAACTCCAGGGCGTCCTGTGCGTTCTGGATGATCCGATCCCGCAGCTGCTTGATCCGCTCCGCAAGGGCCGTGTACTTCGCGGACCCCGGTTCGACGCCCTTGTCGAGGGCGGCCTTGATGTGATCCAGGATTTCCGCCGCGGATGGTGGCCTCTTGTCCTCGCCGCCGTCCTTGGTGGACTTGGGGCGGACGAGGGTCAGCAGCTCCTTGAGTATGGCGATGCCCTGGGCGTCCAGGACGAGGGCCTCCTCCTGGGAGGCGACCACGGAGAAGGAGTGGACGTGGGCGTTGATGATCTCCAGGACCATCGGCCCCAGCTCGGCCAGCCGTTCCTTCCTTTCCTCGTCGGACGACTTCTTGAACAGGGTCGTGTAGACGGATCCGAACAGCGCGAAGCCGTCCCGATTCTTGGCGACCCGCTTGTCGGTGTTGATGAGCGGGTACAGGCGGGCCAGGAGTCGGTAGTCCTTGGAGAACACCTCGGCGGCGCCCGGGTTGGAGTCCAGGAAAACGTTGATGGCTCGCACGGACTCGTATCCGTGGACCGCGAGGTCCAGGTCGTCCACGTCTACGAAGAGGTCTTCGATCCGGGCGAAGACGGTGCGGAATTCGGCGACCAGCTCAGACAGGTCGGTGACGAACCCGCCACCCTTGCCGGCCCCCGTCGCGGTGGGGTCGGCAACGGCCCGCTGGACTTCTTCGGCCAGGCCGATGTAGTCGACAACCACGCCCGAGGTCTTCACGAACCCGGTCGGGGACACCCAGGTGCGGTTCGGACGGGTGATCGTCTGGAACAAGGTGTGGGCCTTCAGTGGCTTGTCCAGGTACAGGACGCCCTCGTTGGGGGCGTCGAACCCAGTCATCAGCTTCGCGGTCACCACCAGGAAGCACAGCGGGTCGTCGGCGGCGAGGAACCGGCGCTTCTGCTCCTCCTCCTCGGTCTCCGAGAGCTGGTACGGCCGCATAGCGGGGTCTTCGTCCTTGGAGTCCGAGACGGAGATGTTCACCTCGGCGGTGATCCGCTCATGCTTCCCGACCTCGGCGAGCACCTGCGACGCCTCGAAGCCCGCCAGCAGCTCGTTGATCTTGTCCGTGTACGCCACGGCCAGCTCGCGGTTGAAGGCGACGACCTGGGCTTTGAGGCCGTTGCGGTACGCGCCGGCCAGGTAGTGGTCCACGATGTCCTGGCAGACCGCTTGGATGCGGTTGGGGTTGGCGAACACCGAGGTGAGCCGCCCGAACTTGCGGGACAGGGTTTCACGGTCGGGATCGTCGAGGTCGAAGTCGTCTGCGAACTGGTCGAACTCGGCCTGCAACGCCTGGTCGTCTATCTCGAACGAGACGGGGCGCGGGTCCAGCATGACCGGGACGGTCGCCTCGTCCAGCAGAGACCGGGACACCGAGTAACGGTGCAGCACCCTGCCCGGGTCGGCCTCCTCACCGAAGAGGGCGAAGGTGTCGGTGGCGAGGTTTCTGATGGGGGTGCCGGTCATGCCGAAGAACTTCGCGTGCGGCAGCGCTGCGCGCATCTGGCCGGCCAGGGACTTCGACTTGGCGGACTGTGTGCGGTGTGCCTCGTCGATCAGCACGATGATGTTGTCTCGGGTGGACAGGTTCTTGCCGGCGTCGGCGAACTTGTGGACGGTCGTGGAGATGACGCCGCGCACATCGTCGGCCAGCAGGGCACGCAGTTCGGCGCTGGTTGCGGGCTTGTGGAAGTAGGCGTCCCCCATCGCGGAGGTGAACACGCCAGAGGTCTGCCGCACGAGCTGGGTCCGGTCCGAGAGCAGGATGATCGTGGGAGACTCGGTTCGGGTGTCGGCCAGCAGCAGCGAGGCGGCGAACACCATTAGCAGGGTTTTCCCAGACCCTTGGTGGTGCCAGACCAGTCCCTTGGACCCGCCCCCCAGGACCCGATCGTGGATCAGGTGCGCGGCCTCCATCTGCGGATAGCGGGGAAGGTACTTCTTGTCCGCCCCGCCCCCGGAGGTGTCGAAGAGAGCGAAGTTGGCAAGCATGTCCAGGACCGTCGCCGGGTTGAGCAGCAGCTGTACGGAGCGCTGCACGTCAGCCTGTCCGGACAGGTTCTCGTCGTCGGCGGTAGACCGGAACGGCTGCCACAGGTTCGTGGGAGCGCGAACGGCACCGAACCGCAGCTTCAGCCCATCGGAAGCGACGGCGAAGACGTTGGGGGTGAAGAACCATGGGTACTCGGTGGCGTACACGTCGTTGATCTCGCGGGCGGCGTCGGCCCACCCAGACTTCGCGGTCGGGGACTTCACCTCGACCACTACCAGGGGCAGGCCGTTGACCCAGTACACGAGGTCGAACCGGCGGGAGGTCTTGCCGGGGACGGTTATGGTCACCTCGTCCGACACGACCAGTGAGTTGGCAGTCGGACGCTCGAAGTCGATGACCTTCAGGGGATGCCACACACCGTCGGCATCCCGGAACTCCTTATGTCCGCGCAGCAGGCGCAGCACCTGCTCGTTGGCACGAACCAGTCCGCCTTCGACGGCGTTGACGGTGGAGATGATCTCGTCGACCACCGCGTCCACGTCGAATCCGTCGATCACTTCGGGATTTAACCGGATTATGGTGTCCCGCAACTGACTGTTAATTACCGTCTGTGTCGTCTCGCGCAGTAGCGACCTGCCCGCTACGAAGTCCCAGCCCATTGGGAGGGACCACTGGATCATCAGGTTTTGGAACTCACGCTCCCGAATTCCTTTCGCCACGGCTCAGACCTCCAACTCGGGGGATTCGATGTCGATGGTGCGGTCCAACAGCCCTGACAGCAACCCTGCCCGAACCGTGCCGAGCCTGGCGGCCTCGGCTCGGATCGCAGCGATCTGACCCTCAATCGCATCCAGAGCCTCCGCTGCCTGCTCTTGCTCACGCCGGGACGGAACGGGAAGCACCACCGACAGGAGCTGGTCAGGATTGAGGCGCTTACGGCGCTGCACGGTGCCGACGACCCTGCTCTGCATCTCAACCCACAGGCGAGGTGTCCGACAGACGTGCTTCATCCACCCCGGGACGATGTCACTGGCAAGGGTGAAGGTCGGGAACTCATTGCTCGCCACGAAGCCGTCGAACTCCGCAGGGACCACGGTGATCGGCCCCTCCCAAGCAGTCAGCTTCCGCATCACCACCTGGTTCTCCCGAAGGACATTCATAGCGGCGTACTCGGTGTCTGCCCCGTCGAATTCATCCTTGTCTACGAGTCCCTTGCCGGCGTTGAGCACTCCAGCGAGGTGGTAGGTCGTCCCCGATTCCATCGGTGTTCGTGTGATGTCGAGGTGCATTACCTCGCCGAGAGGCCGCGACTCGGCCTCATCGCCCTGAGAGGTACGCCAGAGCAGAGACGCCGCGGCCCGATACACACCTTGCAGTGCCACAGCCTCAGCTTCGAGCGCGGTGATCTGGCCGTCGACAGCACCGATGACTTCGACGATCCGCTCCTGCAACGGCATTGGCGGCAAGGCAACGCTAATCTCGTAAGCCCGGCTGCGGGTCAGACCAGGAACGCCGGTCTGGGTGGCGAGCTCTGTCAACTTTGCGTTGACGAGTAGGAGGTGGGCGAACTCCATTCCAATCTGGGCGGAGTTCTTGACTGAAACGTAGAAAGCGGTGTCGATAGGGGAAAAGTCGCCTTGGCTGAAGTTGACAGTGCCTGAGGAGCCCGTCCCCTTCCGTCCAACGATGACGCCAGGTCCCTTCACTAGTGGCTGAGAGTGATAACCGACGATGCCGTTGCTCCCGTAAACGGGGAATCCTTGACCGTCTCGAGCCTTCTCGGGTAGCGGCTTGCCGTACTCAAGGGTCAGCAACTCACCGACCGTCGTCTGCCACCAGTCACTCATCGAAGCCCTCGATTCCAGCGTCGGCGAGAACGGCGAGCATGCGCTGCTCGGTCTTCTGGCGCTCAGCGCGGGCGATGTTGTAGGCATCGATGAGGGTGCCGAGGTCTTCCTGCTCGGCGGCGGCCTGCTTGACGTACCGCCCGATGTTGAGGTCGTACCCGCTCGCCGCGATCTCCATGGTGGGGACGAACCGAGCCGAAAGGCCGGCCTCTACAACGGGGTCGACCGGGTTGCCGCCGGCGTCGAACTTTGAGTGGTAGGCAGCCACCGTGTCAGCGATGTCCGCCGCGGCCAGGATATTGCGGTTCTTAGCCTTGGAGAACCGCGTAGAAGCGTCAATGAACAGCACGCCGCCCTGACGCTCCGGGGCCTTGGTGCCGGGGGCACGGAACACGAGGATGCAGGTCGGGATCGTCGTGCTGTAGAAGAGGTTCGAGGGTAGCCCGATCACGGCTTCCAGGAGGTCGTCGTCCAGGACGCGCTGACGGATGGCTGCTTCCTGGCCGCCGCGGAAAAGGACGCCGTGGGGCAGGACGACGCCGGCACGCCCCTTCTTCGGGTCCATGCTGGCGATCATGTGCTGCACGAACGCCCAGTCCGCCGACGACTGCGGGGCCACCCCGCCGATGGCACGCGGGTCGTTGCTCCAAGGCTTCCACTTCAGGCTGTAGGGCGGGTTAGCGAGGATCACGTCGAACTGCGCGACCGTGCCGTCCGGCTTCGTGAAGCGCGGGTCCTTCAGGGTGTCGCCGACCTCGACTTTGAACTGGGTGAGGTTGTGCATGAAGAGGTTCATGCGTGCCACACCCGCAGTGTCCGGTACGGACTCCTGCCCGTGCAGCTTGAGGGTGTAGCCGCGCCCACCGTGGGCCTTCAGCAGGCTCGCGGAGGCGATGAGCATGCCGCCCGACCCGCAGGTTGGGTCGTACACCGACTCGAAGCTCTTGGGCTCCAGAACCTCGACGATCAGCTCGACGACCTCGCGCGGAGTGAAGAACTGGCCGGCGCGGGTGCCGGACCCGTCGGAGAACCGCTTCAGCAGGTATTCGTACGCTCCACCGAGCACGTCATGGGACATGTTGCCCTCGTGCATCTTCGGAGTGCGGTCCATCGCCTGCATGACCGCAGCCAACACCTCCCCCGCCAACACCTCTTCGGATGCCCAGGCCATGGATCCGAACAGGCGGGAGAACTTGTCAGGGTTGGCCGTCTCGATGGCCTGCAGGGAGGCGCGGACCCGCTGACCCAAGCCGGGCTGAGTGACGGTGGCCAGGATGGACGACCAGGAGGCACGGCGCTCGGCGACGGTGCCAGGGTGGATGGAGGGGATCTTGAACGTCTGGTAGGTGCGGTACTCGACCTCGTTGGCTTCCTCAGCTGAGAGGCCGAGGTCCTCGTTCTCTTCGAGGAAGGTCTGGTGGTTGTGCTCCCAGGTGTCCGACAGGTACTTCCAGAACATCAGAGGGAAGACGACCGAGGAGTATTGCGCCTCGGGCATCGCCACGCGCAGCTCGTCGGCTGCGTCCCACAAGCGGTTCTCGATCTCCTGCTGGGTCACTGCCATCAGTCGGGGGTGTCCTTGTTCGTCAAAGGGCGGCGGCCGAGGGCCGTGGTAGTCCCTCTGTCCACCCAGTGCTGGCGTGCTCGGCATGTGCATGGCCTCCAGCGCGGCGCGGGCGCCCGGCAGTTCGGGGAGGCCGTAGGGCCAGGTGCCGGCGTGCGGGGAGCCGTAGTAGGTCTCCCAGTCGGCCGGG
>NZ_JBEZNU010000072.1:0-7879 GCF_040653375.1 Streptomyces sp. NPDC047974
CCACCGTGTCGAGCAGACGCCGGCGGGAGGCCGGTGCCGGCTCGGAGGTCGTGACGGGCTCGCGCGTGAGGGAAGCCGATGTCACTCCTTGACGGCATCGGGTCCCCTGCCCTGCCCTGCCCTGCCCTGCCCTGCCCTGCCCTGACAGAGCATCGGAACTCCGGAGCACGGCGCGGGCGGCCGACGGTGGTGCGGACCCAACGGTCGGGGTGTCGGGAGCCGTCTGATCCCGGCGGTCCCGGTCCGTCATCAGATCCCGAGAGCAGCCTTCACGGCCTGTACCGCTTCGACTACGGGTACACCGATGGCCCCCACCATGGCGGCCACGCCGGCGATGCTGGCGAGCGCCCGCCGTACCGCGCCGGCGGGCGGTTCCTCTTCGCCGCTGCCGATGGCGTCTACGGCCTGGTCGAGCACTTCGCGGTCTTCCTCCGAGACCTGCTCCCGGAGTGCGCGAACGGCAGCGAGCAGGGTCTCGATCGGAGACGTATCGCCAGTCGGGGCGTTGTAGTTCTTCACGATGCCGACGTTGTGGTCTCCGTGCTGCGTGACGGAGTCGCCGAAGTGGAAGTTGGTGCTCAAGTCATCCCCCTTGCTTTCCCGTGTTGTGACTTCCGTACTGGATGATCGAGTCGCCGATGTGAGCGTTCTCGATCTGGATTCGCATTGCCACGCTGGAATCCCCGATCGCCTGCGTGATGCGCCGGTTGAGCTCGTCGACCTTTCCCCCGTCGGTGCTGGTGATCACTGTCTTCGATCCGTTCGGGGTGTCGATGACCAGGTTGTGACGGTCCAGGGAGAACAGTCGCTTGATTACCAGGCCGACTAGAGCGAAGAAGGCGAAGACGATAATCCAGCCAAAGAGGTTGGAAGCGATCCTGCTCTCCACCACTTCTTCCAGCAGCAGGCCCCCAAGAATGAAGACAAGGAACAGGTAAAGAAGCGTGCGACCGAATTTCCGTATCGCGGCGGAGCGATCCGGAGTCGTAACAGTTCGTCTCGTTCCAGTCACATTGTGCAAGGCGTACGAGTTTCCCCCGACCCACAGCACTCGGTTGTGGATCACCACCTCAACAGTGCTGCCCGATCCAGCCATGCGGCGTCCCCCATCGCAACCTCAGCAGTAACTAATCAGCCTACCAACACCCTCTGACAAAAGGTCAGTTGATGGAAGGCGACACACCTCGGACGCCGGCCGGTTCGCTCGACAACCACATGCCCCTGGCCTACCAGCGCAACACGCCCCTGGCGCCAAAAGCACAACCATGAGCGACACCTCGCAGGGTGGTCCTCCCGGACGCCCCGCCTACCCGTGCACGCCAGAGCTGGCGGGGGCCACGCCCGACGCTACCCGGGCGCGATAGGGCCAGTGCCGGAGTCTGCGGGCCCGTCGCCGAGCGGGCGCCGGGCCCTGTACGTGTACCCATCGCGCCTGCCCCCGCCGGCGGCGGACGAACTCGTCTCAGTGAGGCAGCTCGGTGTCGAACAGCTTGATCACCGAGGTGACGAGCATCAGGGCGTAGACAGTGTTGATGCGTGAGTATTGGGTCTTGGAGACGCCGTGGGTGCTGGAGTGCCTGCCGAACGTGCGCGGAATCGCGTCCCCCTTGGCGGGGTAGTACGTGGCATGCGCGTACCAGACGGGGGTGAACGTGCAAGCCACCTTGAACTTGTAGGCGTCCAGCTTGAACTTGACGCCATCCTTCTTGAAGTCGTTCCGCGTGAGCTGGACTCGCAGGGCGCTACTGAGGTGGCGCTGGAGGCGCCGGGCGGCGTTCCCCCGCTGATTGCCGAGCGGTGCGCCGCTCCCCTTCGGCGGGTCGGTCCCGCAGGGTGACGGCCGGGGATCGATGGGACATCATCGGCTCGCCCAGCCATGCCTTGTGAAGAGTGCTCCGACCGGATTCACACACCGATCACATGTCGATCACCCGGCAAGACGTCGTGGCCGGCTCGTCGGTTCCACCGGTGCTGTGAGAGCCCGGATGTTGGGGGAAGGGGTCCTCACCGCATGACAGTCAGACAGCGCCGGCTGCCCGGGCGACGGGCGAGCGCGCTGGCGCTCGCCGCCGCGCTCGCCGCCGGGGGCATCACCTACGTGGGATTCCACACCGGTTCCGAAACCGCCCCTCCTTCCGCGTCGTCCGCAGGCAAGGCAGACTCGCGCCCCCGGCCCGAGACCGTCGACGGGCAAACCGCGTTCGCCCTGGCGAAGAAGTCGGGCAAGCCCGTCGAGGTGACGGCGGAGCGGACCGCCCGCTCGACCACCTGGGTGCGGCCGGACGGGCTGATGATGCTCAGGTCGTACGCCGCTCCGGTGCGGGCGAAGGTCGGCCAGGAGTGGAAGCCGATCGACACCACGCTGCGCCGCACCGGCGAAGGCTGGCAGCCGAAGGTGACGAACACGCACGTCGTGTTCTCGGCCGGCGGGTCGGGCGGCGAGCGTGCCTCGCGCGGTGGTGTGCGGCGGGTGTCGCTGCTACCCGCGCTCACCGCGGAGGAAGGGGTGGCCTCGCCGCTGGTGGCGCTGACGGTCACCGATGTCGAAGGGCTGGCGCACACCATCCAGCTGACCTGGCCCGGAACGGTTCCGGCTCCGATCATCGACGGCTCGCGGGCGCTGTATCCGGAGATCCTGCCTGGCGCGGACCTGGTCCTGACCGCGCAGGACGACGGGTTCGCCCAGCTGCTGGTCGTCAAGAACCGTCAGGCGGCAGCCGATCCGCGCGTCGCGCAGCTGTCCTACGGGATCGGCTCGCCGACACTCGACTTCCGTCTGGACCCGCTGTCCGGGATCGTCGCGGCGGAGACCTCGCGGGGTGACGAGGTCGCCGTGTCGCCGACGCCGCTGATGTGGGACAGCAGTGGCGCTCCCGCCGTCACCGACGGCCAGGCCGGCGCGTCCGCCCAGCCCACGGCCTCGGAATCCCCCGAGGCGAGCCCTCCCACGCCGCCCACCGCCGCCCCGGCCCCGACGGCCACCGAAGAGCTGGCCAACGACGTGGTGGACCCCGAGAACGAGGTACTGCCCACCGCAACCGACGGCACCGCGCCTGCCGTGAGCGACCCACCGCTGCCCACCGTCCCCGGCGAGCCCACCCCCGCGCCCTCGCAGCCCGAGGCCGGGGCCACGCTGAACCTGCCGCTGCTCAACGGCCCCTCGCCCGAGTCCCGCGGCGACGTGGTCGAGGCGGACCTGTCCCAGGGCAACTGGACCCTCACCCCCAGCACGGACTTCCTGAGCGACCCGGCCACCGTCTACCCGGTCTTCATCGACCCCACGGTCAAGAAGCACACCCAGAACTGGACCACGGCCTACAGCCGCCACCCCAACGCCACCTTCTTCGACGGCAAGGGCTTCAACAAGGGCGGCACCCATGAGGCCCGGGTCGGTTTCGAGTCCGACACCTGGGGCACCTCCCGGTCCTTCTTCAACATCGCCTTCGACAAGAAGATCCAGGGCGCCAAGGTCCAGAAGGCCACCCTTCGTGTCCTGGAGACCTACTCCTGGTCGTGCAGCGCACGCTCCATGAGTGTGCACCTGACCAGCGCGGTGACCAGCCGCACCAACTGGAACAACGCGCCCAGCCTCCACGACGGCAACATCGCCACACCGGTGCGCAGCTTCGCCCACGGTTACAAGACCGGCTGCCGCGACGACTACGAGACCTTCGACGTCACCGCCGCCGCGCAGACCACCGCCAACAAGGGCAAGGACACCATCACCTTCGGGCTGCGCGCCCGCAACGAGAAGTCCCAGTACGCGTGGAAGAAGTTCCAGGCCGACGGCGACAGCGCCCCCGTCCTCGAAGTCACCTACAACCGGCCGCCCCGCTCCCCCGACGAATTCGACCTCGGCCCCGACTTCAAATGCACCACCTCCGCCCCCTACGTGCGTGTCGGCTCCACCGACATCAACTTCACCGCCCGGGCCGGGGACTGGGACAACAACCTCGACTACCTCGACTTCAACCTGTGGCCCGCCGGAAAGTGGGGCACCACCGGCGACCTGCTCGGCTCCACCGGAACCGTGTCCGTAGGCGCTGCCACCACCGACGCCAAACGCTCCACCAGCTCCTTCCCCACGTCCCGGCTCGTCAACAACACCCTGTACTCCTGGCAGGTCAGGGCCGTCGACAAGGCCGGGGCCACCTCCGCCTTCGCCCCCTACAACGCACCCTGCCGCTTCATCTTCGACAGCAGCGAACCCAGTCCGCCGCGGGTCACCTCGACCGACTTCCCCAACGCCGACGGCAACGAGAACACCTTCGGCAACGAACCCGAAGACAAGAACTGGTCCACGAAGAAGTTCGGATCCACCGGCGCCGTCACCCTCCAGGCACTGGAGACCGACGTCATCCGCTATGAGTGGGGCTACAACACCAATAGCTTCCCCCACACGCTCGCCCGCACCCAGGGAACCGCCACCACCACCAAGGCGAGCATCACCGCCAAACCGCCCTCCGCCGGGCCCAACGTGCTGTACGTGCGGACCGTAGACGGCGCCGGGCACGTCTCCACACCCACGAAGTACTTCTTCTACGTCACCCCCAGGGACCAGGCCGACGTCGCGGGCGACTTCACCGGCGACACCCTGCCCGACCTGTTCTCCCTCACCGCCGGCGGCAACCTGCGCCTGTTCCCCTCACAGCAGGCGCCCGGCACCACCGCCGACAAGGGCAACGGCGACACCGACTTCTCCATGTCCGGCGCCTACCAGGAGAACCCCGACAAGGACCCCAACGGCGACAACCTCGAACCCTTCATCGCACCCCCCGCCGGACACTTCTCCGGCGCCCTGATCACCCACAACGGCGACTTCTACGGCGGCGACGGCCTCCAGGACCTCATCGCCCGCGTCGGCGGCAGACTCTGGGTCTACCCCGGCGACGGATACGGCGCCGTCAACATCAACCGCCGCCGCGAGATCCTCCTGCCCTCCAACTCCCCCTCCCCCTCCAGCCTGACGCAGATCGTCGCCACCGGAGACATCACCGGCGACAAACTCCCCGACATGTTCGCCACCAGCGGCGACCAGATGTGGGCGTTCATCGGCTACACGGGCGCCTCCTTCACCGAAGCCCGCCTGGTCGCCAGCGCCCCCTGGGCGGACCGCGACATCCTCACCGTCGCCGACATCAGCGGCGACAACGTCCCCGACCTCCTCTTCCGCAGCGCCGAAACCGAACGCGGCCTCCTCCTGCGCCACGGCAAACCCGCCGCCGGCGGAGGCGTCGACCTCGCCTCCCTCACCACCGCAGCAGGCTCCAAGACCGGCCAGGACGAGGTCTACGGCACCACCGGCTGGGGCACCTCCAACATCCCCAAGATCATCGGCACCCCCGACATCGACAAGGACGGCATCCCCGACCTGTGGGCATGCCTCTCCGACGGCCGCCTCTACTTCTACCCCGGCGGCCGCACCACCCACGGCACCCGCTTCCTCTCCAGCGCAAGCGGCTGGCTCACCGCCACCACCATCGGCTGAACCAAAACCCCTCAACTGCCAGGCCCCGGACCGGACAAGGTCCGGGGCCCCGCCGCACCCGCCCCACCCACGAGAAGGAACACAGTGAACAGAGTCCTGGCCGCGATCGCGGGCATCGCGGTGACAGCCGCACTGCTCGTCGGCGCCGCGTCGCCAGCAGCACAGGCAGAGATCCCGCTCCCTGCGGTGGAGAAGCTGAGGGTCATCACCTGGAACATGTGCGGTGACGCAGGGGGCGAGCGCATGAACGCCTCCAAGCCCGGCTACTGCCCCAGACGGAACTACCCCCAGCTGAAGATCGACGCGCTCAAGAAGCTGGTCATGAACCACCAGGCGAACGTGGTCATGCTCCAGGAAGCATGCGGATACGCGCCGGACGACCCCCACGAGAGTCAGCTCCCCCTCAGCCACATGGGCAGGCTGCAGCAAGCCCTGGACGAGCTGAACCCCGGGGAATGGGTGATCCGGCACACGGTAGTGCCCCGCGACGACGGCGACGAGACCTGCTACAACCAGTCCCTCACCTACGGCAGCATCGGCAACCTGCTGGCCATCCGGAAGGGCGTGGCGTCGAGCTTCTCCGAGCATGCGCTGACGCCGTACAACGAGCGCGAATTCACACTGTTGTGCGGCCGTATGACGGGCTGGCGCGACAACATCTGCACGACTCACCTGGTGCCGGGCCAGTCCGTGATCGCCCAGCAGCAGGCCCGCGAGATCCGGCAGCTGCTCGCAACGGACCTCGCGACCGGCTACATCGTCGGGGGTGACATCAACAGACCGGCCGGACGCCCGGAACTGGCACCGTTCGACGGACTCATGCACGTCGTCTCGAGCACGCAGATGACACGCCGCGGCTGGAGCCCGAACCCGGCACCCGACGGGTCATGGATCGAGCACTCGCTCGACAACATCTTCCTGACCCGGCGGCCCAAGCCGACGACGTTCATCGAGACCCCGCTCAGGGACAACTCGACCTACACGGGGCCGGAAGCAGACCCGCCCGCCACACCCGACACACCCGACCTGACGGGTACAGGCGTCTCCGACCACGCTCCCGTCGTCAGTTACATCGATCCACCCGCCATCCCCGGCGACATGACCGGCGACGGCCGTCCCGACCTTGTGGCCGTCGACACGGAAGGAAAGCTGCGCCTGTACCAAGGCACCGGAACAGGCGCCCTCCTCGCACCGGTGCCCCTCGGCGCGCGCGGGTGGAGCGGCGCGCCCGTCACACACCGGGGGGACTGGACCGGTGACGGCAAGGAAGACATCGTCGCGGTCATCGGCAGCGAACTGCGGATCTACCCGAACAGCGGCACCGAGCCTCTCGGAGCCCACAAGACCGTCCCCGGCGTGACCGTGCCGGCGGGCTCCCGGCTCATCGGGGTAGGCGACGCCACCGGCGACGGCCAACCCGACCTCGTGGCCATCAGCGGCACCCAGCTGTACCTGTACGAAGGCAACCAGGCACCCGGCATCACCGCAGTCCGGCTCATCGGAAACAGCGGCTGGGGAGACATGGACCTGGCAGCCCCCGGCGACGCCACGCACGACGGGAACCCCGATCTGCTCGTACGACACCACACCAGCGGCGACCTCTGGCTCTACCCCGGCAGCGGCGACGGCACATTCAGCTACACCACCCGCACCCGCTACGGCTCGGGCTACACAACCACAGCCCGCCCCCTGATCACCGGAGCAGCCGACGCGGACGGCAACAAGCGAGCCGACATGTGGGCCACCACCCCCACAGAAACAGGAACCCTCCTCTTCTACACCGGAGCGACCGACACCACAGGCAACCCCATCGACGGACCCAGGACCGAAGTCGGCACCAGCGGCTGGCAGACCACCATCACCTCCATCTCCTGACAACGCCCCCACACACCACAACCGGCCCCCGGATACCGCGACCGTGCCCCAGGGAACTCACGGTGAACCGTTCCGATGCTCCTTCCCGGCAACATCGACGGAAAGCTCGGCAACGACCCGTCGCCCGAACGTCCGCCCGGCCCCGAAAACGTGGCCGTCACGTACAACTTCAAGCGGTTCGTCCCCACCACCGGCCAGGAGGCCGGGGACATCTGGGCCACCACCCCGGCAGACGCGGACACCCCGGTCGACTATGTTGACGCCACGGGCACCGCGAAGAGCATCCTGTGCCCCGCCGGATGCCTGCTCATCTACCCCGGCGGCAAGACCTCCCACGGCGCACCCCGCCTCGCGGGAACCGCCGGATGGGCCACCACCATCCGCGGCATCTTCTAGCCGTCCACCAGTCCTGACGAACCAGGCGTGCCATGCCTCCCCGAGGCATGGCACAGTGGCCGACCGTCGGCCGGTCCAGGTGGAGCACGTCGGCGATGCGCGACAGGAAGCCGGGCATCC
>NZ_JBEZNU010000073.1:0-7424 GCF_040653375.1 Streptomyces sp. NPDC047974
TCCCCTTCTTCTCCCCACAAGCCGGCGCTTGAAGGCCGCCAAGCTGAGCACGTTCATCCGTACCTTGCTGAGCACCTCAGTGAGTACGCGGACAGCGGGAGCGGCGTCGTGAACCGGGTCGCGCCATCAGCGCGCCCCGTACAGTGGCCTGATGTCCGATTATCTGGAGATCAAGGCGCTGCCGCCGGGACCCCGGTTCAATGCCACGCTGCGATTCTGGGTCAATGGTGAGGACGTAGTTCAGGAAGCGGTCGACGTAGGTGGTCGCGGACCGTACGCGACCCAGATGCTGCCGGCAGAGCTGCCCAGCCCGTTGCGAGCGACCGGCCAACCGCGCCGCCTGGAGCTGGGAGAACCCGAGTGCACGGGCGGATGCTGCGGCTTCCTGACCGTGGTTGTACAGCGGTTCGGCGAGATCGTCCAGTGGTCGGACTGGGAAGTACCGGGGTGGTCCCCTCTTACTCCCAACCCCTACCAGCCGCCGGAACTCCACTTCGACGCGAAACAGTACGACGCCGAAGTGGCTCGCGCTGAGGCGGACCGCTGGTGGCAGGTGTACTCGTAGTCCACTACGACAGGCCCCGCTCGACCGCACCCTCCTGCCACCCCACCGAGATCATGCAGCTCCTCTCCGGCGTGCCCACTGCCCAGGCTCTCGCCGGCCTCGTCCGGCAAGGAATCTCCGAAGCGGGGCCTGCCAGCGGGCGCGCGTCGACCAAGGCCTGCCGAACCGCGAGCGAGGCTGGGCAAGCCCGCCGGGGAGGCATGAACGCAGAGCGCGGGCGCGTTGCAGGATGTCCGGCACGAGGCCGACGGCGAGCCGGGCTGGGTGATGTGCCTGGTCCCCGGTCGCCCCGCGGTCGTCGTCGCCGAACCGGTCTGGCAGGCGATCGTCGAAACCGGTCGACGGGCGCCGGGCGATCAGGATCCGCTCGCGGCCGTCGGATTCCCCCGCCCGCGGGGGGGGCACGGACGCCCCGTGGGTGATCCCAGCCGACACCCGGCGCGTGGACGTCGACGGCGGCTCGTGGGGTCCGGGGCACGTGACGTTCTCGGGACGCGGCGTGTGGCGGTGGCAGCCGGCTCCCCGCTTCAGCCTGGACCAGGGCCGCTCGGCCGAGATCGGGACCGGCGGCCGGACACCGGCACTGCGTGCCCTGGTGAACCTGCCCTGGGCCGAGGCGAGCACGCTGGAGGTCAACAAATCCGGGCGCACGCAGCTCGAAGCAGCTTCCGCACAGTGCGGTGGCCGGCGTGGTGACGCTCCTGTCCCGCCGCCGGGGCGCCGAGCTGCCTGCCGCTCGCCAACCCGGAGGCGTGGGCAGCCGCCCTCGGACCCGGCTGGGACACGCAGCTGGGTCTCGACGAGGTCCAAGCCGTGCTGCTCGCCGCGTGGGATACGGCCGCCGACCTGCTGCCCAAAGTCGTCCGCTGCACAGGGCTGATCCCCTGACGGCCGCTCGCCGATGTTCACCTGATTGACCCATGTCCTCCCCCGAGCCGAGCCGTTGTCCACAGAAAGGGACCTCGGACAACGAGATCCTCGCCTACGTCGAGCCTCAAGGCCCGGCACCTTGCTACCGCAGCGGGTGGTACGGGTGCCGGCCAATCGAAGACCTCCGAAACATCGCCGAAATGACCATGCGCAAGGGAGCTCCAGTGACCGACGCAACGACGAAAGAGATCGTCGACACGATCTCGCGGCACCTCGCCCGGTACACCGACGACGAGCTCGCGGCAGTACGTAAGAAGTTCAACTGTGTGCTGCGTCTGGACATCGCGGAAGCCGGTGGCACCTCCTCCTACGTCCTGGATCTCAAGAGTCAGTGCACTGCCGGGCCGCTCACCGAGCAGTCCCCGAGCCCGCATGTCACCGCCGGACTCTCCGATGAGGACTTCGTGCGGCTCGTGAACGGCGCGGAGAACCACAAAAGGCTCTTCATGAAGGGACGGCTGAAGGTACAGGGAAACATGATGCTGCTCGACCACATCCCCCACCTTGCCGACCTCCTGCATACCGCTGAATGAAGGCCGCCGCGGGGCGGGCCGCGGCCGTCGCCACCCACTTCGGGTGACGCTTCCAGCCGCCGACGAACGTTCCACCGGCGCTTCGCCGGCCCGGTACGGGCATCTGAGCAAGGCGCAGACGATCGAGCGGACGCCGGACCCGCGGCGGACCGCGCTGCTGACGACGGTGGTGCGACAGCTGGAGGCTCAGGCGGTCGATGACGCGCCGGACCCGTTCGCGGTGCTGATGGCGAACAGGCTGATCAGCCCAGCGCGGCGGGCGCCGGACCGGGAGCGCCTGGCGATACTGCCGCAGCCGGAGAAAGCGGCATCCATCCTGGCGAAGGCGTCGAAGATCCTGACCGAGGAGCGGACCCGGACGCCGCACACGAGGCGGACCTGGACGTGGCGGCGAAGTGACGTCCATCCCCGCAGGTGCGGGGAGCAGCTGAGCTGGATCTCGGGAACGTCCCACAGCATGGGGCCATCCCCGCACGGGCGGGAAGCAGCGGCGCAGAGTGTCGCGGGCCTCCGCCACGTGGGAATCATCCCCGCATGTGCGGGAGGGGGCAGTCCACCGACTCGACAATCGCATCGGCGCACAGGGGACCATCCCCGCGTGTGCGCGGGGAGCAGAGGCCAGCGTCGTCGATCCACTGAAGGACGAAGGGGGCATCCCAGCGTGCGCAGGAAGCCACGCTGCCGCCCTCGGGGGGGGCCGGCGCTCTCGGGGACCGTCCCCGCACACACGGGGAGCGACGTCACCGGTAGGTGCGCAAGGGATCGCGCAGGGACCATCCCCACGGAAGCGGGGAGCAGTGTGCGCCCTGGAGGGTCCAGCCGCGGCCCTCGGGTCCATCCCAGCGAGCGGCGGGGAGCAGGGGCTCAAGACATACTCCCAGCTCGCCAGCGAGGGACCATCCCCGCGCGTACGGGGAACAGACTTCCGGGGTTGCGCCGAGCTGGGCGCCGAAGGGGTCCATCCCCGCAGGCGCGGGGAGCACTCCCAGAACGTAAGTGTTCTTCACCTTGACCTGGGGTCCATCCCCGCAGGCGCGGGGAGCACACACCGCGGTCGGTGTCGCTGTGGACGCTCGTGGGTCCATCCCCGCAGGCGCGGGGAGCACTGCCTGGGCTGGGCGGGGTGGGCGGCGTTCACGGGTCCATCCCCGCAGGCGCGGGGAGCACCCGGCCCTTTGCTGCCGGATCCCTTCGGACCGGGGTCCATCCCCGCAGGCGCGGGGAGCACCGCTCGCGGGCGGTGGCGAGCTTGGCGCGGACGGGTCCATCCCCGCAGGCGCGGGGAGCACTCTTCCTGACCTGCAGTTCTACCCGACACCAGCCCGCTCCCAAGCAACTTTCACCGAAACAGACAAACCACGCACCAACTCCCCCACCGCGGTCCAGGTCGCGGACCGGTTCCACCTGTGGCACAACCTCGGCGAAGCGGCAGAGCGGTGCGTCTCCCGCCACCGCTCCTGCCTCCGCGCGACCTTCGCCGATACGGTGCCGGAGAAGGCTCCGGCACCGTCCGAGAGCAGGTCGCCGTGGCCCACCGGGCACCGGTTCGCCGACCGTACCCGGGTCCAGCACGCCAGCGTCCACGCGCTCCCGGCCGCCGGCCACAGCCGACGATCGATCCAGCGCCAGCTGGGCATGACCTACCACACCGTCCAGAGGCTGGCCGACGCCGCGAGGCCGGAAGACCTGTTCCAGGGCCAGTGGCAGAACCGCCCGACCAAGCTCAACGACTTCAAGCCCTACCTGCACGAACGATGGGCCGAGGGCTGCACAAACGCCTGGACCCTCTGGGAAGAGATCAAGAAGATGCTCACCCAGCTCCAGGGCGACCAGCTCCCACAATGGGTCAAGGCGGTCCGCGCCGACGACCTGCCCAGCCTCCACACCCTCGCCAACGGCCTCGAACGCGATCTCGCCGCCTTGACTGCCGGTCAGACCCTGCCGTGGAGCTCGGGCGTCGTCGAAGGACACGTCAACCGGATCAAAATGATCAAGCGACAGATGTACGGCCGGGCCGGCTTCGGCCTTCTGCGGAAACGCGTCCTGCTCGCCTCATGACGAGCCCGTCACGAGCTCTGCTGGAGTCACTCCGCGGCCTGAGCAGGAGTGTCGTAGTAGCCAGGCTGTGCCAGCAGGACAGAGTTGAAGAAGTAGCCCTGCTCCTCCTCCGGTTCATCGTCGGCTGCGAACGGACGCCAGAAGCTCAGCAGCAAGTCCGGGGCGATGAATGAAGCATCGTCGTCAGGGTCTTCCTCGATCGAGGTGAACTCGCCGATGCGCCGGACAACCTCGCTGGCCGGAAGCGCGAACACGTCCACACCCTGGAACAACACTCGGTCCGTCTGGGACGACGGCCTTCCCAGCTCGATGGCTTCAAGCATGTCTCGCATGCAGTGAATGCCGATCATCAGCCCGCTGGGACGGAAAACGTGCTGCCCCTGCCGATCAGACTCCGAGATCATAGAGAGATCACGGAGCGATTCCAGCGCCGTGCTGGCCGCGTGCCGAGTCATACCGATCCGCAACAGGCCGACGCCGGTCGGTGGAGCGAGGTCGAAGTCCATGCGGGCATGATCCCAAACAGATCTGTCGGCGAGTCACGAAGGGCCATCCAGTCCCGGCAGGTTACAGAGCGTGAGAGCGCCACAGAAGTTGGACCAGAACCCGAGTTCGGGAGGCACTGCGGTTCTTGCCAGGGCGGCATCGGGATGCTCCTGGTGAACGGTGCTGGTCATGCCGCGGATGGCAAGGTCGAGCGGTACGTGGCGATCCAGCGTGACCACTGTCGCGGCACGTCGATGCGGGAGCTTGAACGCAAACACTGCATGAAGTGGTGGACGGTGAGGCTTGCGCCGCAGGCGACCGGAGTGGACCGCTACAAGCTGGTGGCTGCGTTACGAGGCGCTGACAGGGCTCCGGCTTCGATCTCCCGCAGCAGTCTCCCGTCATCGTCATAGAGCTCAAGACTGAAGCTCAGACCGAGCCGGGTCAGCAGCGCTGCCAGTTCCTCGAACCGATGAGGATCGACAACTCCGTTCAGGAGCGTGTCCCCGTCGGTCGGGTCGACCTCGATCCGGCACCAGCTGGTCTCGACCTCATACGACTCCCACGACGAACCAGATTGGGAACTCCAACCGGCCCCGATGAACCACTCGGCCACCCACGATGCACTCGGGGCACCTGCCAGGCCGCCACACACGTTGTTGCTGATCTCAAGCCAGACGGGATCGAGCGGCTGTCCCTCATCGGATAGGTCCACAGCTGGATTATGAAGCAGACCCCGCAACCCGTGATCACACACGCTACCGACATCAAAACTTGTCGATGTTGATCACTGCACCCCGGGTCACACGCCTCCCGAACTCCCCGACAAACGACTCCCCAAGAAATCGTCATAGCCAGTTCACGGAGGCCCGGAGTCCATCCCCGCGCAAGCGGGAAGCAGTAGTCCTCGACGCACACGCCCGTGTCAAGACCGGGTCCATCCCCGCGGGCGCGGGGAGCAGGGCGCCGGCCCACCGGTCGAGGACGGCGGGCAGGGATCATCCCCACGGGCGCGGGGAGCAGCCTTCCTGACCTGCAGTTCTACCCGACACCGGCCCTCTCCCGAGCAACTTTCACCGAAACAGACAAACCACCCCAAGGGTCGAGAGCCATCCATGGTGAGCGCGGTGGTGAGTAACCCCGGGCATGGCGAGTTCGGTGGTGAGCAACCACGGTGAGCGTTCTCCCACTCACCACGGCCGCCAACCACAGCGACAGCGACCCAAGCGACCGAACCCCGAACAACCCCACGCGCGGGAAACAGCCCGGCGCGGCTCTGTTGATGACGAGGAGCAGCGTTTCTCGGGCAGTTCGGGAGGCGGTGCCCGCGGCACGTATCGATGGCCTCGGACAGCAACTTGGTGCCGACCGGTAGAAGGCTGTGTGCCGCTTGGCCGGGTCCCTGGATAAAAGCTCGTCGTTTCTTATGGGGGCCTCTCAAGCACTTGTTGTGGAGGGGGGAGCGTGGGATGTGCCGGGTTTTTGATAGAACCGGCATATGGCATACAGGTTCACGGCCTCTTCGGTTGCGGCCGAGGTCGACGTCGACGGTGAGATGCAGGCTGGCGTGGCGGAGGAGGACGAGGGCTTCTTTCTGCTGTTCACGAGCGCTGTCGGTGAGCCGTCCGCACAGGACATCTCGCTTGGGCTCGACACATACTGCGTGATGACTCCGGACCAGTGCACAGCCTATGGCTGTGTCCGCGAGGTGGCTCTGACGGACACCTTGCTCACGGTGTCGCTGGACCCTGACTGTCTGGATGATCTGGAGCTGGAGGACGTGAAGATCGAGGCAGTGCTCGACGTGCCGGCCGAGAGCATTGACGAGCTGCGCGAGGTGCTTGCGAAGGTGCTGGCCTTCGGGCGCGAGGAGGCCAGGCCTCGGCTTACTGGTTTCTCGGTCTGATCGGATTGTTGAGACGGCGGTATCCGATCAGGAGTGCCGCGATGCCGACGAAGGCGAGGAAATGCTCAGCCTTGCGTTCGTACCGTCGATGGAGGCGTCGGCAACCGGCCAGCCAGGACACGGTTCTCTCGACCCCCCACCGATGCTGGCCCAGCCGCTGCGAGGACTCGACGCCCTTGCGGGCGATGCGGTGGCGGATGCCCCGCTTGCGCAGCCATCGGCGCAGGTGGTCGTAGTCGTAGCCCTTGTCCGCGTGCAGTTTTGCCGGCCGTCGGCGCCGGGGGCCGCGGCTGGACCGGATGGGTGGGATGCCGCGCACGAGCGGTTGCAGGCCCTGGCTGTCGTGCATATTCGCGCCGGAGATGCCCAGGGACAGTGGCAGTCCGTTCCGGTCGCAGATCAGGTGGATCTTCGATCCAAGCTTGCCGCGATCGGTCGGATTCGGTCCCGTCAGTGGCCCCCTTTTGCAGCCCGCAGGCTGACGGAGTCGATCGCGCACCGGGACCAGTCCAGCTCGCCTCGCGCTCCGAGTTCGTCGAGGATCACGCGGTAGAGCCGGGCCCAGAACCGGTCCCGGCTCCACTGGGCGAACTGGCGGTAGACCGTGGGCCAGGCCGGGCCGAACACCGGCGGCAGCTGTCGCCAGGTACAGCCCGAAGTGGCCACGAAGATGATCGCCGCGAAGGCGTCGCGGTCACCAGCCCTGCGTCGGCCCCCGCCCTGCGGACGCTTCACCTCAGTCGGCGGCACCACCCGCCTGAACAGCACCCACAACTCCTCCGGCACCAGGTGCTCGACCAGATCCGTCATGCACTGCTCAACGAACGATCACACCAAAGGAAACGACGTCTTAAGACGTCGTTTCCTTTGGTGGTTTGGCTCGTTGTGCCGGGCATGACGAGTCTTGCCGAGCGGCTGGTGCCGGATGAGTTGTGGGAGTTGTTCC
>NZ_JBEZNU010000074.1:0-7243 GCF_040653375.1 Streptomyces sp. NPDC047974
GCCGAGATCAGAAGTCTGCGCAGCCAGCTGAAGGCCAGCAGCTCCGAAGGCAGATCAAGAGGAGCGAACTGATCCACAACTATTGACTATTGCTCCCCGGACACGCCGGCAGAGGAGCACCACGGGGGATATGGATCAGGTACTCAGGACAGGCAGGTACGGCCCCGCGCTGCTTCCCTCGCGCGGGGATGGTCCCACCGTGCTCTCCGCCTCCGGGCTGCGGATGCTCCGTTTCCCGCGCGCGCGGGAATGGCCCCGCGACCGTGTCCCTGTCGACCGTGTCCCTGTCGACCGTGTACTGCTCCCCGCCCCCGCGGGGATGGACCCCGGGCCCGGCGCGCGAGGTTGATCCCGATGGACTGCTCCCCGCGCCCGCGGGGATGGACCCCGCGTGCGCTTCCAGGTCAGAGCCCCCGCCGTCTGCTCCCCGCGCCCGCGGGGATAGACCCCCCTTGAAATGCGAGCGGGCCCGCACCCCTTGCTGCTCCCCGTGCCCGCAGGGGTGGGCCCGGGTCCTTCTTTGAGTACCGCGTCTCCATGGACTGCTCCCCGCCTGCGGGGATGGACCCGAGGGCGTCAACGCGACCTGCGGCGAGATGCGCTGCTCCCCGCGCCCGCGTGGGGGCCTGATGCGTTTGGTCGAGCGGGTTCGAAGCCGTGCATCAGCTCTTGGTGACTGAGGCAGGTCCGGTGTAGGCGTAGATCCAACCTGCTCGGGTGTCGGTGGATCGGACCGCTTCGTAGACATGGCGAGTCGTGCCGGCCGGCCCGCCGGACGCGTGAATGGGTGTCGACGGAGTCCCGTCCGGACCGAGAAGGACGATCTTGGTGTGGCCGTCGAACGGGCCGCCGACGACCTTGATGCCGACGGTGTTGTTGACCACCTCGCCGACGAGCCAGCGGTCGATGGTCTTCATGTGCTCGGAGTTGTCGGTGCCCATGGGCAGAGAGCGGATCACGGCTGCCGCCGGTGGACAAGGGGCAGGCTCACGTTGTGGCCGCAGGCCGGGATTCCTAGAGGGTGCCGTCTCGGAGCATGGCGAACAGGACGTCGACCCGGCGTCTGGCCAGGCAGAGGAGTGCCTGGGGGTGTCGCTTTCCCTGGCCGATCTTCTTGTCGTAGCAGGCGCGGGAGGCCGGGTCGTTGAGCGAGGCGAACGCGGCCGGGAAGAACGCCCCTTTCAGCTGCTTGCCACCGCCGTTCGGCCCGGTCTCTGCTCTTCGTGCGAGGAGGCGTAGCCCTGTCGCGTCCCGGCCGCCGCCTCCTGCTCCCCGTGCCTGCGAGGATGGACCCTCCCGCTGGAAGCCCTTCAGCGGCCAGGCGCTGCTCCCCGCGCGCGGGATGGCCCCCCATGGCACCGCTGACCGCCGAGCAGGTCGGCCTTCTCGCTCGCGCGGGGATGAACCCTCCGAGGGCGCCCGCTGCTGCGGAAGGCCGGTGTACTGCTGCTTCCCGCCCATGCGGGGAGGGTCTCGACTGCGCAGTGCTCTTTGGGTGTGGTGGTGAATCCGAGTCCTGGTGCTGGGGCTGTGTGGGTTCTTCGGTCGCTTGGGTCGCTGTCGGCGGTCGTGGTGAGTGTGGGAGTGGCCATCGTGGTTGCTCACCATGGAACTCACCATGGTGCTCACCATGGGGGGTTCTTCGGGCCCCGAGGGGTGGTTTGTCTGTTTCGGTGAAAGTTGCTTGGGAGGCGGCTGCCGTCGGGTAGAACTGCTGGTCACGAAGGCTGCTCCCCGCGCCCGCGGGGATGGACCCCAGCCGCTCACGGACTGGCGGCTCGGGGGCTTCTGCTTCCCGCGCCCGCGGGGTGCCGGCACCGGCAAGGCGATCACCTTCGCCTCCGTCTGCTTTCCGTTCGCGTGGAGATGCCCCTCGCAGGGCGACGAGGTGGCCGGCGGCAGCACTGCTCCCCGCATACGCGGGGATGAACCCGACAAGGACGTAGCGGACCGGTGTGCTCCCCGCGCCTGCGGGGATGGTCCCCGGGCGCAGGCGAGGAACGCCTGACGGATGCTCTGCTCCCCGCACGCGGGGGGATGGCCCCAGGAACGTGGCGAGCGTCGTGGTGACGCGCGCCTGCTCCTCGCGTACGCGGGGATGGGCCCCACCGCCTCTACGCCCACTACGGAACGGCCCGCTGCTCCCCGCGCCCGCGGGGATGGCCCGAAGCGCCGAGGCCGACTCCCAGGCTTGACCGACTGCTCCCCGCGCCTGCGGGGATGGATCCTTGCGTTTCAGCGGCGGCGATCCGGCGGCCATCTGTTCCCCGTGCGCGCGGGGGTGGGCCCCGGACTGGCGTCGAGGTTCACGTCGAGGGTTCTTGCTGCCCGCTCGCGCGGGGATGGACCCGTCGGCAAGGCCATCCTCGCCTGGTTCACGAGCTGCTCCCCGCCCGCGGGGGGACCTAGCCTGGCGCCTGACCGTCAGGGGCCACGACGCTGCTCCCCGCGCCCGCGGGGATGGACCCGACTACCGCCAGTACGTCATCCGGGTCGCCGACTGCTCCCTGCTCGCGCGGGGATGGACCCGGGTCCGTGGACCCCGGACAGCCCTCGGCACCCTGCTCCCCGCGCCTGCGGGGATGGACCCTCGCGGTCGACGAAGACGATGCAGGTCACGTTCTGCTCCCCGCGCCCGTGGGGATGGTCTCGTGCGCAGCCGGGTCCGGCTGCTGCCGGTCGCCTGTTCCCCGCGCGCGGGGATGGACCTGTCATCATGGAGGTCGGCTGGCTTCTGGCCTTCTGCTCCCCGTGCTCGTGGGGAATGGCCCCGGCACCTTGATGCGAAGCACGCCGGCTCCTCCTGCTCCTGCTGTCTGCCCGCGCGGGGATGGCCCCTCGCCGTACTCGCGCGTCAAGGTCGGCAGTTCCTGCTTCCCGCGCTCGCGGGGATGGGCCCCGTACGGGGCGGAACTGGTGGATGTCGGAGGCCTGCTCCCCGCGTCCGCGGGGATGGCCCTGGCTTCGACGGCCTCAGCAAGGCTCTCACCGGCTACTTTCCGCGCCCGCGGGGATGGTCCCAACAACCAGAAGTACAGCGACCAGCTTCCGTACTGCTCCTCGTACACGCGGGGATGGTCCCGAAGAGGACGTGATGCAGCGCGGCGCGTCCGTCTGTTCCCTGCACGCGCGGGGATGGTGCCCGGCGCAGCACTGTACGCAGCGCGGGGATGGTCCCACCGCGCCGGCCCCGGGGGCGTTGGCGGCGGCCTGTTCCCCGCGCATGCGGGGGTGGTCCCGTTTGGTCGTTGGTCTCTATCGCCAATGCCTGCGCGGGGATGGTCCCGAGTCCACGCCGACGTCCCACCACGTCTCAAGCTGCTCCCTGCACGGGCGGGGATGGACCCTTGCGCTTGAGCGGCGTGATCCGGCGGCCATCTGTTCCCCGTGTGCGCGGGCGTGGCCTGATGGACCTCGGCTTCGCCGGCCTCGTGGGGGCTGTTCCTGCTGCATCGGGTTTGGTGGTGGGATGGTGTCGGTTCTTCGGTCGCTTGGGTCGCTGTCGTTGGTGGGTGTGGTGAGCGCGGGAGCGGTCATCGTGGTTGGTCGTCACCGGACTCACCGTGCCCTGGGGTTGCTTACCACCATGCTCACCATGGGTGCCCTTGGGGGTGGTTTGTCGGTTTCGGTGAAAGTTGCTTGGGAGCGTGCCGACGTCGGGTAGAACTGCAGGTCAGGAAGACTGCTCCCCGCCCGCGCGGGGATGATCCCCGACGCCAGCGGTGAAGCCATCTACACCCAGCCTGCTCCCCGCCCGCGCGGGGATGATCCCCGCCTTCGGTACCGGGCCCTCGGCGGCGACTGGGGCTGCTCCCCGCCCGCGCGGGGATGATCCCATGGCCGAGTATCCGAACTACGCAGCCCTGGCCTGCTCCCCGCCCGCGCGGGGATGATCCCAGGTTCGTGACCCTGCGTCCGGTCCAGGACTCCTGCTCCCCGCCCGCGCGGGGATGATCCCCAGGCCAGGAGGTAGGCGATCCGGGTCCGCAGCTGCTCCCCGCCCGCGCGGGGATGATCCCATGACTTTCGCCGACGCCAACGCGCGTTCTGCTTGCTCTCCGTCCGGGTGGGGATGGTCCCCGAGTAGGCCGTCTGCGCCAGCACCCGGCGTCCTGCTCCCCGCACGCGCGGGGATGGACCCCGCAAGACGGTCACCGTCGAAGCGATCGTGAACTGCTCCTCGCGCCCGCGGGGATGGACCCGTGCGCAGCCGGGTCCGGCTGCTGCCGGTCGCCTGTTTCCCACGCGCGGGGATGGACCCTGGGACCAGACCGTGAAGGTCTGAGAGGGCTTCTGCTCTCCGCGCCCGCGGGGATGGTCCCTCGGTGGACAGGCCTGGGAAGGACGGCTTCGGCTGCTTCCTGCGCTCGCGGGGATGTATTTCGCATGGCGCGAGGAGCCGGTGTGCTCCCCGCGCCCTGCGGGGATGGGCCCCGGGCCTCGGTGAACAGCGCCCCGTCCCTGTCCTGTTCCCCGCGCCCGCGCGGGGATGGCCCCTACCTGCGCGAGTGGACCGACGTTCCGCCCGACTGTTCCCCGCACGCGTGCGGGGATGGCCCCGCGTCCACCGCGCAGGCCTACTACGCGGGTCTTTGCTCCTCGCCCGCGCAGGACTGCTTCCCGCGCCCGCGGGGATGGTCCCGACACCATTTCCGCGGGACAAGTCGCTCTTCTCGCTGCTCCCTGCGCACGCGGGGATGGACCCGTCGGCTCGCTGTCCTTGGCGGTCTGGTTGGCCTGCTTCCCGCGTCCGGGGGGATGGACCCCACGAGGCCCGGCACCGCACCGACGTCGCCTGCTGCTCCCCGTACGCGCGGGGATGGTCCCGACGCTGAAAGGTGGCGTGAGCAAGCTGTGAGGGCCCCGCGCGCGTGGGGATGGTCCCTGGACGGCCGCCCATGGCAACGCAAAGGGGCGTCTGCTTCCCGTGCCTGTGGGGATGGGCCGGTGGTCCGCTTGCTTTCGATCGCGCGGTACGAGCTGTTTCCCGCGCGCGTGGGGATGGTTCCTCGGTGACCGAGGCGTACCCGATGCTGCGCTACTGCTCCTCCCGCACGCGGGGGTGGCGGTGGTGGTGTGGGTGATGTGTTTTCCGTGTGGGGCTGCACCTCTGTATGCGATATGCGGAAATCGCATGCGGGACGTGTGGTGTCGGGCGGTGTTCCTGCTGGCGTGGCGTGCTGCTTCTGCTGCCTTGTGTCCCGGGGGCGCGTAGTCGGGGAAGAGTGCCCCCAGCCCAGCGAGGGCCTGGGCCGTCGCTGCGCCCGTTCCAGGTGTCCTCTTGCCCGCTTGTGCTGGCCTTGCCCGGGTGCGCCCCCGCTGCCTGCCGGTCTTGTGGTGTCTGCGGGGGTCCTGGTGGTGCCGGGAGCCGGGGTTGGTCTGTCTGGGTGGCCTGTGGTGGGTGTGCGGATCCCTGGGTGCCTCTCAGGCTGTTTTTCCTGGTGGTGGGGTGTGCTGAGAGCTGTGGGGCACCGGTCGGGCAGGGGGTTTTCTCGTCCGGTCCGGGTCTGTGTGACGGGCAGGTCTCCATCGCCCCATCCCCCCACTTCCCGCGGCTGCTCCCCTGGATGTGTGGGGATGGTCGCGGGACAGGCAGGCCGGGACCAGCCCTGACCACCAGTTCCCGGCCCGGGCGGGGGATGGCCCCTCGCGGTACGTGAAGGAGTTGCCGGCCACCTGCTGCTCCCGGCCTGTGTGGCGGCCCTGGGAGGGACTGAACGGGGGCCGCTCCCTGTGCCTTCGGGGGTGTTGTTGTGGTTGTCGGCCGAGGTTCTGCTTCCTGCTTTGTGCTCCGGCGGGGGTGGTCTCGGCGGTGGGGGAGGTGGTTTCTCGGTTGTGTGGGTGATGCGTTTTCCGCATAGGGGCTGGGTTCTGTATGCAGTATGCGGAAATCGCATACAGGGTGGTTGTTGGGTGGTGTTCCTGCCAGCGCGGCGCGCTGTTCCCACTCCCACTCCTGTTGCTGCCTGTCTTTGATCGTGTGGTGGGGCGGAGCCCGCGTCCGGCGAAGGGCCTGGATCCGTGCCGCGCTCTCCCGGGTGGTCCTGCTTGTCGCCGCTGCTGGCCCGGCCCGGCTCGAGTGCGTGCGTGCGTGCCGGCCCTGCGGAGGGCCTGGGGCAGGGGCCGGGGTGTGTTCTGTCCTGGGGTGGTGGTGTGGTGAGTGCGGGGGCCCCTGAGAGCCTTTTAGGCCGTTTCCCCTGGTGGCGGCCCGGGTTGAGAGCTGTGAGGGGGCGTTCCGGCCGTGGCTTTTCCAGAGCACTGGCCGGGCCGGAGAAGGGATTCTTCCTCCGGCACCCGGCACTGTGGGATGGGTAGGCCGTTGTCGAGCCGACGCTGCCTTCCGTGGCGTCGACGGCCCTCCTTCCACCCCCCTGTTCGTGGGTGGCCTGGGAACCACCGGTCGTGGCGCTCACGCCTGCACCTGTTCAGCGCGCGGGGGCGGGACGAGCCCGGGCTGCTCCCCGCGGGTGTGAGGCAGGGGGATGCGGTTTCCGCATGAGGGAGGACCGCCCCTGTCGGGTATGCGGTTTCCGCATGCACGCGAGGGGCTGCTCCCCAACCCATTTCTCCGGTCGCCGGCGCATGGCCTCTGCCCGCTTGCCCGCTCGAGCTCACAAGCGGTGTGCTCCGCAGTCGGCGCCGCCCGGGCCGCGCCTCGGCACACAGCATCATGCCGGTGCGCCCCTGTGGCTGCGTCTGTCTTCTGAGGGTGGTGGGTGACGGTGCGTCTTGATGCGCTTTCCGCATGGGGTGTTGAGGGTCCGCCAGAAGACGTCCGCTGACAGCTTTTTGAGCGCCCCTCACCCGTAGCAAGATTTTTGATAGTTGGCGGCATATGAGAGATTTGGGGTGTTTGATACAGGTCTAGACAACAACTTTCGAGCCTCCCCCGTACCCATCACTTACAGTGACGTTCCATGTGGCGTCCCCACGCCCGTGGAGTACCACCCCGTCACCACTCGAAGTGACATCCCGCGAGGCGCGGCAACCAGCCGGCACGCACCGCCGGCCCCGCAGGGGCCGCACACCACCCACCACACCCCGCCCCCACCCAACACACCATCAACCACCCACCAAACCACCCCACTTACCAGCACCACACCCCGCCGCAGGCGGGCGCCCCACCACAAACAACCCCCCACCCCACACCCGCACCCGCCAAACCAACCCCCACCACCCCGCGGTCACCGAAGGTGCCCGCCCCCACGCAACCAGCCCAGCGCCGCGCAGCGGCGCAGCACCC
>NZ_JBEZNU010000075.1:0-7233 GCF_040653375.1 Streptomyces sp. NPDC047974
TGGCGATCGTGATGGACGGCGACACTTTCCTGGGCCTGATCACCCGTATCGACCTGCTGAACTACCTGCGCCGTCGCGTGCAGTAAGCGTCCTGCGCAGGGGGCGGGTTCGCCCCCTGCACACTCTGGACAGGTCGCAGATGTCACAATCGGCTTGTTTTGTTACCCGCCGGGGCCAGCCCGGAGAACTTCAGAGAGTGCGCATGCCTGTCCAGATCGCCGTTGTGATTCCGTCCTACAAGGTCATCAACCACATTCTTGGCGTTATTGATGGAATGGGGAGTGACATCCATCGGATCTATGTGGTGGACGATTGTTGCCCGATGAACAGTGGCGACTTCGTTGAAGCGAACTGCACCGATCCGCGTGTTGTCGTTCTGCGCCATCTCGAGAATCAGGGCGTGGGTGGTGCGGTCATGACAGGGTATCGCGCAGCGATCGAAGACGGCATCGACATCATCGTCAAGGTAGACGGTGACGGCCAGATGGATCCGGCGCTGATCCCAAGCTTCGTCAGCCCGATCATCGCCGGTGAAGCCGACTACACCAAGGGCAACCGCTTCTTCGATCTCGAGCGCATTGCGCAGATGCCGAAGCTGCGGTTGTTTGGCAATGCAGGGCTGTCCTTCCTGACCAAGCTCTCTTCCGGCTATTGGGACCTGTTCGATCCCACCAATGGGTTCACCGCCATCCACCGTGATGTGGCGCGCCACCTGCCGATGGGGCGGATCAGCAAGCGCTATTTCTTCGAGACCGACATGCTGTTCCGGCTCAGCACGCTGCGCGCGGTGGTGCTGGATGTGCCGATGCACGCCAAGTATGGCGACGAAGTCAGCAATCTGAAGATCTCGCAGGTGTTGTCGGAGTTCCTGTTCAAGAACCTGCGCAACTTCGGCAAGCGCGTTTTCTACAACTATTACCTGCGTAATCTGTCTCTGGCGTCGTTCGAACTGCCGGCCGGCCTGGTGCTGTTGCTGTTCGGCATGATCTATGGCCTGCAGCATTGGCTGACCAGCATTGGTACCGGGCAGGTTGCCAGCAGCGGTACGGTGATGCTGGCCGCGATGCCGATATTGCTGGGTGTGCAGTTGTTGCTTGCCTTCTTCGGCCAGGACATCGCAGCAACCCCCCGCCATGCTGTTCATCCACGGCTTCGTTGGTCGGCGCTTGAAGTGGGGAATACCTGATGCGCGTGTCCGCCCAGGCAGAGCGTGTGGCGCCTCAGGTCTGGCCGCTGTACCTGCTCGCTACCCTGCTGGTCAGCCTGGTCCTGTCTGCGATCACGCCGCCGTTCCAGGCGCCTGACGAGTACGACCACGTCAAGCGTGCCTACATGATGGGGCAGGGGCAGATCCTGTTGAAGTCGGTGGATGGGTCCCCTTCGGGAGGCTACCTCGACAGTGGCCTGGTGCAGTACATGTCGTACTTCGAACCACTGAAGGGAGCGTCACAGCGCAAAGTCTCCGCTGATGAACTGCAGGCGGCAGGCAGCGTGAAGTGGAGCGACCAGCCGCAGTTCCAGACGGCAGTGGGGACCGCTTACTACTTCCCGCTGATGTACGCGCCACAAGCCGTGGGGCTGGGCATGGGCAAAGCGCTGGGCATGAGCGTGGGCAAATCCTATCGGCTGGCCCGCCTGCTGGAATGGATGACCTGCGGGGTTCTGTTACTGCTGGCCTTCAGACTCCACCGGCCTTCGGCGGTGGTGCTGGCGTTGCTCGCATTGCCGATGAACCTGTTTCTGTTTGGCGCGGCGGTGCTTGATCCCATGGCCACAGCAGTGGCGCTGGTTGGCCTATCGGCTTTCATGCGGATCGCCACCGATGGCCGTGCCTCGCCACCGACGGCGGTGGCTGCACTCCACATAAGTGTCCTGTTGGTCTGTGCCTGTCGCGCGAACATGCTGCCGATGCTGCTGTTGCCCTTCGTCGCAGCATGGCTGATGCGCGAGCGCCGGCAGCTGTACATTGCGATCGCCATCAGTGTGTTCGTACTGGCATGGACCCTGTTCACGGTGAAGACGACGGTCTATCCCCCCAGCAGCCATCGGATCGATCATGCAGCTCGTCTGCTGCACCTTCTCACGCATCCCGGTGAACTGACCTCCATCCTGTTCGCGACCTGGACCAACATGGCGCGGATGTCCTTCTACGTCGTGTCGTTCATCGGGGTGCTGGGCTGGCTGGACGCGTCCTTCTCACCTGCCTTCTACCACATGACAGGGCTGACGCTGGTGGTGTTGATGCTGCTGTCGCTCGACCTGGAAGGGTGGCGCACCCAGAGCCTGGCGCGCTGGACGCTGGTCGTGGTCTGCCTGGCGTCGGTCTTGATGACCTTCCTCGCCCTGCTGGTGCAGTGGACCGATCCCGCTTCGACGACCGTTGATGGCGTTCAGGGGCGCTATCTGCTGATTCCGGGTCTATGCCTGGTGATGGCGCTGACGGCCAACGCAGCACCGCGCGATGGCCTGCTGTTCAAGGCCGGGCACGGGCTGGCAATGCTGTTCCTGGCCTGGATGGCGTATGCGAGCTGTTCGCTCCTGGTCGAGCGCTACCATACTGGCGCGACGCAGTCCGCAATCGCGGCGCCTGAGCTGAAGCCCTCGCCACCGTTGACGCCCGACAACACCGTGCCGTTGCACTTCCTGCCCGCACAGAGCGAGGATCCTGCTGGCCTGAAGCGTATCTCGGTGCGGTTTGGCACCTATATGACCACGCATGCCGGGCAGGCCGAACTGCGGCTGTGGACCCAGGGAGGAGAGCGGCTTGTGCTGCCCTTCGAGCTGTCAGAGCTCACCGACAATGGCTACGCCGAGTTCAAGCTGGATGGCAAAGCCTATGTAGGCGGGGAAGTCGCGCCGCGCGATGGCAGCGGCGTAAGTGTGTGGGAAAGCCACAGCCAGGAACGCGTGGACAGTTGCGTATTCCTGGAAACGGAAAACCAGGACGACATCCTCCCGCGCGGTTGCCCTGAGCCCTGATGAAAAAGAAAGCCGCTGATCTCACGATCAGCGGCTTTTTCGTTGAATTCGTGGAAACCCGGCTGGCTTCATTCCAACGGCATCTTCGTTCAGTTCAGTTCGTCCGGGTCGCGCCAGTTCACTGGCTGGCGCTCGATCACTTCCAGCATGTAGTCGGTCAGTTCCGTAGCCTGTTCGTCGAACAGACGCACCATTGCGGCGTGCGGATTACGGTAACCGTCGAGCTGGCCCGGCGCATCCAGCAGGCGCTTGATGGCGGCCTGCAGCGCGCTGCCATCATCATCCAGCGGGATGATGTCGCCATTCTCGCCGTCGACGATATCTTCGATGACACCGCCTGCGTCGGTAGCGATCACCCAGACATCGCGGATCAATGCCTCGCGGACCGACAGGCCGAAGCTCTCCTTCCACTGGGTCGGGAACAACAGCACGTCGATGCTGCCGAAGAACGAATCGATGGTCTCCTGGCTGTAAGCGGGGACCGCCTTGAAGGTGCCGGGAACCTTCCAGTTGGATTCGAAGATCGAACGACGTCCGAGGTTGAGTTCGTTGTCGACGACATGCAGTTCGTAGTTGGTATGCGGCAGGCCTGCGAAAGCCTTCTTGATCAGGGCGCTTCCCTTGATCGGGCCCTCGCCGCCAACGAAACCGAACCGCAGCGGGCGGGTGCTGGGTGGCTCGCGGTGAATGGCCGAAGCAGGTTTGACGATGCCGTTCTTGTTGACCCGCAGGCGCTCGGGATCAAACCCGTTGTCGGCGTAGACACCAGCGAAGAACTTGCTGGGTGACAGCATCAACGCTGCGCCGGTCAACACTTCGTGCAGGCGGTACTGGCGATAGGGGTTCATTGCGGGCTGCGGTACGCAGCGCGAGCACACATCAAGGTCGATCTTGCGCTGGTAGCAGTAACGGCCCTTGTCGTTGACCATGAACTGGCGCGCACAGATCCACCATGCATCGTGCAGCGTTACCACGAACGGGACGCCTTCGGCCTGGCAGACTTCCGCGATCTGGATGCCGATGCCCTGGATGGAATGGATGTGAACCACGTCCGGACGCCAGGCGCGGAGGATTTCGCGGAACCCATGCGTGGGATAGGGATTGTCGAAATGCAGGGCCTGATCGTGCTCATGCGGCAGACCCATGGCGAACACCTCGCCCGCGCTCGATTCGTAGCGGGTCACCTTGTAGGCATGCACATCGGTGGCCGGCAGGGTGGTGAATGTCGCGTATTCCGCCCGGCCGCCTGCATTGATGATACGTGCCATCTGCTCGGCCACGATCGTGGCGCCGCCGAAGCTGCGTGGTTCGAAGAAAATGTTGACGCCCAGAATACGTGGCCGACGCTCGACGGACGGTTCCAATGACTTCAGCCATGGCAGCAGCCTGTGCTTGGCTACGGCTTCAGGGGTGTAGTCATCCTCGACATGGCGACGCGAGTTCTCGCCGATCTGGCGGCGCAGCCCGGGGCTCCCAATCAATGCCAGCAGTTGTTCTTCCCAGTCCTGTTCGGTACTGGCCAGCAGACCGGTGGTGCCGTGCTGGACGGTCTGCTGGTACTCCATGCTGGAGGAGCAGACGCTGGGAATGCCCAGGATCGCCGCTTCCAGATACTTGATGTTGGACTTGGCGTCATTGAAGACCGTGCGCTCCAGCGGTGCGATGTTGATCTGGCACCTGGCGAGCCTGCGCATGTAGGTCGGGTAATCGGAGGGCGGCAGGCGCTCTACCTGGGCATCGACTTCGTTGAACGCTTCGGGAAGGTTGAGATGACCGATGATGGTAAGGCGAACGTCATAGCGCTTCTTCAGAATGCGTAGCAACGCTGGAGCGGCGATACGGAAATCGGAATCGTGGGCCTTGGAACCAGAGCCATAGACGATGCGCAGCAATCCATCACCACGCGGCGGTGCGGCGGCGATTTCCTCTGCTGCGCGCAGTGTCTCCACGTCCAGTGCGTTCTCGACGACCCAGACCTCGGGCGCACCGGTTGCGCGCATGGCGTCGGCCATGGCGGTGGTCGATGCGATGCAGGCATCGCAAGCCAGCAGCGCCTCCCGGAACAGCGGTACGCCTTCGAGGATGGCCTTGCGCACAACTGGGCTGAGATCGTTGACGTTGCTGTTGTTCCGGTAGTGTTCGATGTCGAAGATGAGATCGTCGACTTCCCAGAACGTACGCACGCCAGCCGCACGAGCAAGGGCGATCGTCTCCAGTTGGTCCGGATAGCCGGGGACGCGGTAGAACACGGCAACGCTGTGCGTGGAGAGCAGGTCGCGGGTAGAGACGACATCAGTCCAGTTGACGACGGTGCAGTCGTAGCCAAGGCTTTCGATCATCAGCTGCTTCTGCAGCACGCGGTATTTCAGGCACTGCCCGATGCCCATTTCCGCCACCAGCAGGACGCGCAGCTGCTGCGAACTGCTCGCCGGCCTTGCCGGTGGAAGCGCATGGACCGGCCTCAGTTTCCAGCTTCCGGCCCCTGAGCCCTGGCGGAACAATGCAGCGGGCTGCCGCAGCTGGCTGGTGATCCGGCGTCCGGCCTCGCGGATGCCGTTCTGGCGGGCGACGCGAATGGTGGCCGTGGACAGATGCAGGAGCTGCTTGAGCAGCGAACGAACGCGCCAGACGGCAACGTGTGCCATGCGCAGCGGGGCGGTCACGCGCCAGGAGCGCGAATTGAGCAGCTCTCCGATCTGATTCTGGGCCCGGTGCAGATGATCAAGCGTCGCTTGGGAAGTGATCCCGGATGTTTCCAGTGCGCGCCGCAGCGACGCCACGCGACGTTCTGCACGCAGCAGATTCTGTTCTACCTCGGTGAGGCTGCTTTCCTGTTGCACGACCTGGCTGCGCAGTTGCTCCATGTGCTGGCGTTGCTCCAGCAGCACGGCTTGTGCCGTTTCCAGGGAGGCGAGCTCTTCGATCTGTGGCCGATCGCTTGATCCTGGTGGTGTCGCTCCGATGCTCCATTCCGGATCGGCCACGAACAGCCAGTGCTGGCCGTCTGCCAGGGCGTGGCCGGTGATCGCGCTCTCACGAGGCGGAGGGCCCAGCAGCAGGATCCCGCCATGGGTGTCCAGGCGCCGCATCCAGTCCATGAGCTGCCAGCCATCACTGATCTGGTCCGGCGCCAGCATCACCAATGCGTTGAGCTTGGTGCTGCCCAATGCGTCCGGTGCTTCGACCGGACGCACCGGCAGCCCTTGCGAAGCGGCCAGATCGACCAGAGCTGCAAACAGGGACGAGCCTTCTCCAGCCGCATCGATCACCTGCTGTGGTCGAAGGGTATCCATCAGCCAGCTCGCAATCATCTCCGGTGAAGAGGACTGCGGCGATGAGTGGCTGGCATTGGAGGCTGGCTGGATGGGGTGCGTCATCAGGGGTACCGGAGGGTGGGACGGGGACTCAATGTCCGTTGACGAACTGCTCATAGGCGGACACCACCGACGCGGTATCGCCGTACATCCGGATTGAACCGTTGTCCATCCAGATCACCTTGTTGCAGACACGGCGGATCTCTTCGTTGGAGTGCATGGCCAGCACGACGATGTCCGAACGGCCGTGAAGATCTGCCAGGCGCTGCTTGGCCTTGTGCATGAAGCCGGCATCGCCCACGCCCATCACTTCGTCCAGCAGCAGGATCTGCGCATCAACCGCCGTGGAAATGGCAAATGCCAGACGTACGCGCATGCCACTGGAGTAGGTCCGGATGGGCAGGTCGAGATAATCGCCGAGTTCGCTGAATTCAGCGATTCCCTCCTGCTTTTCGATGATCTCGTTCTTGGTCATGCCCAGCAGCAGGCCGCGCAATCGGATGTTCTGCCAACCGGTGGAGTTGTCGTCCATGCCGAGGCTGATGTCCAGCAGCGGAACCACTTTGCCATCGCGTCGGATGATGCCTCCGGTGGGGGCATAGATGCCGGCAAGGACGCGCAGGAGGGTCGATTTGCCGGCGCCGTTGTGGCCGATCAGACCGACGCGATCACCGGTCTCCAGGCGAACGCTGACGTCCTGCAGGGCGCGGACGATGATGACGCCGTCGTTGCTGTCGGCAACGGCATTGGAGCGACCCAGGCGCATCACCTGGCGCTTGAGTGAGCGGCCGTGCACCTCGTAGATCGGAAGATCGAGGCTGACGTGTTCCAGTTCAATGAAAGCCATGTGGAATCCTTACACCCAGTACGCGATGCGCTTGTGATAACGGTGGACCATCACCAGGGCGACGATCCAGCCGACAACGGCCATGGCAATGGC
>NZ_JBEZNU010000076.1:0-6874 GCF_040653375.1 Streptomyces sp. NPDC047974
GGCGAGCGAAGGCAGACCCTGACCGGGTGGCCCTGCTGCTGGAGCGTCGGCGCTCTGCGTTGCTCTACGCTGAAAACCACTTCACGCCCCTATCGCGTCACTCCAAGCGTGAGCGGCTGCTCTCCCACCTGTTGGCGCGTTTCGCCAGGCCCCGCTTCCAGGTCTATGCGTGGTCGGGTGAGGTGGATGGGGAGAGGGTGTGCATGGTGGGCTGGAACTCCCGGTCAGGCGATGCCTTGGCACTGAGCGAGACCCTGCTGGCGTTACGAATGAGGGACGGGGGCGAGGTGCTAGCAGAGGGCCAGGTCACCCTTCTACGGCTTCCGGTGGACGCGTTCCTGCGGGCCGTGTGGGCGCTCATCGAGGCCCATGGGATCGTCGTGCCGTTGGACGTGCCAGGCGGCGGCCCGCTCGATGCAAACGACTGGAGAGAGTGCTGGCGCCACCGCGTCATGGACCCGGTCAGCAACCACAAGCGCGTCCCGATGACCGGAGGCCACGCGCTGCCTCATGCTCCCCGCGTGCTGTCCACCAACCCGGATTCGGTTCGGCGGCTGGGCCAACTGCAGGCCGCCAAACGGGCTGACCGCTTGGACGAGGCGGAACACCGTTTCCGAGAAGCCCAGTCTCGGAAGAACAAATATTTGGAGCGGGTCAAGCGCGGCCTGGAAGCCCCCATGCCGCTGGACGATTACCGAGCGTGGGCCGATGAGGTGAGGCAACTGGGCGTGGACTGGGCTCGGATGGTCACCGAGAGCCGGGAGCAGTAGTCACTGCCCCCGGACTGGTCAGACATGCAACGTGTTTTCGAAAATGTCGGATTCGGGGTCCGTTTCAATGGTCGTGCTGCCATCCGCCTGGACCGTTACTGTCACCGTGACGTCTGGGTTCTTATGCTCGGCAACATAGACACCAGGCTTGCCTGGCACGGGCTTGAGATCTGAGGGAGTGATGAGGATTCCGTGCATGATAGGGTCCATGCCCTGCTCAATATCTCTCTCGTCATCGCTGTAAACCGGGACATCGATCTTCGCTTCACCCTTCAGCATGTTCACTTCCTTTCCGTGGTGTGGTCTCGCGAGTATCCACGTTCTGGAACCACCCTGCATAGGGCGAGTTTTTCACCAGGCACCGGTTCCAGTCCCTCTCCCCATCGGTCCACCACACCGGGCCACGTTCGCCCAAGCCTGTTTTCGCGCTGTCCACGGCGCGCCGCGCGGCGGCGAGTGCTTCCCCATCCTGGTTGGCTTCTGCTGACTTCACGGCACGCCGGGCGTCCATCAGCTCGTGGACCAGGCGCTCCCTCTCCGGCTCACTGAGGCCTGGGTTGGTGGTTCGCCAGAGGCGCCCGCGGACGATGAGGTAACGGCCGTCTGGGGTGGTAAGGGGATCCATGGGGAGGAGCGTATGGGGTGGGCGGTGACGGGGGAGCAGACAAAAGAAAGGCGGCACCCTGGCCGCCCTCCTCTCTTCGCACCCGCACTTAGGCCTCGTTATCAACAACCGCTGCGACAGCCTCGTTCGCAGCTAGCTTGTTGTAGAGCGGGAAGGTGGATTGGCCCACGCGATCCCACTCCGTGGGGTTCTTCAAGAGACGGTTCAAAGCCTTAGAGACGATTGACGCGCTCGCTCCAGAGCGTTGCATCCACTCACTCAAGTTGCGCTGAAAATGGCCTTTCCGCATGTCGGCTTTGATCTGCGAATGGCGCGTGGAGTGGACCACCATTCCCACAACAAGCGCAGCCTTCGACAAGTCTTGCTTACTCACGTTAGATTTTTGGATATTCATGATGTTTACCTTTTATTTTAGGTCAGCGGTATTGCCTCCCCACGAATCCAGATTACGACAGACCCCAAAAATGCAAACCCGAAAACAACACATTTATTTGACTAAAGTGTAAATATGACGGGCGAAAAGCAGATTTAAATAACCTTTGAACCGGCTCACATTTCAACGTCCCAGCAAGGCGCAGGCCTGGCGGAAGCCACGGCCCTTCCCGCCTTTTCTACCAAGACTCGGCGGCGAGCAGCCGCCGGCTCTTTGCTCTGGCCGCTTTTGCTCTTAAAACAACGCGGCCCCGGGCCGCGCCTGAAAAGCCCCCTCCGGGGAGGTTAGGACATGGGCCGGGGCTTCCGCCCCAGCCACCGCTCTACCTTCCCACGAATCCGAAAACCCAGCCCTCAGCAAAGGGGCACCTGCCCCTTTTCATCCCAACCCTTCCCAACCCCCGGGCATAAAAAAGGCGACCCTTGAGCCGCCGTTTCCCCTCCCCCTTGGCTCCCCGACTCACCGGCTCTGCTCCAGGCACCGATCCACCAGTTGCCGCATCGCCTCGCCCAGCGAGATCCCCGCCGTTCGGGCATCCCGCACCAGGCCCTCGGCCACCTCTTCGCTCACCTTCGGGTCCGGCAAAATCGCGCCGTAACGCTTCCCATCCGGCCCATGCTTGGCACGGACCCGGGGCCCGAACGGCTGGCGGATGTCGGCATGGGCGGCCACCAGGGCAGCCAATGCACTGCTGGCCGTGAGCCCCTGCTGGCGAGCGAGAGCCCGGAATGCGGCCGCCTTGGCCGGGGCAATGCGAACCGTGGGCAGCCGGCGCGGGGCCGGCTGCTTGGGTCGGATGGCGTAGGGGTTACGAACCACGAGCGATCTCCTGCAAAACGCTATTGCTCCTCTTTTTTAAATCTTCTTTGTGGAGCTTGAGAAGCTCTCGCATATCTAGGACATGCGCATCGCTTTCAATCAGAACGTTGGATGCATCGACGTAGATCAGCTCTTTCTTCGGTCCAGACAACCGGCGCGGGGCCGGTTGCTTGGATTGGATGGCATAGAGCTTAGGCATCTTCATCCTCGCCCTCCTGTCCGTAGGCCCAAACAAAACGCGTTTCATCCACGATGCGCATGTTGCGCCAGCCCAGTTTCTGCTCCAGATCTTCCATGCCGGCTTCGGCTTCGGCGAGTGTCGAGTATTCCGCGTTGTCGATGGGCTCCCAGTTGCTGCTCCAGCTGTTGGTGGAGTAGTCAGCTTCGATGGTGAAAGTGTTTTTTTGCATGGCGGTTACCTTTTTGGCCTTTTCGGTCAGCGGTATTGCTTTCCTGTAAATCCAGGTTACGACAGGCCCTGAAAATGTAAACTCAAAAACAACACATTTGTTTGACTAAAGTGCAGAACTGACGGGCAACCGCAGAAAACACGCAAACCCTGAAACGCCTCACGTTTCCAGCCAAGCACCGGGCCCGGCGGAAGCCGAGGCCCCACCCGCCTTTCCTCCACAACGCTTTTGCTCTAGCCGCTTTTGCCGTTGCTCTTTCCACCCGCCGCCAGCCATAAAAAAGGCGGCCCATGGCCGCCTGTCGTTCACTACCAACCCAGGGCTACCGTTGTTTCCTCGCCCGCCCCACGATGGCTTTCCGAACCTGTCTCCGCATTGGATCCAGGTCATCGGTTGCCGTGGTCACGACGAGGCGACGCTTGCTCTTTTTGAGCTCCTGGCAAGCCCAGGAAGCCAGCGCAATGAGCGCGGTGGTGAGAATCGGCTGTTCTTCCCCGGTGACGTCCTGAATCTGCTCCCGGAGCTTGGGCGGCACGGTGACCATCGTTCGCTCCACACGCGCCCCGTTCTCGTCGCGGTAGTCGAACATGGTGGAGTCGCGTCCCACGTCCAGATGAACCCTCTGGCCGTCCCGCAGGTAGGGCCGCTCCTCGGAGTAGTCGAAATAGGTTCTCCGCCCAGGCGCGTCCCCTGCAGCCACCATCAGCTCTGCCAGTTGCCCTTCGGAAAACTGGCCCAGATCAATGAGCGGCGCATACGTGCGTTCCGGCTTGGCGTGGACCACTTTCGCGGCCTTGGACAGGTCTTTGCGGGCCGGGGCCTTCTTGGCAACGGCGTTCTTGGCGGGGGTCTTTTGGGCAGCCATGAGGTCCGGCAGGGGCAGCATTGGGATGTCCATCATGCCTTCCCCCGCGCCGGGTTGACCAACCTTTTTTGGATAGCCTGACCTACCCGCAGAATGTCCTCACGCGCCTTATCCACGCCAGCGCCGCGCATGGAGAACACGGTCTCGCCGAGCTCGTAGTAGCTCGCCAACGCCGCCCGCTCGGGAATGACGATGGCGCCTGCCAAGCTGGGATCTTCCAGGCGGCGGCGGTGCTCCGCCCGTTTGAGGTTGACCCGGTTGGCAACCGGCAGGATGGGCTTACCCTGACGTCGCAGCGTGTCGATGGTCCGCAGGTAGACAACGTAGCTGCCGCCGTCGAGCAGCGTTGGGACGAGATAGAGGTCCGCGTCCGGCAACTGGTCTTTCACTGGGGCACTGGGCGGCATGTCCTGGATCTCCAGGTCAAATCCAGGCGAACTTGAGCGACTCACGGTGAACGGGGTTTCCCCGTCGCTCATCGCTGACCAGGCCACGGAACCGCATTGCGGGTCGCGGTCGTTGACGAGCACGCGGGATTGGCCGGCAAACGCGGCGGCGAGGTTGAGCGAAAGCGTGGTGCGCCCCACGCCCCCCTTGAAGCAGCAGACAACGAGACGCATGAGATGGGCTCCTTTTATGGATAGGTCGTGCAACACACTACGATGCAAACCTAATCCCGCAAGAGTCATGCAGCTAGAGGGGGTTTAGCCGTGCAGACGTCGGAGGTTCAGCGACCCCGGGGCCCGGCGGGAGCCGTGGCCCACCCTGCCGTTGTCTCCACCCCGCTTTTCGGCGGCGAGCAGCCGCCGGCCTGGGCGTCAGGCCACGGCTTTATGGTTGCGACGGAGGTGGGCGTAGGCGGGGTGAGGGCGATGAAGCGCGGTGTTGGACCACTCGGCCGCCCGTTGGCGCCCAAACCATGCCTGCATGGCCGGGCAAAGAACGCCCCCGCAGGCCTCCGCCAGGCTTTGGCCGTCTGACACCTGACGCCGCTCCAGCTTCCCGGCGTGTCCCCGTCGCACCACGAACCGCTCCCCGATCCGGACCAACGGATTGGCTCCGGCGTCCATGAGCGCTTCGATCATCGTCGCATAGCGCGTTGCCAGGAGCGGGTCCGACTGGATGGCCTTGGAATACATGAGGGAGGCGACGGCCAACGCGGTGATACCAGGATCGCCGGCCACTCCAGCGTCCAGGTCGGGCGTCCCCTTGAGTGTGTGGAGCCACCCATAGAAGGCCAGCGGGTCGTTGGTTTGGATGGCCCTGATGAGGCTTTCGGTCCCGGCACTCATTGCCCACCTCCCAGAACCCCGATGAGCACCAGGGCCACCAGCACGTAGAACGGCACCAGCACGATGCTCCACCACGCCTTCGAAACCTCTTGCAGAACGCTTCCTTGGCGATGCTCCGCCGGCAGTTGATAGAAGCGCATCAGGGCGCGCCCGGCGGAGATGGGGTTGGCGACCAGGTCCCGGTAGAACACCGCGATGCCCAGGAGACCGACAAACAGCAGGGCCATGTTCAAAATGCTCATGCGAAGCGCTCCTCTTCCCTCTTCCAACGCCGCTCATGACGGGCGCGGGTGGCCAAGCGCTGGATCCTGCGGTGCTTGTCGGCCAGCTGATTGAGGCCATTGGTGCGGTCCAGGAACCGCGCGGCGGTGTGGAGTTGGAAATGCGCCAGGTCGGTGCTGGCAGGCTCGACGGGATGAATCTTCATGTCGTCACTCTCTTTTTGTGGATAGGTCGGTTTACCCATTAAACCGCTCCTACACCACGATCCAACCACATCGCCAACCTTTGTCAACCCATTGATTTGAAAGATTTTTGACTAAAATAAGGAACTGCTCTCAGGGCTTGTCAAAACGCGGTTGTGTCGCATGCTGAAATGCATGACACCGCAAGCCCGCCCTCGCCGTCGTTCTCCTGCCCCAGGCTTTGGCCTGGTCGAGTTGCTGCTCGCATTGGGGGTTGCCACCGCAATGGGGGCCGCCGCGTTCTGGGTCTACCCCCGCGTCACCACTCGGGTCAACCTGGCGTCGGACGTCGAGAACGTTCGGGACCTGGCCAGCCGCGTTGATCGGTCCCATGGCATCGTCGGCTCGTTCCGCGGCGTCAGCACGTTGAACGTGCTTGAAGATGGGCTGGCCCCCACAGACTTCCGCCAAGGCAGCGCAGCGACCATGAGCAACGCATGGGGCGGCGCGGTGACCGTGGCCCCGGCCACGGTGCGCCTGGCAGGAGATGCCTTCACCGTGGGGCTGTCTGGGCTTCCTGCGCGGGCCTGCGTGCCGTTCGTCTCCGCCATCGCAGGCGACGCGAACGTGCGGGACGTGATCGTGGGCAACACCAGTGTTTTGTTGGGCAACGGCGGAACCCTGGACGTCCCCGGGCTGGGATTGGCGTGCGGGGCCGATGGGGCCGTGGTCGACGTCGTCTATTACTCAGGCCTGGTCGCCGGGTCGTCGGTCGCCGTGGTGCCCACGCTTCCCCTGCCCTCCACGCCCGCCGTCCCTGGCCCTTCAACGCCGACACCGGCTGGCCCCGTATCCACCGCTCCCAGCGTGCCCGATGCAGTGCCGGGCGTTCCTGGGAGCGTGTCGCCAAGCCCTGGGGTTGCTCCTTCCCCGGCGGTTCCGCCGCTTCCTGTTGCGCCCAGCGTTGCGGTGCCTCAGCCGCTCCCAACGCCGGTCCCCACCCCGGCTCCGCCGGCCTTGGTGCCGTGCCGGCAATCGGAAAGCTCGGCGGCCCGGGCGAGCTGTCCGGCGGGCACGTGGGGCACAGAGACGGTGCGCACGCGCCAGGTCTGCGCTCCCGGCGACGTGGATCCAAACTCAGACGCCGCGTGGGAGCATCCCGAGGCGTGGGTTCAAGCCCAGACGGTGGCGGCCGTGACGACGAGGGATTGCCAGGCCTGCCCGTGGAGCACCCGTGAGGAACGCGATCAATGGCT
>NZ_JBEZNU010000077.1:0-6866 GCF_040653375.1 Streptomyces sp. NPDC047974
CGCAAGGCCTACGTGACCGAACTGCTGGAAGGCCGCCAGGGCCCGGCAATTGCCGCCACCGACTACGTGCGTGCGTATGCGGACCAGATCCGTGCGTTCGTGCCGATGAGCTACACGGTGCTGGGTACGGATGGTTTCGGCCGTTCGGATACGCGTGCGAACCTGCGCCGGTTCTTTGAAGTGGACCGGTACTACATCGCGCATGCCGCGATTGCGGCGCTGGCGAAGGACGGGAAGATGACCGCGAAGGATGTGGCCCGGGCGATCAAGCAGTACAAGATTGATCCGGAGAAGGCTAATCCTGTTGGGGTTTGATTTCGTCAATTATTTGACGTGAGAAGGGGCGGCCATTGGCCGCCCTTTTCTCTATAAATGACCCGCCCTGAATTAGCTTGACACCTTTTCCCTCTGGAAAAGGAATGCTCAATGAAATCAACAATCAGGCGCAGCCAGCGGGATTACTCGCTGGCCTTCAAGTTGTCGGTGGTAGATCAGGTCGAACGCGGGGAGCTGACCTACAAAAAGGCCCAGGAGCGCTATGGGATTCAAGGCCGTAGCACCGTGCTTACCCGGCTTCGCCGACATGGTCGGCAAGACTGGGCGGCTGGGGCATCATTTCCTCCCATGAGCACTATCCCCAAAGCCGGAGCGGCCCAAGGGGAGTGTGACCACACGTGCGACGGATGGATCGTCCAAGCTGGTGAATTGCGCTTGCACTTTGTGTCCATGATATGGATACCGAATGCTCGGTCTGATCTCACCATGCCACTGGAGCCGGTAGTCTCCTTTCCCCAACAGGGCAAGCTCCTTCAGCTTAGGGAGAGACGCAGCAGATCTTGCTTTGAGATGACCCGAGCCTTGAGACGAACTTTATTCCCGTGCCTAGCGATGTCTCCAAGCTGGAGGCTGTGCTCAAAGTGCTCAATGAGCTTCATGACCCAGGTCTCGTGGCTTAAGGTCCTGCTTTGGATCAGGCGCACGAGTAAGCACTTGGCCCGCGGAGATTTGAGCGTGTTGAGCCCATCTGGAGGGCTGCTGGGTGGCCACCATTTGTATCGCTATTAGCTGGGGAGTCGGGCTTGCGACGGATTCAACCCGCGCGAGCGGGCGGATACCGTGAAACATGGGAGGGTATCAGCCATGCGGGTGATCGCCTGCAGGAGCGGAAAGCAATTCTTGAACCTCTTTGACAGGATGGTACGGGCAGCTTTGGTCTTTGGGCTGGCCCACAAGCGAGGTTAGCCTCTGGTGATTCCTCAAAATCTGGTTCAAGCCATTGATCAGTCGCTCAAAGATCAAAGGTCAACGATTGCCAGCTCAACGAGCCTTCGTGCAATTCGCTCGGAGTCGACTGCAAATCTTGCTACGAAGGTTCGGTGCTCTTGACTGGTCCGGTCAAAGCGCACCGCCCGATGACTGCTTCGCTGCACCTCCGCGCTAGGTAGGTTGATGATGATGAAGCCTAGTACTGGCTCGCGAGTGCAATCGTAATGGGAGACAAAGTTTCGAACGCATCGGATCTCTTTGCACTTCGCCTGGTCGGCATTGTCGAATCGTGATGCATAAGTTTCCCAAAGCTCCTCGATGATCAGGAAGTGCCGCCGCAGCTGCTCCTCTACGTAGCCTCCGAAATCACCAGCCTCCGCGAGCGTGCGCACCCAGCGCTCTGCGGCGAGGGGAATCTGCGGCATTTGCACAGGCGCCGCCGCGTGAATGATCGTGGCCTCACAGCGATCCGAGAACGAGACCCCATCTTGGGATGTGGCGCCCCCCTTCATCACAGGCAACCTTGGTAGGGAAACATGGAGCCGCCGAAGCTGCAGCCGTTGCCCCAAACTCAGCTCCCACGCCAACACAAGCTGCTGCATGCGAGCATCAGTGAGTGCGATGAGGGTGTCTAAATCCGTACCGGGCGCCACTTCGGTCTGGGCAATACGCAGGGTGACGTCGAGATTCTCGCCCTGCTCGAAGTGACATCCCGGCCACTGGGGTGGAGGCACGTAGAGCAACCGGTGAAATCCTCGGACGATGTAAACGATCTGAAGGGCATCATCAGGCACAACTGCGGCGCTGGGCGCAGACTGTGCATCATGGCCAATCACTAGCCCGGGCCTCCGAGTCATTTGTAGATCAACCCTTCTTAGGTCTTCTATCGGCGAGCCACTTCAATGAGCGCTCATAGACAGGCTGCGCGTTATTGTAGATGTCGTTGTAATGAACCTGGACGACCAGATCAGCTAGGGTTCTTCGGACCTGAGCCCGAAATTCATCGGAGGGGTGGTCATAGACGAGCAGCTTGATACTCTTTCCGACTCCGATAGATCTTCCATCGATGTTCCCGACGTACCATCGGAATGTCATCCAATCAGGGAGCTCAAGATACAGGGCGTCGCCCAAGATCTCTCGATCCCTAACGATGCGCAATTTTTCGACAACTAGAGGGCCAGTGCCGTTGTTGACTAGGGTCACGATGATCCTGTCTTCAAGATCGCTGCAGGTAACCGCCGCCAACGGGCGAACGGAAAGCCTATTGTGCTTTCGCTGCGCCCACAACGCGAATACTGCAACGATGAAGGCGAGGATTGCACCTACGCCCGATAATCTATCGGCGTTATCCCATAACCAGCACATAAGTCCCCTGAGCTTAGCGGCGCTGCCGCCGCGCAGCCAGTCTAGGATAGTTCAGAATCCTCGGCGACCGGAGGCAAATGGTCATGTGCTCATCGCAATTTGCGAGCCCCCTGTTTAGCTAAGTGAATTGGCGTGGTTCCTAAATGAGACCTGTGACTGACTGTGCTGTCCTAGTTGTTTGCCAGGCCCGGAGCACCGCAGCACAACTGATTCCTGCGCGGAGGTTCGGCCTTGACGCTAGAGGGCAACCTGTGGGAGCTGTGCATGAGCCTGCCCATGATGGCATCGGTCAGCGAGGGATCAGGCATGAGGGCATCTGGCTGGTATTTTCCGCCTACGATGGTTGCGCTCGGCCCATCTAGTCATCGAGCAGTTACAGCAGATCGGATCGCCCGCGGTTGCGGGGCGGGGCCACGAATGTCCGGCGAGCGCCTGCTGCCACTGATGGCAAATAGTCGCAAGCTTGAGCGACTACAGTCTCCTGCTGAGCCTCAAGTAAGGAGCAAATCTCTGTTGAACCATTGAGCGCGCCCTATCAACTCCTTCTTCGCTGTCCTTGAGGCGTTCGAAATCCGCCCTATGAGTTTCATGGGCCTCCGGGTCGATCTTTGAGCAGTGGTTTGCGTACATATGGATCATGGTTCGGTGGCGGTCGATGTAGTGCAAGAAGATGGCCACATCCTTATCGAAGAGGAAGGGAGCCTCCAATAAGCCGCTCTCGAAGTTGCTAACGACTTCTCTGGGTAATAGCAGATACGCCTTGGACGGCTGGCCGTTCTTGAGGCGCGCGGATGGGCCGCGTCGGGTCGAGATTTCCTCCTGCATAGCGTTGAGTAACGCCACGGTCGCTTTGTAAACCACCAGCCTGCGATCGTAAGAGTCTAAGCGTAGCTTAACTCTGTTTGTGTGCCACTGTGCTGCTGCCACGGCAACACCGAGCGCAGCAACGCCGGGGCCGAGACTGGCCTTCATTAGGTCCAATATAGAGTCCATGCAGATGCGTAGATCCAGAGGTGAGGAGAACGTTGCCGAGCTTGAGCGCAGGTGCCCCGTGAGGGATGGCTACAGCTATGCCCAGTCGTGGAGTCATGGCCGTGAAAAGTCCTAGGGAAGATGCTGGCGGAGGAGCATACAATTTCTGGCTCATACAATGCGGCCGTACAGATGTGGGTCCTCGCTGTGCCCAGCCACTCAGAGTTCCACCTTCAAGCAGTAGAGGCGCTCCGTACCCATTGAGTTGGTGTCTGCTTCAATGGATGGAGCTTCAACCTCGTGTCATTCCCGCAGATACCTTTACCCCAGGTGCGGTTGTCGGTTCGATCAGCGCCGACAGTGTTGCAGCAATTCGGAAATGAAATCCCTTCTCGTCGATCGCAAGAGCCAGCCACGTAGCCTTCCCACCGCCCTTCGAACTATCCCGAATGTGAGCCAAACTTCTGAGGTAACGCTCCAGCTGCCTTGGTGGAAGGCCCATCGTCGAATTCTTCAGCAATTCGCCATTGACCGCCTTGCCCAAGATGCAGGCAATTATCTCGTCCCCGGACATCTCAACGACTTCTTCGGATGCACCGATCGCTGTGGCGTATAACATCGAAGAGAAGCTCATAGTCTGCCCATCTGCGTTGCCATAACAGAGCAAATGGCATTTCAGTGACTGGCTCACGAGATTGGTTTCATTGATTAGGCTTGCAAGCGCCTCAGAGGTCCACTTCTCCGCCTCTGTCTGAATCGACTTGGCTTCTCTTTTGAACTCAATGGCTAAGCAGCGTGCATTTCCTGCTACCAAGTCACCGAAGCAACCATCGTTGGGCGTCTGCTGGAACATGTTGACAGGGACTGGAGTGCCGGCTGCGCCCGATGCGTACCCAAGTTGAAAGATGAACCCACCCAGCATCTGGTTTTCGTAGGCCAGCTCTGCTTCGATTGAAGCTTCATCGGCCTCTATCGCGTCGGACTTTCTGTGCAGCTGACGCATAAGGTCCAGACAGGCATTCAATCGGGCTCTGAGGTCGGCAGTTGGTGGAGGAGATGACTTGCGCGAGCACCTTGACTCCATGCAGATCAGAAAATGGGCGTAGCAGAGCAGTAGGAGGTGCCACGAGCCGAAGGACTCATTCTTAGAGATATCGCTAGCGGCGCTCTTTGCCCACTTGGCCATAAGTCGTGCAGTGTGACCAGCGCCAGTCTGTTCACTGGCGAGCGTCACCTTATTGGTTTCCTCTGCAATTTTATCCCTGAGGTCCTCGCCAGGCTGCCTCTTGGTGATCGGTGCCTGGCACGCACGAGCTAGTGTAGTTCCTCCTATGACGTCGGTCATTCGCGCTACCTCGTTTGAGTCATAGTCTTTCGCGCCCAGATCCAACATCGCCTTCACTTCATCAGCGAGGACATGGACAAAACCAACCAGAAGGCGGCGCCTGGGTAGCTCGAGCTTTTCTAGATCGATTGCCTCAATCTTGGCTGTCAGTTCAACTGCGAGTGGGCAGGAATCCTGCTTCTTGAGCCAATTGAGGTCCATTTCGATTTCATCTTCGTGCGTGTTGAACATTGAGCTACTCTGCTATGACTCATCGAACTCGAAGTGTAGAGGCGTCTAGGGCCGCCCGGCATCGTATGGGGCTCATGGAGTGCTGTACTGACCCCACAGGCTCGTTATCTGTAAGATCGGCCATACACGTATTGCCTTGAGAGACCAATGGTTTCAGTCCTAGCAATACCAAGGTCTCGTGTATTCAGATACCGGCTAGTGCAGGAACGCACTCAAACTCACCTGCGTTTGGGGCTGGCCTTGAAGCGCTAGGATCGCGTCTCAATCCAAGGCGGCAGTCGCTACCGCTAGCCGAAGTGCGCCAGTTCTGAGTGGCGCGGCGAATTGGAGTTCATGCTCAACTTCTGGGCAAGTCTGCATTGCGTCTACGGGGACAGGAATGTGTCAACGACCATCATGGGTTCGGGTACAACCCATATTTCCCAGCACCGGGGCATCTCGCCGTACGAACTGTTGAAGATTATGTTGTGGACCTGTCGGGTAGGCGAGACCCCTGTGGCGCGACCAGTCATACTCTCCCTCATCGTGGTGCGTGATCTGATAAATTGGACCAGATTTTCCGAGATTGAGGCTGCCACCCACGGGTTGTAGAGTGTAGTAGTGGCTGCTTTGACGGCCTTCGCCTGTGGGGACATCAGTTTCGTAACTGACAGCAGTTGGTAGTTGACTCAAGCATTGCATGGACCGTTATGCGGTAACTCTTCCGAGGCGCTCTCAAGCCTCGTTCACTAGGGATAGGAGACGGAAATGTCTGGATCTGGTGGTGGTAGTTTTGGTGGCGGTGGGGTTCAGGAGATTGCCTGTGACCGTCTCTCTTTTGAGACGCAGTTGAGTTCCCCCAAGCCTTCAGTCGTGGCTGGAATCAACGTCGGCGATGTCTTGTTCGTGGCCATCGAGCAGCAATTGGCTGCGCAGGTAGTGGTGATCAAGCACGGCAATCAGGTGGCCGGAGGAATTACCTCACCCAAGATGTCCCGCTTGCTCGAGTGTATGCGGCAGGGAACCCAGTACCAGGCCACGGTACTGAGCAAGGCCGGCGGCCAGGTAACCATACGTATCTCGCCTTGAGACGCTAGGCAACGACAGGGGATAAATGGATGTTGACTATCGTCGGTGGTATCTACCGCGAGGTGTGTTTGCGCCCGCAGTGGGACGAAGTGTATGGATCGGCCGGACGTGCGGCGTCAGCGGTGTCGCGTCTGGGTGGACAGGTGACATTGCACGGCTATCTTGATGCTGGCCTCCAGCCGATCCTGGAGTGTCGTGCAGCAGATGAGGGCTTTGGCCTATCGATTGCGCCGTTGCCACGGTCTGCCTCTTTTCACTACAGCCACGGATTGTCGGTACCGTGGATCCAGCAGCCAGAGCGGCAATCGCCGCTCAGCGTGAAGGCCGATCACGTGCTTCGCTTTGGCATGCTGGAGAGCACGGCCATAGTCGACGCCGAGTACGCCGTATTCGATCCACAGAACGTTACGGGGACTGAAGCTTTTGGCGCTAACGGCTCAAAGGCCCAGCACCTGGCGCTTGTGCTGAATCTGACTGAGGCAAGGAGCTTGCTCCAGCGATTCGATTTGACGTCCGAGCAGATGGCTGCCGAGCTGGCTTCGCAGCACGGCGCAGAAGTGGTGGTGTTGAAGATGGGGCCGATGGGGGCCTTGGTGCTCCTCGAGGGCGGCACTGAATG
>NZ_JBEZNU010000078.1:0-6678 GCF_040653375.1 Streptomyces sp. NPDC047974
TCCAGCAGCCACAACTTCGGACTGGCCTTGGATGCCGCCGTGTTCATCAATGGGGAGCCCAGCTGGAACTTGGACGATGCCCATGTGATGGCCGGCTATCAACGCTTTGGGGAGCTGGCGGAGATCGTGGGGCTGAACTGGGGCGGCCGATGGACCAGCCCGAAAGACTATCCGCACGTCGAGCTGAAAGCCGAGTGCGGCCAAGCCAAGTGGGCCTACCGGCAGGGGCGCAAGCCGGGCGCGTTTCCTTCGGTGACCGGGGAGCCCTCTTCGGAAGTGCTGGCCCGTGCGCTGGCACCGGCTTGGTGCCCTGCGGGGATGGAAACGGCGTGCTTGGCCTGGGGCAATGAAAACCGGATGGCCTGGAACTGGTTCGCGCCGGCACGGGTTTGCTTTGCGACCTTTCCTAACACCTTGAAAAAGATCGGATGATCACCTTGCGGAAATGAAATCGCCTGCTATGGATGAAGTATCAATCCATACTCGGGAGGGTTTCCATGTCTTCGCTTCGCATTTCGATCTTAACCGCTTTGATGGGGGCCTCGTTGTTTGCCTCCCCATCGTTTGCTCAAACCGCCACGGGAACCGGGGCCACGGCTTCGGAACCCAACTCGACGGCGACCGGGGAATACGCCCAAGCCTCGGCCCCGAATGCCACCGCAACGGGTGCCTATGCCAATGCCTCCGGGAACGGGGCCGTCGCCACGGGCGTTCAAGCCAATGCCTCCGCAGACAACGCGGTGGCGTCGGGAACGAATGCCCAAGCGTCCGGTGCGAACTCCATTGCGACGGGCCAAGCCGCGAATGCCGCTGCGGTGAACGCCGTTGCGGTTGGCACGCTGAGCTACGCCGGGGGCGAAGCGGCGATCGCCTTGGGCGCGCAATCCGCGGCTACCGGCGTTCATTCGTTGGCCGCTGGCGTGCAGTCACAAGCCAGTGGAGACCTGTCCATGTCGATGGGCTACTTCAGTCGGTCGCGAGGAAACGCGTCTATCGCGCAGGGCAACTTGGCCCAAGCCAATGCCGATCACGCAGTCGCCATTGGCTCTTCAGCGGTCGCCGACGCGCGCCAGTCTGTCGCACTGGGCGTTGGGGCTGAAGCACGCGGGCAAGACTGCGTTGCCCTGGGCTCACATAGCCGCTGCTGGGCCAGCGACGAAGTCAGCGTGGGCTCCACGTATGAGGACCGGGGCCAGAGCACCCGCCGAATCACGAACGTTCGAGCCGGCACCTCAGACACCGACGTCGCAAACCTCGGACAGGTCCGTCAGGCGGCCCAAGCGCTGGGCGGCGGTGCCACGTTCGTCAACGGCAACTTTGTCGCGCCCATCTATCAGTTCCGCAGCGGTGCCACCTACAACACTGTCGAGGCCGCTATGGATGATCTTGATGGTCGCTTGACTGTCCAAGAGCAGAATCCAGGCGGTAGCTCGGGCACGCCAGGCCCGCGCGGCGCGGATGGGTTGAGCGCTTACGAGGTGGCCTTGGCCAACGGCTTCCAAGGGAATGAACAAGATTGGCTGGCAAGCCTAAAAGGGGAGCCAGGGGTTCAAGGGCCTGCCGGCACCGATGGGGTGGATGGAACCGCCGGAACCGGCGCGGGCTCGACTGTAAGGGCGGGCAAGAACGTCGAGGTGACCGACAACACGGACGGCACCCAAACCGTGGCGGTCAGCGACAACGTGCAGTTGTCCGAGCAGGGCTCTGTCCAGGTCGGCCAGACCACGGTCAACGCCCAAGGCGTGACGATTCAAGGCGGCCCTTCGGTGACGACTGCGGGCGTCAACGGGGGCAATCAGCGCGTGACCAACGTTGCGAATGGCCGCATTGAGCGAGGCTCCACGGATGCCGTGAACGGGGGTCAGCTCTATGAGGTTCAGCAAGTGTGGGATGACCGTTGGACGGAGACCGACCGTCGTTTCCGTCACCAAGACCGGCGCATTGATGCGCTCGGTGCCCAGCTTGGCGCCATGACGCAGATGGCCACCGCCGCAGCGCAAAACGGCGGGGCTGCTGTCGGCCAGGTGAACCTCAATGCGGGCGTTGGGTTCTCCGGCGGCGAGGCAGCGGTGTCCATTGGCTGGGGGGCTCGGGTTTCGGAAAAGGTCAGTGTCTCGGCGGGCGTTTCCTTCGGCTCTGGGAACAAGCCTGTGGCCGGCTTCGGGTTGAGCATCAACTTGGGGCGTTAAACGATTGCGTGGTGGGAAAAGGAGGTGATCGTATCTCGGCAAGGGCCCTTTGGGGCCCTTGTTCGTGCCAGGGCTTGACGAATCGGTTCTTTCTTTTATGGGTATGTAGGTATATCCATCAATGGAGGACCCTTGAACTGGAAACGCAATCAGAAACACCTGCCTCGCCCACGCCATCTCTACGGGTTGTTCTTTGACAACGGGTGCTGCTACGTGGGGCAGACCGTCGATTTAAAGCAACGCGAGCAGCAGCACCGCAGTGCTCGTGGGGGCTGGCAGGGACGCCGATTCTCGTTCGTGCCGCTGTCGAGCATGACGGGCACCCAGGCCGATGCCGAGGCTCACGAATACGCGTGGCGCTACAAGGCCTTTCAGAAAGGCTGGCGGATCTACAGCAAGCCACCGGGCATTCTTATTCGCGATCCCAGCAGGCGCACCACGGGTTACATGAAGTCCTTGGCGGCGGGGTATGCGTGGCCCGAGGCGGTTCCGCGCCGCTCGGCGGGGGCTCCGTCGTCCCTGGCTTGGGGGTTCTTCAAATGGCTGTTCCTCTACCCCTTCCTTTTCGGCGTGGCGGTGATGGTGCTGCAGGCTGTGGTCATGGCCGCCCTGTAAAGCAAGGGCCCCGGCGGAAGCCGCGGGCTGCCCTGCCGCACCCTCCATGCGCTTTTGACGTTGCTTTGGTGTCAAAAAGAACGCGGCCAGTGGCCGCGCCTCAAAGCAAAAGCGGTGTGGAGAGAAAAGCACATGGGCGGCATGGCCGCCCAGCCTGCTGCTCACAACGAGAAGCCCTGCCTGTGTTTCGGGGACTGCGCTGGCAGCTTGGGAGAGGCCTTTCGCGCCCGCCGCAACGGCTCCAGCACTTCCAGCAGCCAACGGGCCTTGCGCTCGCCCTCGCTCATCTGCGGTTTTGGGCGTTCCGCGTGCTCCTTCAGCAGTGCGTCGAGCTTGCCCTGGATGCGCGTTCGCTGAGCGGCTGGGCGTTGAGTGTTGGGGCGTGCAACCGCCCCAAGGCCCTGGACAACCGGCCGTTGCGGATCGTCTTTCAGTCCCGCGTCGAGCACGGTCTCTTTGAGGCGTTCCAGCCCCAGGCGTTCGCTCAACCGCTCCACGTCATCGGACGTCGCATACATGCGGTAGGAACCCTTCGTGAGTCGGGTGTAGGCCACCAGGGCGCTGTGGGCGTCGAGCATGCCCAGGTTCGCCAGGTGGTAGATCTCCCGCTTACCTTGGCCCTGGCTCTTGTGAACCGTCCCGGCATAGGAATGCGTCAGTGCTTTCATTTCGAAGCTGTTGAACGTCAATCGCCGGCCATCGGCCTTGGTCTCCGAGCGAATGGAAACGCTGATGTCGTAGCCGCCCGCCCTTGAGGGCTTGATGTTCTCCACCACCGCCTGCGTGCCATTGATGACCCCCAGGTCCTTGTTCTTCGCGGTGAAGACGATCTGATCGCCTTTGGACAACGCCAAGTCGAACTTGCGCCCCTTGTCCCGGGCCTCGATCACCACTTCGTCCTGGCCCAGCTCTCCCCGTTCTTTCAACCCAGCCCGGATGCCCGCATTGAGCGCGGCCACGTCTGCACGGGTGTGGGCGATGACCAACTTCTCCTGCATCGGGGTTGGGTCTTCGAAGTATTCGTGCAGCAAGCGCTCGCGGGAGTCCTTCTCCGTGGCCGTTTCGCGGATGGTGCCGAGCAACCGGGCCTTGATTTCGTTGCCCTTGTCGAGGGTCTGCGCCCGGGAACGGCTGGCCTTTTTCAGATCGATGATCTGGCCGCTTTCGTCCGTGGCGTAGAACGACAACGCGGTTTCTCGGTCTTCCTGTTTGCCCTGGCGTCGGATCTCCGTGAGTTTGGCATCACCCACCGCGCTCTTGGTCAACTGAAAGCCGGACCCAGCTCCGATGGGCTGAAGCTGTTCCACGTCGCCCTGCATGATGACCTTCGCCCCCGCCTTGGCGGCGTAGCTGAAAAGCTTGTGGGTGTTGCGCGCATCGACCATGCCTGCCTCATCCACCACAATGACGTCCGTCTTGCGGAACTGCATCTTTCCTTTGTCCAGGTCATGGAGCATCTGCGCCATGCTCACGCTGGACATGCCGCTTTCCGCCTCCAGCTTCTCGGCCGCGGCGTTGGAAACGCAGACGCCCAGCAACTCGAATCCTTGGGTTTCGTAAGCTGCCCGAAAACACTCACTGATCGTCGTTTTACCGGTTCCGGCGAGCCCAGAAAGATTGACCACGCCCCCGCTGCCCTGGGTGATGTGGTCCAACGCGTGGCGCTGCTCCTGGGAGAGTTGAAAGCCCTTGGCCTTCTCGTAGTCTTTCACCACCCGGTCCACGTCGGCCAGGGGCACGTGGTGATGGGTTTCCTTGGCTCGGTCAATCGCGAAGGCCACCACCTCCTGCTCGATCTGGAGCATCCACGGGGCGCAGTAGCGCTCCTGGGTATGCCGCCTTGCCAGCGAGTCGCCCTTGTCGTCGTCGTGCAGGCGCATGGGGTTGACCAGCACCAGGCCGTGCTCCTTCTTGAACGCTTCAACCAAGCCGTAGAGCTCTGGCACGGTCACGCTGCCGGCGTATTCCTGGCCCAAGACCTCCAAGAGGTTGTGGTCGCAGAAGATGGCGTCGGTCTCATGGAGCCGCTCCAGCAGTTCTGCCGGGGATTTTTGCTCCATTTCGTGCGCGTTGCCCTTGGCCTGCTTCAGGCTTTCCGTGGATACGTCGAAGCCTTTCAGCGTGTCCTGCCAGTGCGCGATGAGCTCCTGGTAAGGCGGCTCGTCCTTGTCTTTGCGCGTGGCCAACGTGGCCTGCTGATTAGACACGTTGTGCTTGGCCGCGTAAGCGAGGATTTCCTTGCGGCGGTTGCCATAGCGATCCGTCACCTCCTCGTCCAGGCCCGCGATCCGCGCGTAGACGCGCCCGGTTTCCTGGCCGTCGTCGTCCAGTTCACGGATGCGGTCCACCCCATAGCCCAGCGCCTTCATGCCCTGGTAGAGCTCGGTCTTGTAGACCTCATCCATGGCTTTGCGGTAGCGGTAGATTTCTTCAGCAGAGAGGCTGGCCTCTTTGCCGTCGTTGCCCAAGGAAAGGTTGTAGAGCAGGTTGTGGGTGTGGAGGTTCGGGCCCATCTCCCCGGTCGCTTCGTCGGCTCGTGAGGCGTAGTGGTGATGGCTGCTCCAGATCAACCCATCCACCCCAATGACGTCTTTCCCGGCCTTGTTGCGCCGGGTTTCGGACATGGCTTCGAAGGCTTCCATCGCCCGCTGGACCGCGTTGCGGTGCGCGGCATGAATGGCCTCTTGCTCTGCCGGATCGGACGCCAGTGCAAACGCCACGGAGATATCCAGCGGTGCGCTGATTGTCAGGTCAAAGCCGATGCGATGCCCACCGGCCAGATACGTGACCACCTTGCCGTCTTTGTCGCGCAACGGGGCCTTGCCGGTCTTATCAAAGCGGACTTTGACCTGTCCGCGATCCCCGGCTCCGTGGCATAGCGCTCGACCGGTCTTGGGGTCAAATCCATCCGTCAGCGGAATCATCAGCTCTTCCGTGGCGCGGACGCCTGCCAGACCCAGGTGCTGGGCCAAGCCGCCGTAGAACTTCGATTGCGCCTCTTTGCTCGGCGCGGAGCGGCTGTAGTAGCCAACGGCCATGCTTGCCTGCTCGGCTTCTTCAGAGAGCTTTTCCTGGGCCAAGAGGTAGTAAATCGACGCAGAACCACCCTTGGTTCCCCCGGCGTTTCGCTTCAGCAGTGTGGTGTTGATCATGAGTTCTCCAGGTCCTGGCTATCCCTTCAGATCTACCAAAACCCTGCGACTCCACAACCCCACTACTTGCGGAAGATGGCTTCCAGCTCGTCGTCAGAAACGGCGCGAAGTTTCGGCGGAGTGGCACCCCGCTTCTCCAGCTCTGCGGCGGCTTGGTCTGCGGTCATCTTGAGCACGCGCTGGACCTCTGCGGCGCTTTGCGCGTCGCTCTGCGGCATGGGTTTCTGCTCCACCGGGCGAGCGCCCTCCTCTGTCCAACTCGCCCGTTCCTGCCCATCTCGAACCTTGGGATAGCTCACGCCTGGCCAGTCCAGCAGAAGCGGATCCCCGGTGGTCTGGACGATGGCTCGGATGCCCCAGCGCTCGGGGCCGTAGGCCTTCCCTTTGCGGAAGCCTAGATCGTCGGTGAGGCGCCCTGGCGGAACAACGGATTTCGACTCCTCGTGGACAGTCGCCTTGTCGTCGTGCGTGCGCCAAGCCACCGTCCGCTTGCCCAGGTTCCGGGAGATCTTCTCTCGGGTCTCGCCGACCTGAAGCTGGCAAATGATGTGTGTGCCAACCAACCCAGAAAACGCCTGCGCGGTCTTGTCTCCGTAGACCTTCTCGACCTGTGACCAGTCTTGGACATGGACATCCCGTGGGAGACGCCGATCAACACGATCGCCGGGCAGCGGCTGCACGGCATGGAGATCGGTGTCTCCACCGAGCTGGAGATCGCGCGC
>NZ_JBEZNU010000079.1:0-6631 GCF_040653375.1 Streptomyces sp. NPDC047974
TGGCACCGTCCACTACGACCCCGTGCTCGTCGCCCTCTCGGTCGTCATCGCGGTCGTCGCCGCCACCGCGGCGCTCTGGGCGGCGCTCAACATCCCCGCCCCGACCCCCGCCAGCTCTCCGGCGCACTGCGCGCACAGGGCCGTCCGAGCGGCCCCGCAGCCCTCACAGGTGCCCGGCAGCACCAGTCCGGAGATCTCGCGCCACCAGCCCCGCATGGCTCCACTGTGACGGGAAGGGGCGGGGGGTGCCACCCCTGTGGAAAACCGCCTGTGGACAACGACGGAGGGGCTGCGCCGACGGGCGACAGCCCCTCGACACAGCCCCTCGGCATGGCCTCTCGACACGGCCTCTCGGCACAGCCCTCTACGGGGTGGCCCCCTACAGGCGGGCTACCCGGGATAGACCGGCACGCTCCCCGACTTCACCACCGGCTGCCAGTTCGCGCCGGGCAGCAGCCGCACGATGCCGTCGTTGCCGGAGGCGGCGACGAGCGGTTCGGTCTCCCGGTGGGGCGCGGCGACCGCGCTGACGCCGTTGAGGCCGGGGAGCACGGAGCTGGCGGAGGTGGAGCCGTCGGTCTGGAGGTAACGGATCTGCTGGACGCCGCCGGCCTCCCGGCCGACGACGACGAGCCGGCTCGGGCCCGCCCAGGAGACGGACGAGACCGACTCCATGCGCGGCGCGGCCGGCTGGAGGTCGACCACGGACAGGACCTGCTCGTCCGCGCCGTCCTGCCGCTCGATCCGGCCGATCTGGAGGGTGGTGCGCCCGTCGCGGGTGATGAGGAGCGCGATCCGCACCCCGTCCGCCGAGACGCGCAGCGACTCGACGCGGGTGTCCTCGGTCAGCCACGGCGTGCGGACCTCGAACCACTTGCCGGTGCCGTCGGGCACGACCACCAGGCGCTGGTGGCCCTTGGCCCGGTCGGCGACCCACAGGTCGCCGCGGCGGCCGTCCCAGCTGGGCTGCGAGAGCCCGTCGTGGGCCGCCGCCGGGCCCACGGCCGCGCTCTTGAAGACGGGCGGCAGCTGCTCCTGCTCGGTGGTGATCGAGGAGACGTACAGCGAGGTGCCGTCCTCGGACACCCCGGCCGCCCGCGTCTCGCCGCGGGCCACGGCGGCCGAGCCCAGCGGCACGGCGCCCTTGCCCAGCGGGCCGGGCACGGCGGTCGGCGGGACCCCGTCCTTGCCGCCGGGGGCGAGCGCCATCAGCCGTCCGTCGTCGTCGACGAAGTACGGCGTCTCGTCCTGCGCCGCGGCCCTGACCGCCTGGAACTCCTCGGCCTGGCCCTTCCCGAGCCGGCACACGGCGCCGCCGCCCTCGGCCTGGAGCTCCACCTGGTCGACCCGTACGGAGGTCAGGTCGCCGAGCGTGACGAGCATCTGGGCCGCCATCCGCCGGCACACCTCGCCGCCGAACCGGTCGGCCTTCGCGTTGAGCGGCACCTTGAGGGTGAACTGGTCGTCCGTCGTCAGCGTCGTGACGCCCGCGGCCAGCTCCGTCCCGGAGGGGAACGGCGAGTCGACGGCGGGCCGCAGCCAGTGCGTGGGGCCTTCGAGGAGCGCCTTCACGGTCTGCGTCACCGGGTCCATCCGGGTGACGGGGTCCTGGCGCTGCCGGATGTAGACGGGGTCGGCGACGAGCCAGTCCTCGCCGGAGGCGAAGTAGTACTTGTTGACCGAGCGGTAGTTCCGCAGGAAGTCGGCCTCGCCGAGGACCAGGCCGGGCGGCAGGCCGTCGATCCGCCACTCCTTGTCCTTGCCGCCGGGCACGGTCTCCTGCACCACGTGGATCGCCTGCGCGTACTCCACGGGACTGTTCGGCTGGTACGCGTGCCGGGCGTCCACGGTCGCGATCTTCCGGCCGGAGATCGGGTACGCGCGCCCCTGGTTCTCGGGGTCGGCGTTGCGGGAGGCGCTCTGGCGGTCGGGCGCGGTGGCGAGCACGGTGATGCTCTGCTCCGGCTTCCAGCTCTTGGCGGCCGTCTCCGTCAGGTACTTGCGGGCGGTGGCGAAGCCGGGGTCGTCGCTCGTCATGGCCTCCAGGAAGCCGTCGACGATCTCGTCCGGATCCGCGTTCTCCCGGGGGGCGACCGCGTAGACCCGCACCTGCGAGTCTCCGGGGTTGGCTCCGCGCACGGCCTGGACGTCGCCGCTGTCGGGGATGGTGGCGCAGCCCGTGGCCAGGACTCCGCCGCAGGCGGCGAGCACCAGCGCCCGTCCGGCCCGTCCCCGCCCCGCCCGCAGCCGCTTCCGCGCGTCAGCGCTCACGTGTGCCGTCCTCCCGCTCCGCGTTCCCCGCCCTGCCCGTACTCGTGCCCGCGCCCTGCTCGGTCTCGGCCGCCGTCCGGGCCACCACCCGGGCGCCGTTGCCGGGCAGCGCCGCCGGGTCGACGGCCGCGCTCGGCGGCGCCGGGATCCTCGGCGGCACGCCGGGCAGCGGGGCCCGTTCCCCGGCGGGCTGGGCGGGGACGGAGGCGGTACGCCCCGAGTCCTGCGCCCGGCCCGCGGCGGCCTGTTCCCGGTTGCGCCGGGAGTCCTCCGGCTCCAGCGGTATCGGCGATCCCCGCAGCGGCTCGTCGGCCGTGCGCGGCAGCGTGAGCCGGAACTGCGAACCGCCGCCGGCCTCGCCCCACGCCTGGAGCCAGCCGCCGTGCAGCCGCGCGTCCTCGACCGCGATGGACAGGCCGAGGCCTGTTCCGCCGGTGGTACGCGCGCGTGCCGGGTCGGCGCGCCAGAAGCGGTTGAAGACCCGGGTGGCCTCGCCCGGCTTCAGTCCGACGCCGTAGTCGCGTACGGCGACGGCGACGGCCCCGCCGGCCGCGGCCAGCTTCACCACGACGTCCTTGCCCTCGCCGTGCTCGACGGCGTTGACGACCAGGTTGCGCAGCACCCGCTCGACGCGTCGGGCGTCGGCCTCGGCGACGACGGGCTGCTCGTCGCCGACGACGACGATCCGGGTGCCCTTGCGCTCGGCGAGCGGCTCGGCGCCGCCGATGACCCGGCGCACCACCTGCCGCAGGTCGATCGGCTCGGCCTCCAGGGCGGCGGCGCCCGCGTCGAAGCGGCTGATCTCCAGGAGGTCGGAGAGAAGCGACTCGAAGCGGTCGAGCTGGTCGCCGAGGAGTTCGGCGGAGCGGGCGGTGACGGGGTCGAAGTCGACACGGGCCTCGTGGATGACGTCGGCCGCCATCCGTACGGTGGTCAGCGGGGTCCGCAGCTCGTGCGAGACGTCGGAGACGAACCGCCGCTGCATCCGCGACAGCTCCTCCAGCTGCTGGATCTTGAGCTGGAGGTTGGAGGCCATCTTGTTGAAGGCCTCGCCGAGGCGCGCGATGTCGTCCTCGCCGGTGACCTTCATCCGTTCCTGGAGCCGTCCGGCGGAGAGCCGCTCGGCGATCCCGGCGGCCATCCGTACGGGGGTGACGACCTGCCGCACCACGAACCAGGCGATGGCTCCGAGCAGGACGACGACGAAGAGTCCGGCGGTCGCGAGGGTGGTCTTGACCAGGGTGAGGGAGTCCTCCTCCTGGGTGAGCGGGAAGAGGTAGTACAGCTCGTACTGCTTGCCCTCGGCGTCGTTGAGCCGCTTGCCGATCACCAGGCCCGGCTCGGACTGCTTGTCGCTGGTGTAGTGGATGCGCCCGAACTTCTGGTACGGCACGTTGCCCTGCGCCACCTGCTGTCGCAGGTCGGCGGGGACGGACCGCGCGGGGTCGACCTCGCCGGAGGCGCGGGCGCCGCGGCTCGCGGTGTCGCTGGAGTCCAGCGAGAGCGCCACCACGTTGAACGCGTTCTGGCCACCGCTGGCGAGCTGCTCCACGAGCGTGGAGCGCCAGTTCACCGAGGATCCGGCCCGTACGCCGTCCTGCCCGGGCACGAAGGGCGTGGTCGCCGCCCGGTCCTGGGCGGCGGAGAACCCGCCCGCGGCCTGGATCTGGGCGGCCTTCTCCTTGGTGTCGAGCAGACCGTTGCGGACCTGCCCGATGACGACGAGGCCGAGGAGCAGGACCACGCCGAGGGACATCAGGAGGGTGCCGGCGACGACGCGCAGCTGGATGTTCCGCCGCCAGAGTCGTACCGCCGGAAGCAGCGGACGGCGCACCAGCCGGGCGACGATCCTGAAGACCCTGCCGCCCGGCGTCCCGTCCTGGAGGAGCCGTCCACCGCGCCTGAGGCGGCCGGAACGCGAGCCCCCCCGTCCCGGTCCGGCAGCCCGCCCGGTACGGCCCCCGGGGGCCGGGGACTCCGGAGCAGTACTGCCCTTGCTCATATCAGCTCGGTCCCGCCTTGTAACCGACGCCACGGACGGTCACCACGATCTCCGGCCGCTCCGGGTCCTTCTCGACCTTGGAGCGCAGCCGCTGGACATGGACGTTCACCAGCCGGGTGTCGGCCGCGTGCCGGTAGCCCCAGACCTGTTCCAGGAGCACCTCGCGGGTGAACACCTGCCACGGCTTGCGGGCGAGCGCGACCAGCAGGTCGAACTCGAGCGGCGTCAGCGCGATGGACTGGCCGTCCCTCTTGACGGAGTGCCCGGCCACGTCGATGACGAGGTCACCGATGGTGAGCTGCTCCGGCGCGGGCTCCTCGGAGCGCCGCAGCCGTGCCCGGATACGGGCGACGAGCTCCTTGGGCTTGAACGGCTTGACGATGTAGTCGTCGGCCCCGGACTCCAGGCCCACGACGACGTCGACGGTGTCGCTCTTGGCCGTCAGCATCACGATGGGCACGCCGGACTCGGCCCTGATGAGCCGGCACACCTCGATGCCGTCCCGTCCGGGCAGCATGAGGTCGAGCAGCACCAGGTCCGGCTTGGCCTCGCGGAATGCGGCGAGGGCCTTGTCGCCGTCCGCGACGAACGACGGCTCGAACCCTTCACCCTTGAGCACGATCCCGAGCATCTCGGCCAGTGCGGTGTCGTCGTCGACGACGAGAACGCGTCCCTTCATATCGACATCATCCCATTTCCGTATCAGTCTCAAGGCGGCTGGTGAGATACCTCACTGACCTGCGACGACGTCCCGGACGAAGTCTCTGACTCCCTGTGTCCGGGCGCCCCGCCGCCAGTAACGACTGTCACCCCCCGTGCCCCCGTGGTCGCCCAGAACCGTACCCCGCCGGGCCGCGAACGCCCACGTTCCGGACGGTGCTTCCTGCCCGGTCCGCCGCGGGGTTCCCCGTGGCACGATGGCAGCCGGCCCGCCGCCCGACCGTGGACGGCCGCCGTGACCAGGCCGGTTCGCCGACCGGCACCGCGACCCAATCCTTCGAGGTGGACGACCGTGAACGACACTCCGGGCCGGAACACGCCCGGATCCGCCCCTTCCGACGGCCAGGACGGCCCCGCGATCCCCGGGCAGCCCTCCGCGCCGGAGCCGGACGCCTCCGGCCCCCAGTGGTCGAAGGACCAGCCGCCCGCGGGCCGCTGGTCGCCGCCCCCGGGCGGTCCGACCCCGCCGCCGGCTCCCGGCCGGGCCTGGGGGAACCCGCCCCCGCAGCGCGGCTGGGGCGGCTACGGCGCCCCGGCGGCCCCGAAGCCGGGCGTCATCCCCCTGCGTCCGCTGGGCGTCGGCGAGATCCTCGACGCCTCGGTCACGACCCTCCGCCGCTACTGGCGTACGGTGCTGGCCGTCACGGTCCCCGTGGCCGTCGTCACCCAGGTCGCCCTGGTGTTCGTACAGCGTTACCTCTCCGCGGAGGTTCCGGCCCTGCACGCGGACGCGACGCCGACGGAGCAGCTGGAGGCGGCTTCCGAGTACCTCCGGGCCTCCTTCACCGAGCTGGCCCCGACGATGCTGGTCTCCGTGGCCGCCTCGGTCTTCACCAGCGCGCTGCTCACCATCGTGGTCAGCCGGGCCGTCCTGGGCCGGCCGGTGACCGTCGCCGAGGCCTGGCGGGAGGCGAGCCCGCGTCTGCCGCAGCTCCTGCTCCTGTCCCTGGCCCTGCCGCTGGGCGCCGGAGCGCTCGCCTTCGTGGCGATGCTCCCCGGTCTGCTGCTCGGCGGTGCGGGCGGCGCGACGCTCGCCTTCCTCGGCGGTGCGGCGGCCTTCGTGGCCATCGTCTGGCTGCTGATCCGCTTCGGCCTGGCGTCCCCGGCCCTGATGCTGGAGCGTCAGGGCATCGTCCCGGCGCTGAAGCGCTCGGCGAAGCTCGTCGACGGCTCCTGGTGGCGGATCTTCGGCATCACGCTGCTGGCCCAGCTCCTCATCATGATCTTCACGATGATCCTGACGATCCCGTTCACGGCGGTCGCCTTCGCCCTCGACGGCGGCTTCGAGCTGACGTGGACGTACCTCTCCGTCATGGCCGTCGGCGGAATCATCACCAGCTCCCTCACGTACCCGATCGCCGCGGGCGTCTCCGTCTTCCTCTACGTCGACCAGCGCATCCGCCGCGAGGCCCTGGACCTGGAACTCACCAAGGCCGCGGCCGGCACCGACGACTGACCCCCTCACCACAAACGGCCCCCGCCTCCTCGGAACGAGGAGACGGGGGCCGTACTCATACCGAGGCAGACACCCTTCCCGATTTCGGCCCCGGAAACGCAGAAAAGCCCCGCACCATAAGGTGCGGGGCTTTCCCACAATGATTGTTCGGCGGCGTCCTACTCTCCCACAGGGTCCCCCCT
>NZ_JBEZNU010000080.1:0-6062 GCF_040653375.1 Streptomyces sp. NPDC047974
CGCCCGCCGAGCTGCTCGCCCGCTGGCGGGAGGGGCGACGGCTCCTGGAGGAGGCCTTGCGGAAGGTGCCGCCCGGCGGGCGGTTCCCCTGGTACGGGCCGCCGATGAGCGCCCCGGCGATGGCGACGGCCCGGCTGATGGAGACCTGGGCGCACGGCCAGGACGTCGCCGACGCCCTCGGGGCCGTACGCCGGCCGACCGCGCGGCTGCGGCACGTGGCCTGGATCGGGCACCGGGCCCGTGACTACGCGTACCTGGTGCGCGGCGAGCAGCCGCCCGCCGAGCCGTTCCGGGTCGAACTGACCGGTCCTGGCGGGGAGTCGTGGGCGTACGGCCCCGAGGACGCCGCCCAGCGGGTCGGCGGGGACGCGGTCGAGTTCTGCCTGCTCGTCACGCAGCGGGTGCACCGGGACGACACGGGGCTGCGCGCGGAGGGGGCGGACGCGGAGCACTGGCTGGGCATCGCCCAGGCGTTCGCCGGTCCGGCGGGGCCGGGGCGCGGCCCGAAGGGGGAGGCGTCATGAGGGTGTTGAGGATCGGGAACGCCTCCGGGTTCTACGGCGACCGGTTCGGCGCCGTCCGCGAGATGCTGACCGGCGGCCGGCTCGACGTGCTCACCGGGGACTACCTCGCCGAGCTGACCATGCTGATCCTGGGCCGCGACCTGCTGAAGGACCCCTCCGCCGGGTACGCGAAGACCTTCCTGCGGCAGATGGAGGAGGGCCTCGGGCTCGCCCACGACCGGGGCACGCGGATCGTCGTCAACGCCGGCGGACTGAACCCGGCGGGGCTCGCGGAGGCCCTGCGCGGCCTGGCCGGGCGGCTCGGGCTGCCGACGCGGGTCGGACACGTGGAGGGGGACCGGCTGCCGGGCGAGGCGGGCGTGCTGACCGCCAACGCCTACCTCGGCGGGGCGGGGATCGCGGCCTGCCTGGAGGCCGGCGCGGAGGTCGTCGTCACCGGGCGGGTGACGGACGCGGCGCTCGTCACCGGGCCCGCCCAGTGGTGGTTCGGGTGGGGGCCCGAGGAGTACGACCGGCTCGCCGGGGCGGTCGTCGCCGGGCACGTCCTGGAGTGCGGTACGCAGGCCACCGGCGGCAACTACGCCTTCTTCCGCGAGCACGAGCCGAAGCTGCTGCTGCGGCCCGGCTTCCCGCTGGCCGAGGTGTACGAGGACGGGTCGGCGGTCGTCACCAAGCATCCCGGCACGGGCGGGGTCGTCGACGTCGGCACCGTCACCGCGCAGCTGCTGTACGAGACCTCCGGCGCCCGGTACGCCGGGCCCGACGTGACCGCCCGGCTCGACTCGGTGCGGCTGACGGCGCAGGGGCCGGACCGGGTGCGGATCGACGGGGTGCGGGGCGAGGCGCCGCCGGCGACGCTCAAGGTGGGCCGCTGCCGGCTCGGCGGCCACCGCAACGAGGTCGTCTTCGTCCTCACCGGCCTCGACGTGGAGGAGAAGGCCGCGCTCGTCCGGGAGCAGATCCACGGAGCCCTGGCGCAGGACCCGCCCGCCGACGTCCGCTGGGAGCTGGCCCGCACCGACCGGGAGGACGCCGGCACGGAGGAGACCGCGAGCGCGCTGCTGCGGCTCGTCGTCCGCGACCCCGACCCGGAGAAGGTGGGGCGGACCCTGACCGGGGCGGCGATCGAGCTGGCCCTCGCCAGCTATCCGGGCTTCCACGTGACCGCCCCGCCGGGCAGGGGCGCCCCCTACGGGGTCTTCGAGACGGCGTACGTGCCCGCCGGGGACGTCCCGCACACGGCGGTGCTGCCCGACGGGACCCGGGTCGCCGTGCCCGTGCCGCCCGCGACCCGCGCCCTGGAACCCGTGCCCGGACCGGAGCTCCCCGAGCCGCTGCCGCCGGGGCCGACGGTCCGCGCGCCGCTCGGGCGGATCGCGGGGGCCCGCAGCGGAGACAAGGGCGGGGACGCGAACGTGGGGGTGTGGGTGCGGACGGAGGCCGCGTGGCGGTGGCTCGCGCACACGCTCACCGTCGACCTGTTCCGTGCACTCCTGCCGGAGACGGCCGGCCTGGCCGTCGCCCGGCATGTGCTGCCGAACCTGCGGGCGGTGAACTTCACCGTCGCCGGGATCCTCGGCGAGGGCGTCGCCTCCCAGGCCCGTTTCGACCCCCAGGCCAAGGCCCTCGGCGAATGGCTCCGCTCCCGGCACGTGGACGTACCGGCGGAACTCCTGCCGGCCGACGGCCCGGCCGCCCGCGCCGACGCCCACGCCCGCGAGGACGCCGACGCCCGCACGGATACCCGTGCCGATGCCCGCACCGATACCCGTGCCGATGGCCCCGACCGCCCCGACCTTCCGGAGGGACCCGCGTGACCGTCCTCGCCTCCGCCCTCGACACCGGCGGACCCGACTACCAGGAGCATCGCGCCGCGATGCTGGAGAAGCTCGACGCGCTCGACGCCGAGCACGCCAAGGCGCTCGCCGGCGGCGGCGAGAAGTACACCGCCCGGCACCGCGAGCGCGGCAAGCTGCTCGCGCGGGAGCGGATCGAGCTCCTGGTCGACCCCGACTCGCCGTTCCTGGAGCTGTCACCGCTCGCCGCCTGGGGCAGCTCGTACCCCGTAGGGGCGTCCCTGGTCACCGGCATCGGGGTCGTGGAGGGCGTCGAGTGCCTGATCACCGCCAACGACCCGACCGTGCGGGGCGGCGCCTCCAACCCGTGGACGCTGAAGAAGGCGCTGCGGGCCAACGAGATCGCGTTCGCCAACCGGCTGCCGGTGATCTCGCTCGTCGAGTCCGGCGGCGCCGACCTGCCGTCCCAGAAGGAGATCTTCATCCCGGGCGGGGCGCTCTTCCGCGACCTCACCCGGCTCTCCGCCGCCGGGATCCCGACGGTCGCGGTCGTCTTCGGGAACTCGACGGCCGGCGGGGCGTACGTGCCCGGCATGTCCGACCACACGGTGATGATCGAGGAGCGGTCGAAGGTCTTCCTCGGCGGACCGCCGCTGGTGAAGATGGCGACCGGCGAGGAGAGCGACGACGAGTCCCTCGGCGGCGCGGCGATGCACGCCCGCGTCTCCGGGCTCGCCGACCACTACGCCGTCGACGAGGCCGACGCGATCCGGCAGGCCCGCCGGATCGTCGCCCGCCTCAACCACCGCAAGCACCACGCGGACCCCGGCCCGGCCGAGCCGCCGAAGTACGACGCCGAGGAGCTCCTCGGGATCGTCCCGGGCGACCTGCGGACGCCGTTCGACCCGCGCGAGGTGATCGCCCGGCTCGTCGACGGCTCGGACTTCGACGAGTTCAAGCCGCTGTACGGGGCGTCGCTGGTGACCGGCTGGGCGCGGCTGCACGGCTACCCGGTGGGGATCCTCGCGAACGCGCAGGGGGTGCTGTTCAGCGCGGAGTCGCAGAAGGCCGCGCAGTTCATCCAGCTGGCGAACCAGCGGGACGTCCCGCTGCTGTTCCTGCACAACACCACCGGCTACATGGTCGGCAAGGAGTACGAGCAGGGCGGCATCATCAAGCACGGCGCGATGATGATCAACGCGGTGTCGAACTCGAAGGTCCCGCACCTGTCCGTCCTCATGGGGGCGAGCTACGGCGCCGGCCACTACGGCATGTGCGGGCGGGCGTACGACCCGAGGTTCCTCTTCGCCTGGCCGAGCGCCAAGTCCGCCGTCATGGGGCCGCAGCAGCTCGCGGGCGTGCTGTCGATCGTGGCGCGGGCGTCGGCGGCGGCGAAGGGGCAGCCCTATGACGACGAGGCCGACGCCGGTCTGCGGGCCATGGTCGAGGCGCAGATCGAGTCCGAGTCGCTGCCGCACTTCCTCTCCGGCCTGCTCTACGACGACGGGGTCATCGACCCCCGCGACACCCGCACGGTCCTCGGGCTGTGCCTGTCCGCGATCCACACGGCACCGGTCGAGGGCGCGCGCGGCGGCTTCGGCGTCTTCCGAATGTGAGGCCACTGATGTCGACGCCAACGATGATTTCGACCGTCCTGGTCGCCAACCGTGGCGAGATCGCCTGCCGCGTCTTCCGCACCTGCCGTGAGCTGGGCATCGCGACCGTCGCCGTGTACTCCGACGCCGACGCGGACGCCCTGCACGTGCGGGAGGCGGACGCGGCGGTGCGGCTGCCGGGGGCGGCGCCCTCGGAGACGTATCTGCGCGGCGACCTGATCGTCGCGGCGGCGCTCGCGGCAGGCGCGGACGCCGTCCACCCCGGCTACGGCTTCCTCTCCGAGAACGCCGGCTTCGCCCGGGCGGTGACGGAGGCCGGGCTGCGGTGGATCGGTCCGCCGCCGGAGGCCATCGAGGCGATGGCGTCGAAGACCCGCGCCAAGGAGCTCCTCGGCATCGCGCCGCTCGACCCGGCGGCCGTCACCGCCACCGAGCTGCCCGTCCTGGTGAAGGCGGCGGCGGGCGGCGGCGGGCGCGGCATGCGGATCGTCCGCGAACTGGCCGATCTGAAAGGGGAGTTGAAGGCGGCTTCGGCCGAGGCGGAGAGCGCCTTCGGGGACGGCGAGGTGTTCGTCGAGCCGTACGTGGAGGACGGGCGCCACGTCGAGGTGCAGATCCTCGCCGACGCGCACGGCACGGTGTGGGCGCTCGGCACCCGCGACTGCTCGCTGCAGCGGCGGCACCAGAAGGTGATCGAGGAGTCCCCGGCGCCCGGCCTGCCGGCCGCGCTCGCCGAGGAGCTGTACGGGGCCTCGGTGGCGGCCGCCAAGGCCGTCGGGTACGTGGGCGCGGGCACGGTGGAGTTCCTGGTCGCGGACGTCCCCCAAGCTCTCGGCTCCGCTCGGGCAGGGGGGACCCCCATGCTGCACTTCCTGGAGATGAACACCCGCCTCCAGGTCGAGCACCCGGTGACCGAGGCCGTGCACGGCGTCGACCTCGTCGCCCTCCAGCTCGCCGTCGCCGAGGGCCGCCCGCTGCCGCCGGAGCCGCCCGCCGCCCGGGGGCACGCCGTCGAGGCCCGGCTGTACGCGGAGGACCCGTCGGCGGGGTGGGCGCCGCAGACGGGCCGCCTGCACGCGTTCGCGGTGCCGGGCGGGAGCGGCGTGCGGACCGACAGCGGATACGGCTCCGGGGACACCGTCCCCGTGCACTACGACGCCATGCTCGCGAAGGTCGTCGCGTCGGCGCCGACCCGTGCGGAGGCCGTCCGCAAGCTCGCGGGCGTCCTGGAGCGGGCCGTGATCCACGGGCCGGCCACCAACCGGGACCTCCTCGTCGCCTCGCTGCGGCACGGGGAGTTCCTGGACGAGGCCCGGCTCGACACCGGCTTCTACGAGCGGAACCTGGAGGCGCTCACCCGGCCCGCCGAGGGCGGCGCGGCCTGTGCGGCCGTCGCCGCCGCGCTGGCCGCCGCGCGCCGGGACTCCGGCCGCTTCGGCGGCGGCTGGCGCAACCTCCGCTCGCAGGACGAGATCCGGAGGTACGAGGACGGCACCGAGGGCGGCACCGAGGTCCGCTACCGGCCCACCCGGGGCGGCGGCTTCGAGGTGCTCGCCCCCGAGGGGGTACGGGTCGTGAGCGCGGAGCCCGACCGCGTACGGCTCGAAGTCGCGGGCGTCGTACGGGACTTCGAGGTGGCGGCCTACGGGGACGGGACCGTCCACGTCGGGCGCCATCGGCTCACCCCCCGCCCCCGCTTCACCGACCCTCGCGAGCAGACCCTCCCCGGGTCGCTGCTCGCGCCGATGCCCGGCACCGTCGTCCGGCTCGCGGACGGCCTCGCCGTCGGCGACCGGGTCGAGGCCGGGCAGCCGCTGCTCTGGCTGGAGGCGATGAAGATGGAGCACCGCGTCACCGCTCCCGCCTCCGGCACGCTCACCGCGCTCCACGCCGCCCCCGGCCGTCAGGTCGAGGTCGGTGCCCTGCTCGCCGTCGTACAGACCGAAGACGTACAGGCCGAAGACCAGGAGGAAGACACCGTATGAGCACCGACATCGAGCCCCGGGAGCACACCGAGCTCCGCGCCGCCGTCTCCGCGCTCGGCCGCCGCCACGGTCCCGGCTTCGACCGGGCCGCCCTGTGGGCGGAGGCCGGGAAGCTCGGCTACCTGGGCGTGAACCTGCCGG
>NZ_JBEZNU010000081.1:0-5572 GCF_040653375.1 Streptomyces sp. NPDC047974
GGAAGCTGTTCGATGCCCATGTAACCGAAACAAGCCTGGTCGATCAGGAGCTGCATGGGAGAGCCCCAACGTCTCTGAAAGTGCCGGATCATCCGGCAGTGGGACTCACGAAGTACGACGTCCATGCGGACCGCCGAGTGCGTGATCTTCCTGCTGACTCCATCAGGTGCTGTAGCCGGCAGCTCAGCCGGCTTTACGCTTCCGACCACCGTGAGCTTGGGCTTGTCGCCCATCTTCCGCTGCGCGCGCAGCGCGATCAGCTGAGCCAGCTTGTCCATCTCCTGATCGAGATCCATCTGTACGCTTCCCCTGTTTCCTCAAATCCGCAGCAAGTGCAACGCGCAGCGCCTGGGCAAACAGATCGGGCGATTGCTCGACATCGAATGTCTCGCCTGTGGCCAGATCTAGAGCCTTGCGCACCACAGCGATGGCGGCCACGACGATATCGGCGTTAAGTCTCGCAACCTGAGACGTGCCGAAACTGTCCATGAGGCGAGCGTACTCAGCGCTTACTTCCTGGGGCTGTAGCCCGAGAACATCGGCCAAAGCCTCTGCCTTGTCCCAGGGCACTGGTCGCAAGCCAGTCGAAAACTGAGAAATGAAGCTGGGGGTGACCTCCAGTCGCTCGGCAACCAGCGCCTGGGTCAGGCCGGCGCGGGTGATGGCCTCCGCGATAGCGCGGCCTTCAGCGGTCTTGGGGTTGGCTGGCCTAGGCATATAGCGATGCTATTTGAAGGTGTTCAGGAAAACGAACAGCGATGCTATTTACATGGGTAAATAGCACTGCTATGTTTGGCGCATGAACGAGCCCAACCACCCCGTGGTACCGATCCAAAAGGCCATCGACGCGGTAGGAGGGCAGGGCGCACTAGCGCGCCTGCTCAAGGTTCACCCCGCGTTGGTTTCGCAATGGCGCACAGGCCGTCGGCCGGTTGCCGCGCACCACATCCTGTCGATCGAGGCGATGACCCAAGTCTCGAGGCATGAATTGCGGCCTGACATCTTCGGCGAACTCCCCTGCTCGGAGACCGACCCAGACGCTGACCGGATCGTGCCGGTCGACGCGGCGTAATCGCGTTCTCACCTGAGCGCTGAGCTGCGAACCGCAAGCCACCCAATCCCTGAATTTCGGTCGTCCTGTCCATGGCGACCACTTTGCATCGCCTCCCGAGGTGCGTAAATGAAGCCTGATCCTCAGTACCACGAGCCGCGGTCAGCGGTGGTGTTTCGGCACACGACCGACGCCATCCGCAACAGCGGCCACACCGATAGCAGCCTGGCCCAGGCGATCGCCGAGCAATACATGGCGGACGTAGCGCCAGCCGAGCGCATCCTGCACTTCCATGTCGGTGTAGACGCCGACAGCACCGAAAAAGCGCTGAAGTCCAACGGCCAGCTCATTGCCCGCATCCGCAATGGCACAGTCAAGATGCCCGTTGATCTGGAAGAGTCGTGGGTTCGCGCGCTGCCGCCGCACTGGCGCGACGCCTGTTCGCGCGAACTGGCCCAGCGCTATGGCTTTCTCGGTGCCCGTATCCCGATGATGGAGCCGCATGCCGGCGTGCTGGCTGTGGCCCGCCTGTCGGTGGAGTTCGGTCACACGCTCGAAGCGATCACCAACGTCCTGGCTGACGGCCGCATCTGCCCGAAGGACATACCTGAGCTGCGTCGCGCGCTGGACGAGATCGGTCAGCTCGAGGCGGAGCTGGTGACGGCCAAGCGCTACGTGTCGGGCCACCTGCAGGATCTGGCGCCGCGAGCGGTGCAGGGTGCGCAGCGATGAGCGGCGGTGCAATGGTGAGCTGGGCAATCGCCGTGGTCAGCGAATTCGACAGTGCCGGCCGTCGCATCCCCGAGAGTGTGGTGCCGCTCCTGCCCATGGTGGATGTAGTCCTCTGGGCCAAAGAGCAGCCGCAGCCGGTGCGCGTTGATGCGCTCCAGAAGCGATTCGGCCTTTCGCGCGCGACGGCATATCGCTGGCAGCTCGCGCTGCAGGACCTCAACGACCCGGCGGCCGCCAGGCGGCGGCTTCCCAGCCTGCGGCAGCTGAGCACCGCGATGGGGCGTGAGGTCCCCGTATCGGGCCATGCGGGGGCGACAGGATGAACATCAGTCCGACCCTCGGTCTGCGCTGTGGCCCTGCGCTCCGCGCCGCTCCGACCGAGCGAGAGCCGGCCGTAGCTCCGGTCGCCGCCGCGATGTCTGAAAAGAAGCCGCGGCGCAGCGCGCCGCAGCACGCCCTTGCCGGCTACAACACCACCAGGATCGTCATGGAGTTCATGCGCTGGGCAGTCGAGCTCAGCGATTTCCCAACCGTTGAGGCCATTGTCCGGCACTTCGGCGTGAGCCGCGCCACGGCGTATCGCTGGCGCAACAGTCTGGGTGAGACATACCGGCTGGAGACGCTGCCGCCCAACGAGCATGAGCTGGCCAGGATTGGCAGCCCCGGTGCTGCGGCACGCGGCAAGCACGGTGCCGGGGAACCCTGATGATCTACTTCGAGATGTATCCGGGCGACTACCTCAAGGACACGACCCGACTGTCCCTGACCGACCACGGCGTCTATTTCAAGCTGATGCTGGCGTACTACTCGGAAGAGCAGGCGCTGCCAGAGAGCCTGGCCGAGCTGTACATCATCGCTGGCGCAATCACTGCGGCGGACAAGGCTGCGGTCAAGAAGGTCGCCGAGCGCTACTTCCCCGTGGCAGAAGACGGATTACGGCACAGCAAGCGCTGCGATGAGCAAATCGCCAAGGCGCAAGGCCGTATTGCCGAGGGCCAAGGCCGCCGCGATGCCCGAAAGAGCAATGAAACCGAGCGCCAGGCACGCACCCGAGCACGCAGAACCATGCTGTTCGAAGACCTGCGCGCCGTCGGCGTCGTGCCGGGAGGATTGGTCACGATGGCACAGCTGAAGGCGCTCCACGTCACGCATGTCACGGGCGACGAGCGCGTGACACTCGACCAGTTGTCACGCGTGACATGTCACGCAGAGTCACGTGTGACAGGTGGTGTGAACACAGGTGTGAACACGGGTACCCAGACCCCAGACCCCATTACTACTCCAGATACATCACATCTCACTCAAGGATCTCTGGGAGGCGTGACCGACGCGGGGCGTGCGTGCTTGCTGATGCGCAAGGCTGGATGCCATTCCACCAACCCGAGCCACCCAGACCTGCTGGCCGCCCTGAAGGAGGGCGTGACGCCGGAGACGCTGGGGCACACGGTCGCTGAAGGGCTGGCGCGATCGCCACCGGTCACGAACCCGTTCCCTTGGGCAATCAAGACCGCCCGCAACCGCCATGCGGCAGGCGCAATGCCCGCAATCCCCAATACCACCGGAGGCACCAATGCAAACCCTCAGCAAGGTTCTGCCGACCACGTCGCAGAGCAGCGGCGAAAATTCGAGCAGCGCGCGGCAGTTGGCGGCTTTGGCGGAACAGGTGGCGATGTCATCGACGTCGAGTTCGAACCCGTCCACCACTGAGCCGGACCAGCGCGCGGTGAGCATGCTGTGGACGGTGTGGGAACGGATGGCCGGTATGTTTCCCGGAAAGTGGGTGCGCGAGAACGGCTCGGCCCCGGTGAACAACGCGGGCAGCCTGACCACCGCCGGAGAACTGTGGTTCCAAGTGCTGATCGGCATCACCCCGCGACAGGTTGCCGATGGGATGGGAAACTGCCTGCGCAGTGCGCTGCAGTGGCCGCCGAACCCCGGGCAGTTCCGAGCCATGTGTCTGGGCGTGCCGTCGTTGGCCGAGGTCGATGGCCAGATGCGACCCGGCCAGGCACATAGCGGGTTCACCGTGCTGGTGCGGTCGAATCTGGACCTGCACGCCTACGCCACGGCCGAGAGCGGCGCGCAGCAGCAGCGCATGTTAGCCAACGCCTACGACAGGGCGGTGAAGCATGTGATGGACGGCGGCGCCGTGCCCGAGGCGATGGCTGCATTGCCTGCACCCAAGCCAGAGCTGCACGTGGTGCGCAACCGCGACGCCGCGCGCAGCGCCATGGCGCAGGCCGCGGCGGATCTGGGATTCGGAGGCACGCATGGAGCCGGCTGAAATCCGCGCCTATCAGCGGCAGCTGCTGCTGTTCTGCTTGGGCATCCATGGCGAGAGCACTGCAGCGGAGGCATTGGAGCTGATGGGCAACGCCGCGCTCGAGTCCGGCGCGCCACGCGAGGTGATGCTGCTGAGCACGGCCGCCGTGGCTGGCCTACTGCGAGAGCTGGATGGTGATGGGCTGGTGCGCAGGTGCGAGAACCGCGACAGCGGCCGCGATGGGCGGCCGGTGGCGACGTGGGCTGCGACTGAGGCAGGCCGCGTAGAGCGTGCGCCGGCGCCGCCCTCGGGTCAGCAGCAGCTGGCCATGCCAATACTCGCGCCACCATCGGGGCAGCGCACGCGCGGCGGGTTGTCCATGGAGCAGCTTATGGGCCTGCTGAACGTCGAGTTCGACTGCATGCTCGAGCAGATGGATCGTGAGCACCAGGCCGCGCAGCAGCGCGCCCGTCAGGAGTTCGACGCATTCCGGCAGCGCGCGATGCGCGTGTGGGGCGCTATGGAGGCATCCGCCTGATGCGACCGAAGAAGACGTCCAGCCGTTCGCTGCGCTACGCCACCGTGCAGGACATGCCGGAGGGCATGCGCCGCTTGGTGCAGGCCAGCACGCCGGTAGCCGCTCCGTCACCGGCCGCGCCGCGCGCCTACCGCCCGCCGGCTGCTGTTCAATCCTCCGGCAGCGGAAACGCCGCCGGCAAGGTCGCGCGGGGTAGGCCCAGGCACGTGCCTGGGGAGATGAACAAGACGGAAGAAGCCTATGCCGCACATCTGGCGCTGCAGCTGGCCGCCGGCGAGATCGCGTGGTTCCGATTCGAGTCCGTGAAGCTGAAGTTGGCCGAAAAGACCCACCTCACCATCGACTTCTTCGTGATGACGGCCGCTGGCGACCTGGAGGCCCATGAGGTGAAGGGCTTCTGGGAGGAAGACGCCCGCGTGAAGGTGAAGGTGGCCGCCGCGATGTACCCGTTTCGATTCTTGGCAGTCCAGCGCGGCTCTGGCGGCGGCTGGAAAACGGAGGTGTTCTCTTGAACGCAATGATGATTGGCGGGGTCACTGTGCGCCGCGACGACGTGGGCAGGTTCTGCCTGAACGACCTGCACCAGGCATCCGGTGGTGCGAAGCGCCACCAGCCCAGCGACTGGCAGCGCCTGAAGCAGACCGAGGAACTGGTGGCCGAGCTGGTCAACTCCGGTGATTCCCGGATTTACCCGGTGCACTCGGTGGCCGGCCGCTACGGCGGCAGCTACGTGGTGCGCGAGCTGGTCTATGCCTACGCCATGTGGATCAGCCCCAGCTTCAGCCTGCAGGTGATCCGCGCCTATGACGCGATCACGGCCGGGGCGGCGGCTCCTGACCCGATGCAGGCGCTGACCGATCCGGCGACGCTGCGCGCGCTGTTGCTGTCCTACAGCGAGAAGGCCGAGATCCTCGAGGCGCGCGTGCAGTACCAGGAGCCGCAGGTCCGCGCGCTGCTGCGGCTGAGCCAGGCTGACGGTGCCTTCAAC
>NZ_JBEZNU010000082.1:0-5137 GCF_040653375.1 Streptomyces sp. NPDC047974
CCACGGCCCGTCCCCCCGCGCCTTCACCTTCGCCTCCGCCTACACCGCCGCGGAGGCGGAGTCCTTCGCGGCGCGCTCCGCTCCCCACGACGGCGCAGTGCTCGTGCGGCGTGCCGAACTCGAAGCCGATCAGGCTCACGAGGTGACCCTCGGGCGAGCGGAAGTTGCGGATACCGTTCGGAGCGGCTTCGCTGGTCCAGTCGCTACGGCCGCTCAGGTACGCGGCCACGTAGGTGTAGCTCGCAAGTGACACGAAGAAGCAGTCGATGTCCTTGATTTCGGTCCCGTCGTAGAACGCGCGCAGGCTTCCGCCACCCAGGATGACCAGGTGGCGGACTTCGGCCGGCAACACGTCGAACAGGGACCGAGCGTGTTGCTCGGCAGTCATGGTTGGTCCCTTAGCGGATCAGGTTGGTGAAGCGCTCGGCGACGCGCAGTGCGCGCTCGGCTTCTTCCTCGTGCTCGTCGGCCTGCGAGTGCAGGACATCGGCCTTGTCGCGCAGCGTCGAGGCGGTGGCGATGCGGTCGGCGCTGATCTTGAACAGCTTGTCCACCTGGCCCTCCAGCACCTTCACCACGTCGGTCACGGTGTCCTTGCGGAACGGGGCGGTCAGCAGGTCGATTGCGATGGCGACGATCTCTTTCATTGGGGTAGTTCCTCGGCTTTGATGTGGATGACCACGCGCCGCCCTGGCTTGCCGTACATGACACGGCAGGCTTGGTCGGAGCGCGGGAGTTGGTAGGGGAGAACGAGGCTCTCAGCGAAGGAGAGCGGAGCATCAGCTGGGATGAAGCCGACGACCGAGCGGCCGTCAGTAGTCGGAGGTGGATACATCGGATGACTCGTCGGCGAAGTCGCCGTATTCGCCCGGAGCATCTGCATTGAGCAGACGGCCGGATGCGTGGTCGTAGCTGTAGTAGAGAACCTGGCCGTTCGACTGGCCGGTGAAGCGATCCTTGAGGACGCGGAAGGTCGTGCAGTTGCGCTCGGCCTCGTTCTCGGCCTGCGTGTTGCGCTCCAGGCCGAAGGCGAAGTGCGTCCAGAAGCCGATGGCGCGGCTGCCCTTGAAGTGACGGAGCATCACGCGCCCGCCTTCCTCGTGGGGCTTGCCTTCCGGCGTGGCGAGGTGCGAGACCAGGTAGATGCAGATGAGGTGGCGCTGCGCGAACTGCGCGATCTTCGCCATCGTGTCCTCCAGCATCTTCCGCTCGTCCTCGGCACCGGCCGCGAACGACGTGAGGTTGTCGAGGACGATGTGCTTGACGCCCTCGGCGACGACCATGTGGGCCATCTTGGCTTCGATCACGTCCCACTCGGACGAGCCGAAGTGGTCGTAGATGAACACCTGGCCCTTGTCGAGAATCTCGAACGCGGCTTCCAGTTCCTCCTGCGTCCAGCTCCCATCGGGAACGTGGAAGCGGCGGCCTGCAACCTTGCCTGCCATGCGCTTCGCCGTCTCGACCGGCTGCTGCTCTAGGAAGAACAGGCCAACACGGTCGCCGGTTTCCTGCGCGATGAAGGCTGCTTCCTCCATCAGCCAGTCGGTCTTGCCGATGCCGGTGCCTGCGCCGAAGGTGTAGACCTCGCCGTACCGCTTGCCGTAGGTCAGCGCGGTGAGGCGCGGGTCGTGCCAGGGCATGCCCATCGAGACCGGCTTGAGTGCCTTCTCCTTGAGGGAGCCGAACGTCACCACGCCATCGGGGCGCTTGGTCTGCGCTTCGTAGATGGCGCGAGTGATCGCCTCGGCGTCGCCACGCTGGAGCAGCTCGTTCGGGTCTTTCGCTGGGAGCTGTGCGATCTTGGCCTTGCCGGGAGTCAGCAGCAGCGCCACTTCCTGCGCGGCGGCCTGGCCCGGTTCGTCCATATCGAACATGAGCACAACCTCGTCGAAGCCGTTGACCCACTCCAGCTCGCGCTTGATGGACTTGGCTGCGCCTTGCGCCCCGTTCGGGACGGACACCACCGGCCAGCGGAGGCCGAGTGCCTGCGCCACGGAGAGCGCGTCGATCTCGCCTTCGGTGATGACGAGGCGTCGCCCCGGTTCGTAGAGGTGCTGGCCGAACAGCCCGCACGCCTTCGAGTCGCCGATGAACGAGAACTTCTTGTCGGGGTAGCGGAGCTTCTGCGCGACGATGCCGCCATCGCGCTTGTAGTTGGCGATCTGCACGGTCTTGCCGTGCTTGTCCTTGCCGATCCAGTAGCCGTACTTACGGCATGCTTCCTCAGTGATACCGCGCTTCGCCAGGGCTTGCGGTTCACCCTTCGCAAAGTCGCTCATGGTTTTCCTGCTGGTGGGTTGAGAGACCTCCTCGCCTTCGGCTGGCTCGTAGTGACCGCAGCCGAAGCAGTAGCCGTGCCCGTCGCTGTAGCGCGCAAGGTTGTCCTTGCTGCCGCAGTTCGGGCACGGCTCTTTGTGGAGGTATTCGGAGTCAGCGCTTTGCACGCTCCACGGACCACATGCGCTTGCGGTAGGAAATGCCGAGGCGACGATTCAGCGCACCCTTGACGGTGCGGCCCAGGCCGCGGAAGGGCTTGTCGGCGCTCGCCCATGCGCGCTCGAAAGCCAGGCGCATCGCGGACGGAATGACGGTGGTGGCAGTGTTGGTCATGCGTTCTTCTCCAGCAGGAACTTGGTGAATGCGGCGACTTCTTCGGTCGCATCGTTGGCGTCGAGGCCCAGCTCGTCGGTGCAGTAGTTGCGATACAGCTGGAGCAGCGCATCGACGCGGTACTGCTTCGGAGCGCGGCGCGCTTCCAGGAGCGGAGCCTTGCTGCGGCGCTGACGGCGCGACAGGCGATAGCGCGTGTACCGCTGCCCCGAGGCGTCCTCGCAGGTCTGCGTTTCGATCTCGAAGCCAGCAGCGCGCAGCTCATCGACGCGCGAGGCAAGGCGGCGGATGCGGTAGACGCCTTCGGCCTGCCACGAGGTCAGGTGCGAGTGGCGACGCAGGTGATCCAGGACGACCTGGGTTTGCGGGGGCAGCGGTTTCACGTTGGGTTCTCCTATCGAGGGAAGTCAGGTGCCCACACGACGGGCTTGCCGTAGGCGGCGAGCAGGCGTCGCAGCGCGGCGTGTTGGGCTTCGGTGAAGTTGTCCTCGGGCTGCATGGCGTCGTTGACGCCGCCCAGGAGGCAGACTTGGTATGCGGATTGGTTGTGCTTACCGGCGAGAGCGCCGGGCTGATTCAGCGGGCGACCGTCGTAGATCGAGCCGTCACGTTCGATGACGAAGTGGACGGCGATCTTCGAGTAGCCCTGCGAGCGGTGCAGGCGTGCGAGTTCTTCGCCGGTCGTGACCTGCTCGGGGCGGGTCATGCTGGCGAGGACGAACAGCGCCTCTACCGATTCCAGAGGTTTGAGGCGCACTTAGAGTTTGTAGAGGTGGACTTCGGTGCGTGGTTCTTCGTCCGGCTGCGCCCAGCGCTTACCGGAGAGCAGCCACATGACTTGCTTGTCGTCGGCCCAATAGCCGGTGGCTTTGGTCACAACGTCCATCGGCCCCTTGGCGAGGTTGTCCACGTCGCCCTTGGGAAACGCGGCCTTCGAGGTCTTGGCGCGTTTGCATACCGCGATGATGACCACTAAAACCGGATCGGTCGGCGACAGGTCCAGGTCACCGGCTGGCAGATGCTTCTCTGCGGCTTCCTTCCAGGTCTTGTAGGTCTTGCCGTAGTAGACGCCCCAGCGCGAAACCTTCGGGCGCGAGGCGGGCACCGGGTCAAACGGGAACGTGAGGGAGGCCAAATGCTCGGCCCCCCTCGCGGTGTCCACGATGACCGACAGCGGATCAGTAGTCGCCGTCATCGCCCTCGTCGTCGGAGTCGCTGTCGTCGTCCGAGTCGTCATCGCTGTCGCTGAACGGCGCGCTGTCGGCGGCCTCGTAGCCGTCCTCCTCGCCGAAGCCGTAGTCCTTGGCGTTGCGCTGGCCGAACTCGACCAGCTCGATCACCTGGACGGCGACCATGTAGCAGGTCAGGTAGAACTTCTTGGCCGATTCGACGAACGAGCCGCCGATCTCGTAGGAGACCTTGAGTTCGCTGCCGCCGCCGATCTGCGGCGGGTTGTCGATCTTCTTGCCGCGGGCGTCGAAGATGTCCGGGCGCATGGTGAACTTCTTGCCGGTGCGCTTGCTGACGCCGCTGGCCTTCATCTTGAACTTCACCAGCACGCGGCCGGTGTCATCGCCGTTCTCGTCGGTTTCTTCGGTGAACACCGGGGCCACTTCGGCACCCTTCTTCTTCTTCGGGTTCTCGCTCAGGAACTCCTGGAACAGCTCGTCGCGCCGGGTTTCCAGCTTCTTCGCCAGCGCCTTGAAGTCCTTGTCGTTCGGGTCGAACGCCAGGCTCACGGTGTATTCGCCTTCCGGCTTGAACTTGGTGTCCGGTTCGTTCAGGCGCGGCCACACTGCGGTGCCCTTGGGGGAGACGAATCGTTCGCGCTTCTTGGTTGCCATCAGTTGTCGGTCTCGTAGTTGGTCGGGAGATAGATGCCCGCGCGCCACAGGTCAGCGGCGGCGGTCAGCGGGGTGTCGGCGGAAATGCCGAAGGCTTCGTCGATGTCGAAGCCGATGAGCGCCTCGTCGATGAAGGCGTCGGTGATCGGGTCACGCATCACGGGTAGTGCGGTTTCAGCTCGCGCTCCGCGTAGCGGCGCACGGCGTTGAGGGTGTTGACCTGCCGGTAGCGGCAGTCCTGCTCCATGCGCGAGACGACCCGCAGCACTTCCATCGGATCGAGGCTGAGCACTTCGCAGAAGTTCTTGAAGGCACACGCCAAGCCGATCACCTGATCGGCCGGGTGGCCGAGGGACTGCACGCTGTCGATCACGACGAAAGCGCCGCGTGCGGCGCTCTCGGCAGAACGTGAGTGCAGTCCGTCGATGACGCGATCACGCACCTGCGTGCAGCTCCGTCATGCGGTGCTTGAACTCCTCGACCGTGCCGTGTTCGGCCGGGTTGTAGATGCCGAGGACCACACCGAAGTGGTCCTGAGCAACGTAGGTGTTCAGTGCGTGCTGGTAGTTGATGCTCATGTGGATGTTCTCGTTTGGGGTATCAATTGCCAAAGGGGGATGGACTAGGCAAAGAAATAGCGCGACTCCAGCACCAGGCTGAGGTCCAGGTCGCCATGCGGCGGG
>NZ_JBEZNU010000083.1:0-4918 GCF_040653375.1 Streptomyces sp. NPDC047974
CCGCTACGAGCGCAAGCCCGAGCACTTCCTCGCCTTCACGGCCATCGCCACCAGTCTCATCAACTACCGGCGACTCACCAAGTGAAACGAGGTCTTATGGCTCGTGGTAGACACCAGCGAGGACTGCTTGCCGGAAGAAGTCGGCGTAGGTCGGAGACGCTGGTCTTGAGCGATCGGCGATGACCAGAAGAGCGCGTCGCACTTCCCTGCTGAGCTGGAATAGATGCCGGTCTGCCTGTCCACCCCGATAGGAGTAGAGGCGGAAGAAGCCGGCGGCTTCCTCGTCTCGGGGGTCATCGAACGTGTCCGGGAGCCCGACCAACAGCTCGATGTCAGCCTTGCCCGTGGCTGCGTCGGCAACCGCAGGCAAGGAGAGCCCGTCGAGTTCCGCACCGGACAACGCTGCGTCGTCTGCGGCGGCACAGGCCGCGAGCGCCGCAAACACTTCGATCAGCCGCTCGCCCTCCGCGACTCCGATGCCCCATGCCCGCAGGTCGTCGTGCCGACGGGCTTGGCGCCACGGTTCCTGGTCCACCAGCGGCAGAAGAAGTCGCCCCAGCAACGCGCAGCGACCCCACAACAGGCTGCGGTCATGTGTGGTCACGCGGCATGCCCCCTTCTTGGCAGCGGTCGGCGGTGACGACTGGCCATCACCGCGGTGGAGGTCCGCTACGCACAGGCGATGTACAGGATGGGGCTGTACGCGGTTGCCGTGCCAGCCTGCCCCTGCGCTGACACAACAGATCCGAGCGTTGTCGTACGCCATGCGACGGTCGGGTCACCAGGGTGGTTCGTGCAGGTCGCCGATGCGCTGGTGGTGCGCAGCGGCGGGGCGCACATGAACTGCCGCGCGCTGGAGGCGGCCGTCATCCACATGCGCGAGAAGTTGTTGTAGAACTCCAGGTCCACTTCGCTGCTGCAGGCAGCAGGCGCGCCTTCGCACGACTTGATGCCGCCAGTGCCGGTCATGCGGGTCCCGCTGTGATTGGGCTTGAGGGCGTTGAAGTAGCAGGCCGTCACCGCCTCGGGGGAGGTGACCACTTCGACCTCGGACGGACCGGGGTTCGGCGGCGGCACCGCGGCGCTGGCCGGCATGGCAGCGCCCAGCGTCAAGATTGCGGCAGACACAGCTGTAACCACTCGTAATCGCACGGACTGCTCCTTCTGTCTTCGGAAGAGTAGGAGCCTAGGAGCGGAGCGGAAGGTACAGCAGCGGTGTACAAGCCACATCTACGTGGGTGATCGAGGCAGCAAGCTGTCAGCCTCTCCCGCTGCCGAAGGACCTCTGCTGGTCGTCCGTCCGCTCGAGCCAGAGCCGCGGGTCATTGAGGTGTGAGGGCCATTTGTGCCTACGGCGCCGTGCACCCCGGTGACCTGGTGGCAAGTGCCCACGAGGATTCTGGTCAGTCCTTGTGGCGGTACTGGGTGATCTCCTCGCTCAGGACCCAGGCGGGAAAGTCTGAGTGGGCTTCCCAGATGCGGGCGAGTACGAGCTGGATCGGGCACTGCTTGTAGTGCACAGGGGTGAAGTCGTAGGGGCCCACACAGCCCAGGCAGTAACCGTCGCGGTCCCGCGGTCCCGGATGCATCTTCAGCAGCTGCGCGTTCGCCGCGGCGGCAGCCCGCAGGTGCGCAGAAGACAGGTACGGCTCGAACCGGCTGCCGGTCTCTTCCAGCGCTGCGATCTGGTCAGCGTGCTCTTCGGCGTCGCGGATACGAGCTGAGAGGAAAATAGCAAGCTCGCGCGGATCGTGCTCCAGGACGAGATCCTCGTCATCTGTGGACGGTGAGGTCATGTGCGTCATTGTGCCCCCTTGTGACAGCCCGGTTCCTATCAGGCTGGCTACTTTGCTGACCGCCCGCCCGGACCGAAGCCGACAAGGTGCGGCGATTGACGGGAGCCGGGCCCGCAGCGGGGCGGAATACCGGCCGAGCATGTTGACGCGGTGCCGGACGAACAGCGAGAGGTGCGCGGCGTCCTCGTCCCGGCCCCCTTCTGGGCCTCGATGAGCAGGGGCGTCAACTCACGTAACTCCTGCTGCCTGCGCCCGTTGGGTGAGGCATGCCAGCATCAGCGTCCAACACCTCCTGCGCCAGTACAGCCCCGAGCGGCACGCCTCCGCAGCTCCCCTTCCTCCTGACTCAGAAGCAGGGAGAAGCGGCTCGCTCCCTACTCGACTATGTCGCGGCGCTTCCTCTGCCTGGTCCCGACGCGCAGCTCCTGGCGGTGCTGGTGGCCATCCGGGCAGCGCGCGGCGGCGTCGGCAACATCACCGGCCAGGATCTCGCTTCACTTCGCCTTGGCGACGCCCACGAAGCCGTCAACGTCCTGCGGGGTCTGGGATGGCAGTTGGCGGACACGGTCTTCAGCACCGACCCCGCCGCGCCTCCGACTCCCGTCACTGTCCCGGAACTGACCCGCGACGATGGCCACCCTTTGCCGCTCGGAAAGCAGACCCGCTCACGCGTATCGGGGTGGACCACCAAGTCGCTGTCGGCCAAGCCGGTCAAGAAACTCCCGCCCGCCGCCCGCCTGGCCGGCCTGTTCCTCGCCGCCCACGGCACCTCCCGCCTCCTCGGCTCCCTCCCGGACCGCCTACCCGCAGCCTGCAGGGCGGAGCTCCCCAAGCTCCTGGAGAAGGGCTTCCTCACCGAGCTGTCCGGCGATCGGTACCGTCTCGACCCCCAGGTACGCCACCTTTCAGGTTTGCGGTCGCCCACCGAGGAGGAGCGGGCGCGCACCGGCGCTACCGCCAAGCCGGCCCGAGGGTTCCTCTTCGACGCCGACGTGTGGCTTCGGTGGAAGGAAGCGGCGGCTCCCGGCCTGCGGCGGCATGTGGAGAGCATCGAGTCCTGCGGCTTGTGCGGGTTTGCCCCGGAGCGGGTGGCGGAGGCGTTCACGGCCCCCAGCCGTGCCCAGTTCATGTCCAAGCAGACCAAGGCTCTGTACGGACAGTGGAAGACCGAGCACCCCGACCGCGGACCGCAGGTCGCCGCGTTCACGGTGGCCTTCCGCGCAGAGCACGGCCATGGCCCCTCGTTCCGGCAGGTCGGGGATGGCATGGGGTGGGACGTGCCCCACCAGCTCCGGTGCTTCATCGTGCAGCGCCTTCTGGCGAACGACTGGCTCGCGAGCACCGGCACCGTTCCCTGGACCCTTCGCCCCGGAACGGCAGCGCAGGAGCACGGCATCACCCTGCCCCGCGCCCGCACCGCCCCCATTGACGCACGGAGCTCCTGACCTCGCGCGGTTCCGCTGGCCGCCGCGTTGCCGTACCGACTCGCCGCCACGCTCTACGAGCGGATCGAAGAGCGTCTGACCCGCCTTAGCCCGGCGAGGGCGAGCGCGTCACCGTCGCCCTCGACGACCGCGTCACCCCCGAAGCGGCCAGCGACGGCGACGACCAGGACGGCGAGAGCATGACGCGGAACGGCTGGGGAGCGTAAAGGAATGCCCCCTGGTCCGCGGAAGGGCTCATCCGGCCCGGCCCGGCCCGGCACAGCACGGGCGCGGCGGGCGGCACCGGCCGTCCAGCGCGGGCCTGCTGGATCCCGGCGGCGCGTACGGCTTCGGCGGCCTGGTGCTGCTCGGCGCGGATGTCCTCGCCAGCGTCGGGGCGCTGTCCCACTAGCTGGGTGAGCAGCTCGTTGATCTATGCCTGGTTCCGGTCGGTCTTCCTGTCGAGTGCCTGCACTTTGAGGACTGCCGGGCGGGCCCTCACAGTCGGCTGCGGCCAGCCCAAGACACCCGTCGGCGTGAAGCGGTACGGTCCTGGCCGCCGCAGCTTGGGCCGAATCCTAGAGGGCTTAACAGAACGTAATCGGTGTCTCACAAACACTGAGGCCGCCCAGCATGATGCGCTGGACGGCCTCAGTAAGGTCTAAACCCTGGGGGTATGGCCTGCCTTTTTAGGGGCTACCAGGGACGGTTCCAGGGTCTTCGAAAGTAGTGTACACAAACTGACCTGCTGGTGCACCCCACGCACATAAACTGACCTGACTATGCACCCTGCGCAGCCTGGCGGCCTTGGGCCGTCTGCCGACAAGGCCGTTCTGGATCTCTTCAGCCCGGACCGGCTCAATCCTTATCTCACCGCGTGCTCCGGCGATCTGCACGCTGCGCTCGCTCTGTACCGCTGGAACAGCGAGATCTCGGCCGCGTTCTTCGAGTCGCTGGGATACCTCGAAGTCATGCTCCGCAACGCGCTCGATGCCCGCCTTGTCGCCCGGCATGCGCACCGAGGCAGCGGCGATGACTGGTTCACCGACCTTGCAGTCCCGCTCAGCGTCGAAGCACGCGACGACATCACCAAAGCTCAGGGCCGGGCAGCCAGGGGCAGCAAGGGTAGCCCCGTCCCGCGTGGGAAGGTCATCGCAGAGCTAGGGTTCGGCTTCTGGCGCTTCCTGCTGGCCCGCCAATACAAGACCACTCTCTGGCCAGACCTTGCTGGCGCTTTCCCTCTCGCCCCTAAGCGCGCTCTGTATGTCGTGGAGGACCCAGTCAAGCGCCTTCACGCGTTCCGCAACCGAATCGCCCACCACGAGGGCATCTGGCATCTCCCCCTCGCGAAGCGATGGGACGACATCCAAGCCTTGCTCGGATTTATAGGGCCGGCCGCAGCGGACTGGGTCACCGACTCCTCCCGCATCGACGACGTCCTCGCCCGCCGGCCCTGACCCACCAGCCGGCGCCTGGCCGCACGAGGCGACCTCCTCGCGGTGAAGGGGTTCTCGACCTATGCCGGTGTGCCCAGGCGCCTTGCTTGTGGCCCGTGCAGGATCTTCGACCATCCGCAGGTCACGCCGCAGGCTCCTCGTACGAAGGAGCAATAGTCAATAGTTGTGGATCAGTTCGCTCCTCTTGATCTGCCTTCGGAGCTGCTGGCCTTCAGCTGGCTGCGCAGACTTCTGATCTCGG
>NZ_JBEZNU010000084.1:0-4636 GCF_040653375.1 Streptomyces sp. NPDC047974
TCCCCGGCCCGCCGGCGCCCGCCTCCTTGCGGGCGTATCACCACCGTCTCGGGCACCACCCTGCGGAACAACTCCCACAACTCATCCGGCACCAGGAGGCTCGCCTGGAATGGCTCAGGCCCCCATGCCGCGAAAGTCGAGGTCCTGCGTACACACGGGACGCAGTCCGCCGATCGCGCCGCGCTTCGGCTCCAGTGAGCGCAGGGCCGAACAGGTGCCAGTCGGTGGCGACGCTCCACTTCTTGCCCGTCAGGTGGGCGGATCAGTAGAGGAAGGCCGGCCATGCACGGATCCGTTCGACCCCGATTTTGCAGGCGTAGTCGGACAGGCCGCAGGCGGTATGGGTGGTGCGCCAACCGACGAGGTCCGCACGCGTCGTGAGCCCGAGGAAGTCCAGCGGAGTGCGGCCGTCGTCGGAGTCGTAGCAGGCGTTCTTGGCGTCACCCTGGTCGACCCACACGTAGCCGTCGCCGTCCTCGACCGGCTGCAGGCAGATGTCGCAGTTCGCCATCAGACCGGCGGTGGGCTGGTCGCTCATGGCGCTCTCCAGGCAGGTGGGGTAAACGGCGCGTGTCCACCCTCGCACACCAGCCCTCGCCAAACAGGCTCTAAATATCGAACACTCCCTATCGCTTCGTATGTGAGCGCGACAGCGTACGAGGCTCCGACCGCACGTTTCCCGCCCGCTTAAAGAGTGGCGTCCGGTTGTGGCTGTATGGCCGAAACCCTCAGCCCCTGCGCGGGTGCACCCCCTTCACCCTGCCAGTCCCTTGATCCAGTGAAGTGGCGAAGATGATTTTCGTCTGTCAAACCTTGGCAGAATGCGGGCGTGGCGCGGTTCGCTGTTTATCGTCGGCGCAAGTATTTTCGATTGCCGCGGCTGTCGTTCTCTTTGCACGCTGTGCCCTCAAGTTCGCCGGCGGCTCTTCTTGGGGGATCTTTCATGGCAGATGCGTTGGACTACATGCAGGTGGCCACGAGCGGGGCTGCCGCCGTCGTCGCCGAGATGGCGAAAGCGAGTTGGGAGCCTTTCCGCAAGGCGATCGCGCGACTGTTCGGTCGCGGCGGGCCGGAGTCGGCTGAAAGGGACCTGCAGGTTGTCGACGAGGCCAGGGTCCGTCTGACCGAGTGCCCGGAGAGCGAGCGGTACGCCGTGGCCGAGGAGCTGCGGCAGTCGCTGTTCATCCAGCTGGCCGCGTTCCTGCAGAAGTACCCGGATGCTGCAGTCGAGCTTCAGGAGCTCGTGGACGGGTCGGATTCGGCGGACGAGGCAGGACAGGAGGGCGTCAGGGTGCACCACAACACCAACTCGCAGGTGGTGGTGTCTGGCGGGTCGATCCACACCGGCGGCAGCATCGTCTACCGGGCGCCGGGTGACGCGCGGTGAGCGAGGAACCCTTGACGGACGCGGCTCCTGACAAGCCTCCGGTGTCCTCGCCCGACGAGAAGGTCGAGTTTCTGGTGCCTTCGATGAAGGTGACCGTGACACGCAACGACCGTTCGTCGATCATCATCGCCGCGGGCCCGGTGACCATGTCGGGCAAGCAGCTGCTGCCGGTGGTCGAGATCTCCGAGGCGGAACTCGACGTCGTACGGACGGCCACATGGGTGCGTGTCGGTTTCCGAGGCGAATCGGTGATGACCGCAACCGACGCCTCGGTACTGCTGGGTGCCGCCGGACCGGGTCTGGCGGTGATCGCGGGGGCGCCTGGGTTCGGAAAGCGGACCGCAGGGGTCCGGGCCCTGTGGGAGGCCGCGCAGGCGGAGAAGAGCGACGACGGCACGGCACCGGCGCTGAGGGAGATCCGTCCGGACTGGAGCGACCCCGCGACTCCGGACCTGCGGCTGCTCCCGGAAGAGCCGGGCGTGGGCTATCTGCTCGACGTCGCGTCCGAGATATCTGCGTGGAAGGATCCACACAAGGTCGCTGTAGGCCTGGTGGGACACGCCGAGACTCTGCGCCGCAAGGGATCGTTCCTGGTGGTGGTAGCGGACGAGCGGGGCTGGCCGGAGGACGCGTCCGGTGCGATGGGGCGCGTGGTCGTACACGCGGCTCTGCGGCCTTCCGCGCACCGGGTGGCGGTGGCGCACCTGCGGCATGTGCACCAGAAGCCGGACCGGGTCCACTGGCTGGACAGCGGTGCCGATGGGACGGGCCGCGTCGGCGAGGCGTCGATGCTGCTGACCGAGAACAGCACCCCGGCGGAGGCGGTCCGGCTCGCAGGCAAACTTGCCGGCGTCGAAGCGTCCACCGAGGGGCTGGAGGCGGCCCGGGCGTCGTTCCAGGAGTGGCGCGGCCAGGTGAGCGACGTGTTCGCGAGAACCGAGGACAACGCCGACGACCGCGCGCTTCTCATCGCCTCCGTCTTCCTCAGCGGCGAAGAAGCGATGGCCATTCAGGAAGCCGGACGCAGCCTGCTGAACGAGCGCCCGAAGAAGGACGTACGCGAGATCCTGACCGGGCCGGACCTGGCGACACGGCTCGCCGACGTGGGCGCGCAGGTCGAAGGACGCCACGCCACCCTCGACCACAGGCCCGGATACGCGCGAGCAGTGCTGCTGCACCTGTGGCGGCAGCGCGCGGACATCCACCCTCACCTCCTGGACTGGATCAGCAGACTCACCGCGCCAGGTCAGCTCGGCGCCGCGCGCCTCGTATCGATCAGCGACCTCCTGGTGGATCTGGCCATCGCGGAGAACGACATCCGCGTCATCGACAAGATCCGCGCCTGGCTCGACAACGGCACGTCCCGGGACGGCCATCTGGAACTGATCGCCGGTATCTTCGCGAGAACCGCGCAGGCCGACGCATTGGGCCCGACGATCCGTGCGAGGCTGCTCGACTGGGCAAAGGACGACGAAGTGGCGGTGGCCAGGACGGTCGCGCTGGTCTGCCAGTCCTCCTTCGCCGACGACTACCCACGCCAGAGCCTGGTGAGGCTGCGCCACATCCTCGACCGTCCCGAAAGGGACGAGGCCGTCACAACGGCCGAGGCTGCGCTGCAGTCGATCGCCGGACGCGAGCGCCAGCTCGCCCGCGTGTGGAGCACGGTCATCAAATGGGCGAAAGAGACCGGCCATCTCGCCGGCCACCGCGCCTTCCTCGCGCTGATCGACCCGCGCACGGACCCCTTCGTCCTGCAGGTCATGCTTGCAGCGGCCGAGGGCAAGCCGGAGGTGCGACAGGCGCTGATCGACGCCTGGAGCACGGTTCTGGCGGATTCCCGGGTCCACGGTGAGGCCAGCCAGGTACTGATCGCCTGGGCCCACGCACGTGCCACCGACGATCTGATCCCCGCGGAGCTGCTCACGGACATCCTGCGCCGAGTCGTCGCCCGTCACCTGATGACGACACCGGTCTCCGCCCTCGTCTACGGCGAACCCGACGTCCGCTACGACCAGGCCGTCATCGACCTGCGCAAGGATCTGCACCTCCCCTCGTCGGACATGTTCGACATCGGCTCGACTCTGGAGCCCTGACCCGTGCAACCCTTCCGTTGGACGCGCCGCAGCCCCCGCAAGGAGCTGCGGCGCGCTCTCCGCAGATTCGACGCACGCCTCCCCAGCTGCCACCCCGGCATCGGCTTCACCGCCAGGATCACCGCCGCTGTGGTCACCGACCCGCCCTACCCCGAGCCGGCCCGGGAACTCGCTGGGCGGATCCGCACGGCCCTGCGCGAGATGGCGACCGAGTTCACCTTGGCGTGCGATCCCGTCGATCTGCCCTCCGCCCGCGACGCGTGCGCCCAGCACCTGGGCCGGCTCAGACGTCTGCCGACGAACCCGCCCGTGGAGTACCGGGCCGAGATCACCCTCGACCTCGCAGCCGACGACCAGGCAGCCGTGAGCCAACTCCTCGCAGCGCAGCGCCGCCAAACCGTCGCCGACGCGCTGCGCAGACAACAGACCGACGCGCTGGCCAGCGAACTGACCGAGCCCGCGGCGCTCCTCGCGCGGTGGATCGAGCAGGGGCATACCGACTGGGCGGGGCGCCCTTCCACCAACACCCTCGAAGAACTCGCCAAGACATTCGCCCGGTACCGACCCGAGCACGAACGGTCCGTCGATCACGAGGCCCTGGAAGTAGTACGGGAATTCCTCAGCAGCTTCCCGAACCTTCCGGAGAAGCAAATGCTGTACACGATCCTGGCCTCGGGCATGCGGCACGCTGGCCGCCCGGACCACGCCGCGAAGACCGAATCGCTCCTCGGCAGTCACGCCCCACCCACCCGTAGCGACAGAGAATGAGGCGCCGCCTGGCCCACCCCAGCAACACCACAACCCTGCTGAGGTGGCTTCTCACGCCACGCACCAGCTGGCACGCCCGGCGTCTGGTTCGTGCGGGCTACGGCAACGTCTCCTTCGACGCCGCCTGGCGCCTGGCCCGCGTCCGCATCCATCCGGAAGAGATCTCCTACCAACGCGGCGGGCACATCCCCCACACCGAAGCGTGAAGCGACCCAAGGGAAACGCGGACCGGACCGTCTCTGGAAAGCGTGACGGTCCCAGCAGTAAGCCTCATTTACTGGAGACGCCTCAAGAAGGATCTTCAGAGTGGTCATCGATCGGGTGACGGTCAAAGGCGGATAGCAGACGAGGCCTTCGGGCAGTGGTTCGAGATGTCTGACGTCTCAAC
>NZ_JBEZNU010000085.1:0-3223 GCF_040653375.1 Streptomyces sp. NPDC047974
TCATCCGCGAACTCGTCGCCGACGGCGTCACCGTCTTCCTCACCACCCAGTACCTCGAAGAAGCCGACCAACTCGCCGACCGCATCGCCGTCCTCGACGGCGGAAAGATCGTCGCCGAAGGCACCGCCGACCAGCTCAAGCGCCGGATCCCCGGCGGGCACGTCCGCCTCCGCTTCACCGGCCCCGACGCCTACCGCAGCGCCTCCGACGCGCTGCGCGAGGCGGCGGCCCGCGACGACGAGGCGCTGACCCTGCGGATCGCGAACGACGGAAGCCAGCGCGCCCTGCGGGCGCTGCTCGACCGGCTCGACGCGGCCGGCGTCGAGGCGGACGAACTCACCGTCCACACCCCCGACCTGGACGACGTCTTCTTCGCCCTCACCGAGTCGACCACCACCCTCCCCGCCCAGCCGAAGGAGCACGTCCGATGAGCACCCTGTCCCTCGCCGTCCGCGACTCGTCCACGATGCTCCGCCGGAACCTCCTGCACGCCCGCCGCTACCCGTCGCTCACGCTGAACCTGCTGCTGACGCCGGTCATGCTGCTCCTGCTCTTCGTCTACGTCTTCGGAGACGTGATGAGCGCCGGGATGGGCGGCGCGGACCGCTCCGCGTACGTCGCCTACCTGGTGCCCGGGCTGCTGCTCATGACCATCGGCTCCACCACCATCGGCACCGCGGTCTCCGTCGCCAACGACATGAACGAGGGGATCATCGCCCGCTTCCGGACGATGGCCGTCCACCGGCCGTCCGTCCTGGTCGGGCATGTGGTCGGCAGTGTCCTCCAGTCGGTCGCCGGCGTCGTCCTGGTGGGGGCGGTGGGGGTCGCGATCGGCTTCCGCTCCACCGGGGCCACCGCCCTCGAATGGCTCGCCGCCTTCGGCCTCCTGGTCGTCTTCGCCACCGCGCTCACCTGGATCGCGGTCGGCATGGGCCTGGTCTCGCCGAACGCGGAGGCCGCCTCCAACAACGCCCTCCCGCTGATCTTCCTGCCGCTCGTCTCCAGCACCTTCGTGCCGATCGAGCAGATGCCCGGCTGGTTCCAGCCCGTCGCCGCGTACCAGCCCTTCACTCCGGCGATCGAGACCCTTCGCGGACTCCTCCTGGGCACCGGGATCGGCCACAACGGCTGGCTCGCCCTCGCGTGGTGCGCCGGCCTCACGGTCCTCGGCTACGTCTGGTCCACCAAGACCTTCAACAAGGACCCCAAGTAGCGCCGTCGAAGAACGAGTCGAAGAAGGAGTCGAAGAAGAGACCGAAGAAGGAACCGAGGAAGCAGCGGACCGGCCCGATCCTGTCGAGATCTGGCCGGTCCGCTGTTTTTCGGCCTCCCGCGCTCCTTGATCATGGAGGCGGGAGACACGCCGGCACACGAGGAACGGAACGAGGGGGAACCGCCCATGGCCCTGGAGATGCGCGACCGCTGCGAGCGCTGCGGGACGGCGGCCCTGCCCGCCGACGGCGACGCCCGGATCTGTTCGTACGAGTGCACCTTCTGCGTCCCGTGCACGGAGGAGATGTCCGGCGTCTGCCCCAACTGCGGCGGCGAACTCCTGCCCCGTCCGCGTCGCGCGGGCTGACGCCAATGCCTCGGCCGGGTCGCCCATTTGGGGGCGGGTACGGTGAGGCGCATGAACATATGGACACGAGGAGTGGCGGGGGCCGCCGTGGGTGCGGTGCTCCTGCTGACGGGGTGTGAGACCTCGGACGTCACGGCGAACCCCGGGGACGGGAAGCCCCGGGACGCCCGGCAGGAGGGCGCCCCGCCGAAGGAGGCGGTGGCGGGCGACGCGGACCTGGCCCCCGTCGTCGGGGAGTGGAAGGAGACCGGCACGGAGGGCGACACCCCCTGGACCATCCGGATCTCCGCCGACGGGACGTTCTGGACCAGCGACGGAAGCGACGAATGCCAGGGCACGGTGAAGCCCGTCCCCTCCGAGGCGGACAAGGTCTGGCGCCACTTCCTGGCGGACGCGAACTGCGGCTGGGCGGGGCGGCAGCTGGCCCCGCTGCAGCTCGGCGAGGAGGACGGCGAGGAGAAGCTGATCCTCGTCAACGACGCGGGTGAGGGGAAGAAGGAGACCTACCTGCGCGCCGGCTAGCCGACCACGTCGAAGACCTGCTTCTGGACGCCGTTGGAGTACGTCTCGTGTTCCACGAGCCGCAGCTTCTGGGCGTCCTTGTCGGTGGTGCTGAAGAGGCGCTTGCCGGCGCCGAGGAGGAGCGGGAAGACCAGGAGGTGGTAGCGGTCGATCAGGCCCGCGTCCGCGAGGGCGCGGTTCAGGGTCGCGCTGCCGTGGACGATGATCGGGCCGCCTTCGGTCTCCTTCAGGGCGGCGACCTCGTCGAGGGTGCGCAGGATCGTGGTCGGGCCCCAGTCGGAGACGAGGTCGTCGTCGGTGAGCGTGGTGGAGACGACGTACTTCGGCATCTCCTTGTAGTCGGCGAAGTCCGCCATGCCGGGCCAGACGGGGCTGAAGGCCTGGTAGCTGGCGCGGCCGAGCAGCATCGCGGTCGCCTCCTGCTGCTCGCGGCCCTTGATCTCGTACGCCTCCGGGACGAAGTCGATGTCCTTGAAGGTCCAGCCCGCGTTCCGGTAGCCCTCCTCGCCGCCGGGGGCCTCGACGACGCCGTCGAGGGAGACGAAGGCGGAGCTGATGAGAGTGCGCATGTCGGTGCCTCGGTTCCGGGTTCTCGGCCGTGAAGCGGCTGCTGTCGTTTTCATGCTCTAGGACCGGGGCCGGTCGCGAAACTCATCGGCCTCCCCTGGCTCTTTTTCAAGCAAGCGTGCTTGATTGTTTTCGCGATCGCTGCCATGCTCCGACTCCTCAGGCCCGTCCTCCCGAGGGGAGCGCACCGTGTCCGACCCCGCCGACGTTCTCGCCGATCTCCGTGCCGAAGGCGATGAACTCGACGCGATCGTCAGCGAGTCGAGCGAGGAGAGCTGGCGGCTCGCGACGCCCGCGCCGCGCTGGAGCGTCGCCCATCAGATCGCCCATCTCGCCTGGACCGACCGGGCCGCCCTGCTCGCGGTCACCGACGCCGAGGGCTTCGCCGCCGAGGTGGAGAAGGCGCTCGCCTCGCCCGAGCGGTTCGTCGACGACGGGGCCGAGGAGGGCGCCGCGCTGCCGCCCGCCGAGCTGCTCGCCCGCTGGCGGGAGGGGCGACGGCTCCTGGAGGAGGCCTTGCGGAAGGTGCCGCCCGGCGGGCGGTTCCCCTGGTAC
>NZ_JBEZNU010000086.1:0-3000 GCF_040653375.1 Streptomyces sp. NPDC047974
GGTGTCGGCGTACACGTGAACGTGCCCAGCCACGTACGGATGAACGTGCCCAGCTGCTGACGTAGCGGGGATCGTTCGTGGGCAGTCTGCCGCTGGCCTGTTCGGGGTGGTGGAGGGCGGCTGACCGTGGTGTTGGATCCGCAGCGGTGGATGGAGCTTCGACGGTTTCGTGGGCTGTTTGAGTCCGGGGCTATGAGCCTGTCGGAGATCGCGCGGGAGACAGGGCTCAACCGCCGGACGGTCCGCAAGTATCTGTCCTCCGAGGCTCCGGCCGCACCGCCCCGGCGGGGAGGGGTTCGCAGCGGCCGAGCCCGCCGATGGATGGTGGACGAGGTCGCGCCGCTGATCGATGCGATGCTCCGGTCGGAGATCCTGATCAAAGGTGCCGTGGTTCACGAGCGGCTGGTGGCCGAGTACGGCTTCACCGGCACCTACCAGCGGGTGAAGCTCTACATGCAGGAGGCCCGCCCTCGCATCGCTCAGGAACTGGGCATCAGCCCCGGTGAATTGGCCGGCCTGCATCGCAGGTTCGAGGTCGTGCCTGGGGCTCAGGCCCAGGTCGACTGGGGAGACGAGGGCCAGATCCTCGCCCACGTCGGCATCCCGAAGGTCTACTCGTTCCACATGACGTTGTCCTACTCACGTGATCCGTTCTGCTGCTTCACCACCAGCCAGGACCTGGCCACCTTCTTCGACTGCCACCGTCAGGCCTTCGCCCACTTCGGCGGGGTGCCGATGTCGATCGTCTACGACCGCACCAAGACCGTCGTCCGCCGCCACGTCGCACCGGGCGAGGCGGTGCCCCTGCACCCGGAAGCGGTCGGATTCGCCGGACACTACGACTTCGATATCGATGTCCTCGCGGCCTACCGGCCTACCGGGAAAGGCCGGGTCGAACGCCAGGTCTTGATCGTCCGCGACCACGTCCTGTCCGGACGGTCCTTCGCCTCCGTCGAGGAGCTGGACTCCGCTTTCAACGCCTGGGTGCCCCTGCGCCGGGCGAAGGTCCACAGCACCCACGGCGAGGTCATCGGCCATCGCGCGGTCCGCGACCACATGGCTCTGCGACCGCTGCCGGCGACACCCTACGTGATCACCCAGCGACACCTTCGCTATGTCGGCAAGGACTGCCTGGTCGCCTTCGACGCGAACCTCTACTCTGTGCCGGCCCGCAAGGTCCGCCCGCGTCAGCTGGTGGAAGTCAGAGCCACGAAGTCCCAGGTCATCCTTCACTCCACCGTTCCCGACGCCAACGGCGACACCCTCCTCGCGATGCACCGCAGGGCCGTCGGCCGCGGAGCCTGCGTCGTCGACGAGAAGCACTGGGACGGACTCCCCGACGGAATGAACAGGCGGACCACCACCGGTGATGTTCCTCCTCAGCGCCGCCAGCAGGCCGCCCTCGGCGAGGAGGCCCTCTCGCTGATGGCTCTCCTGACCCGGGCCGCGGCCGTCCGAGTCGAGGTCGGCCGCCGCCCCCTGTCGGTCTATGACGAACTGACCGGAACCCGTCCCTTCACCGCCCACCCCACACCGGAGGAGCCCAGTTGAGTGAGTTGGTCAGCACCCGCATCCGCACCACGGCCGCCAAGCTCGGTCTGCCCCACCTGGCCGAGAGCCTGAAGCAATACGCCGGCCGGGCTGACGAGGCCAAGATGGGCTACCTCGACTTCCTCGACCTCGTCCTGGCCGAAGAGCTCGCCGTGCGTGACGACCGCCGCTTCCGACAGGGCCTGCGGCTCTCCAAACTGCCGCACCACAAGACGCTCGACGAATACGACTTCGCCTTCCAGCCCGAGCTCGACCCCCGCAAGATCAAAGACCTCGCCACCCTCGCCTTTGTCGAGGCCAAGGGCAACGCGGCTCTGCTGGGACCACCCGGAGTCGGCAAGACGCACATCGCAGTGGCTCTCTCGGTCGCTGCCTGCCGGGCTGGCTTCTCCGTCTACTTCACCACCCTCGACGACATGGTCCGACAGCTCAAGGCCGCTGAGGCATCCGGGCGGCTGAACAGCAAGCTCCGTACCTATCTCCGCCCCGGAGTCCTCGTCGTTGATGAAGTCGGCTACCAGCCGCTGGAGCGGGCCGAGGCCAACCTGGTCTTCCAGGTGATCTCCAAGCGCTACGAAAAGGGCTCGATCATCCTGACCTCGAACAAGACCTTCAGCGAATGGGGACAGGTGTTCGGCGATGAAGTCCTCGCCACCGCCATCCTCGACCGCCTCCTGCACCACTGCGACGTCGTCTCCATCAACGGCCCCAGCTACCGGCTCAAGAACCGGCTCGCCGCCATCGAGCGCGATGCCAATGTGGCCTGATCAGCCGCAATAGACGTCTCGCCATCGACATCCCGCCGGCTTCTTAACCGGGCTGGCGGGCGGGCAGCCCCGCCTTGGCACGCCAGTAGTCTGCGTCGTGTGGGTCGGCCAGCCATCCGATCAGGCGCTCAGCGCCTGCACGGAAGGCCTGAGGCAGCATGGCCAGATCATCGACGGCAAGGCTGAAGGCATCAACGTCGTGGGTGGCGTGATCGGTGTCGCACCAGCAGGCAACGTTCACTGCCGCGTCGACCGCGAGCCGACCCAGGTCTGTCCACACGACCTGGAGCAGGAACTCCAGCTGGTCGCTCCCGTGGGCATGCTCGATGACGTCCAGGCCGAGGATGACCGGCGTCCCTGGCTGAGGTCCAGCGAAGATCGCGTGGTCCAAAGCCCATTCCCATTCCGCCCCAGTTGCGATGGCGCGAGCCGCATCAACAGCACGGGCCGCGTCCTTCAGCGATTCCACGCCAGCAGGCGATAGGCCGGGGATCAGCATGGTCAAGGGAACATCGGCGAAGGCACCTCGTTTCATGCGTCGATCATCGGGGCTTCTCCGGCCACAGGCCAGGAGTTCTGCGCCGACGTCCCCTTCTTCTCCCCACAAGCCGGCGCTTGAAGGCCGCCAAGCTGAGCACGTTCATCCGTACCTTGCTGAGCACCTCAGTGAGTACGCGGACAG
>NZ_JBEZNU010000087.1:0-2991 GCF_040653375.1 Streptomyces sp. NPDC047974
CAATCCGGCAGGTTGTCGAGCAGGTTGAACAGGTCCAGCAAAGGGCTGTAGCCCACCTCCGCCGTCGGGCGCGGGGAATCGGTCGCTGCGGCGGGCCACGCCTGCATCGCCAGAACGGCTACGGCAAGCGCACCTGCCCATTCCAGCCACATCCTGCCGGGGCAGACGGAAACGACCATGAGACCCCGTGGAGTAGCGCCCAGAAATTCGAGCACGGCGTCCCGAGGGATGGCAACGCGCCAAACAGCAGGGGCCGGACGGTCACCCGCGTGACTGTTCTGGCAGCCGACCTCCGATCGGCAAACGCTCGCGTCTGCAATGACATTACTCCCCCCGGTCAATGAACAGAGCCGCGAGCCCGCGTGAAATACAGGAAAACAGACACCACCGACGACAAGAAGCTTGCCACATAGAGCAAGCCAGCCAGAACTGCAACAGGGATGTACAAATTAAAGTAAGGCGCGCTGTTTACAGCAAAAAAGGCCGCAAAGATTGGGGCGACAGACAAAAGCACCAACGCCGAAACGCTGGCGAAATATGCCCACCCCCTGCCGGAAGCGGGCAAGAGCGGGCATTGACATTGTCAAGACTGTCAAATGAAATAGAATCAGAACAACGAAAGTTTGCATACAAACCTTATTTCAATCCCGCAATACTGCACATACTCTTATAGCTACTCATTACAGCACCCGGATCCATTGCCCCGACCTTGCTCGAATAAGCTTGGAGCAATGCGGCCGACCTCGCGTCACCCAAATCACCGGCAACTGCGATTGAAGCGGCAATAGGGAATTCCATCCCGCCAGTCACAGCGCTGGTCCGTCCAAACAAGTATGCAGCGAAGGGGCTGGGATGAAATTTGAGAATCTCGGCAGCAGAAACCTGTGTATCAATCGCCAATTTCTGATATTCATCACGAGCAGCGGGCGAAGCCTGGAAAACCTCACTAATATTTTCAGCTCCAGAAGATGACACCAAGCTCTCAAGCTTAAACATCCCCCTATCGACATAAAAGGCTTTCGCCTTAACATCCCCCTGCCGAGCCCTATTGAGAAGCTCATCGTCCGTGAGATTTTTCGCGTCCAACCATTCTTTGGCAGAGGGGAAACCCAAAGCCTCTACCTCACGCATCGACCTTCCCTCCAGACCTGCGAAAATTCCATTGTATCGGATCGAGAGATCGGCCAAATATTCACGTTGCTCCGCAGATAGTGAAGAGTCACCATCCCACTTGAAAGTAGAGTTCCCGCTCTCCCCAAGCAATTTTTCAGATCCAGACCCAGAATCACTGGGACGCAGCTCAGCCTTGCTAGCTACCTGCTCCGCCGGCGGCCCACAAGCAATTAAAAGACCTGCTGATATCACTGAAACAATAGCGAACTTCGCGCCAAATTTAATGCTCATGGTGCACATCCATTTGCTTTCATGTCATGGACCCAGGCAGCACAAGTATTCTCACTAATCGCCTTTGCGTACGCTTCGTTTGATCCACTCGTAGTCGATACGGCCCCGTGATACATTCCTGCATAACCCATGCAAATATTGAAAGAGTCGGGATTCGACTGCCCTGAACAAGCGGACTCCATCGCTCCTCGGAATTGAACATCACAGGTACCTCGATGCATCGCACTGCCCCAACAGGCATCATGGCCATTACATGCAGCGAGAAAACTCACACCTGCAAACGGGGCATTCAGATCCCCCGAATAAGTTGACGAATTGGATTGCGAAAGCGCGCGCCCCAGAAACCAATTTGCACGAGGCCCAGTGCCACACCCATTTGGCACCCATCCAGGACTGAATCCAGGCACAGACGGTGGGGACCCGTAATCACAGTTTGCGGGGCGGCTTGCGCGCATCGCCCTGCAGACTTGCTGCTGATCGAGTTCCGGCAGCTCATCAGGATATCGCGCATGCTCCTCTAGAAACCGCTGATTGGCTGCGAATGACTCCTGATTCACTGCACCAGCACATGCGGTTCCGAGACAGCTAAACTGTCCCCCTCCCACTTTTGGCGCTGTGACCCTAACCGGCGGCAGAGTGACCGTCTGGGAGTAAGCCGAAAAAATACCGCGCTCGCCACCACTGCCAGCAATATACCTTTGCCCTTCATATGCACTCCTTTGCTTTAGTAGGCCCTCTTTAACATCCAGAACTCTAAGAACTCTCCTTGGACCAATTGCTGCCTTGCCTTCTCCACCAACAGCTGAACTCTTATCAATCCTGAACAATCGTGTCAACACGTGATTGGTGTAGCGGCCCTTCCATGCATGCTTTCGTCCCGTGGCTGCGATCCCCGAGGATGTCCCATCGATCCTGGCAGCCTGCCGCGAGGACCAGGTCCGTAATTACTGCCTGTTCAACTTCGCAACGGGTCTGCGCACCTCGGAAATGATCGGTCTTTGTTAGTCGGACATCGATTGGCGCAAGGGCACGGCCAATATCCGACGCGCCTGGGTCATGGGCAAGACGAAGGCCTCAAAGACCTAGCCCGGCATGTGTGAGGCGCAGCTGCTGCAGCCGACGATCGACGCCCTGAAGGCCCAGCGCACCCATACCGCCACCGTCGACGGATTCGTCCCCCACGACCCCAGGAGCAGTTCCACGCTCAGCGTCGGCGACAACGTGATGTGGGTGACCCGGCAGATGGAGCACCGGGACTGGACGATCACAGCCAAGAAGTATGGCCGATGGTCCCATCGATGGTTCCCGACGCCGGCGCCAGGGCGGCGGCTATCTGGGATCCGCTGAGGGCCCTCGTCAGCCCGGTGCTGGACACCGGTACCGAGGACTGAACAGCTCAGGCGCCTCGCAGTTGCGGGCGTGACTGTTCAGGAAGATTGCCGTAAGATCCGTTTCGTTGGGCAGGGTCAGTGTCAGCTTTTTTGCCGGCATTGGCCCCAAAGCCTTGCAGCACTTGAAGAAACCGGGGGTGCATTGGTTTCGACGGGGGTTGTGAAGTCGCCTGGCGCATGCCGAGGGGGTAGCTTT
>NZ_JBEZNU010000088.1:0-2910 GCF_040653375.1 Streptomyces sp. NPDC047974
CAGCTGGATACCGGCACTGCGGTCGACGTCGCATTCGATACGCATGCGCGCCTTCTGCGGCTGCGGCATGGGCAGATGCTGGTGGAGACAGCCGCTGATCCACAACGCCCGGCGAGGCCGTTCCGGGTTACGACCCCCTACGGCACGCTGCAGGCACTTGGCACCCGTTTCTGCGTGCGCCTGTTCGGGGACGATGCCCTGCTGGTGGTCCAGCACGGCGCGGTGCGGATCTCCATACCGGGTCAACAGCGCGAGGTCGACGCCGGGCAGCAGCTGTGCTGGAACCTGACCCGGCTGCCACTGCCCGTACCTGCGTTACCCGGCGCTGACGCGTGGGTCCGGGGCATGCTGGTCGCCGATGCAATGCCGCTGCAGCAGGTTTTGCAGGAGCTGGGGCGCTATCAGCACCGCTGGCTGCGCGTGGATCCGCGCGTCGCCGGCCTGCCGGTGTCCGGCGCATTCCCGCTGGACGACCTACAACGCAGCCTGTCGATGCTTGCCGCCACCCATGAGCTGCGGATCGAGCAGGGGCTATGGATCCACGTGTCGGCTGCGGGACATCGCGGCTGACACTTTTCCGAGCGTCGCGTGGCAGAGGGTATGAACCCCTCACTTTCCTCCCCATGACCGTGAACCTGCCCCGGCTTCGACTGAGCCTCCTCGCCTCCGCGCTCGCCGCCACACCCGCGCTGGCTCAATCACCGCCCGATGAATCCCTGCACGTCCAGCGCAGCACCGTCTCGCTGGGCAGTGCACTGGGCGCGTTCGCCGCCGAGCATGGCGTGGCCCTGTCCTTCGACCCCGCGCTGACCCGTGGCCGCCAGGCTCCATCGATTACCATAGGGCTGGACGTGGACGCAGGGTTCGACGCACTGCTGCACGGCAGCGGGCTGCGCGCGGTGCGGCGCGCCGATGGCAGCTACACCTTGCAGCGTGCGCAGGTGTCGGCAGGCGCACGACGCACCAGTACCCTGCACGTGCCGGGGCAGGACACCGGTTCGACCTTCGGAGGCAGCCTGCAACTGGACCGCAGCTACGTCGCGGCGCAGGCCGCCGGCAACGGTGACATCACCCGGCTGCTGCGCATCCATCCCGCCGTGCAGTTCGACAATGCCGACCAGGGCAGCTTCAGCCCCGGCGAAATCCGTCCTGCGGAAATCAGCATCAATGGTGCGAAGTTCTATCAGAACGCGTTCATCGTCGATGGCATGAATTTCAACAACGACATCGACCCGGGTGCGGATCCGGAGGTATACCGGCTGTTCTCCGTTCCAGGCGGCTCGCAGGCGCTGGCACTGGACAGCAGCCTGCTGGAAGGCATCACCGTGCATGACAGCAACGTTTCGGCCGCCTATGGTGGATTCAACGGCGGCGTGGTCGAAGCCAGCACCCGACGACCATCGCGCGCCTTCAGCGGCCGCCTGTCCACCCAGTCCTCGCGATCTTCGTGGACACGCTACCACCTGGACTCCACCGTCGCAGACAGCTACCAGAAGGCGTCCGGCGCGAACGACGGGCAGCCGGAATTCAAGAAGACAACCACGCGCGCTGATCTGGAAGGCTATCTGACCGACCGCATCGGCGTCCTGGCCAGTTTCACCCGCAAGCGCTCGACCATTCCCACCTACAACCTGCAGTCGCACCTGGTCGACGACGCGCATCCGGAGAAACAGATCCAGCGGCGCAGCATCGACAATCTGTTCGTCAAGGCGGTCTGGGAAGCGAGCGACACCCTCGACATCGAGGCAAGCTTTACCCGTGCGCCGGAGGAATCCCACTACTTCCGCTCCAACGTCCCCGGTGCCGGCATCGACATCATTGGCGGTGGCCGCCAGGCGATGCTCAAGGCGACGTGGTCGCCGCAATGGGGCAATCTGACCCAGCAGGTGGGCTGGAGTTCTACCGAGCAGTCCCGCCATCCACAGTCTGCGGACTACATGAGCTGGCACTGGGCCGAGGGCAAGGACTGGGGAACCGCTGGCAGCTCGCTGGAAGGTGAATTCGGCGATATTGACCAGGCACAGAAGACGCTCCAGTACCGTGCCGATCTGATACTGGCACCGCAGCGCTGGCTGGGCATGGAGCATCGTTTCGCGGCAGGCGTCCAGTACCAGCACCAGGATGTCGACTACGAGCGCCTGGACGACACCTACATCTATGTCTCGCCGGCGCGCACCACCAGCTGTACCAACAAGGCCGGCATCACCGACACTCAGACCTGCTGGATGGGCCTGACCCGCACCGGCCGCACCAACACCAGCAACTGGCCCGGACAGTTCTTCACCAACCGCACCTATTACACGCGCGGCCGGCTAGACTTCCAGATCGACAGCTGGAGCGCCTACGCCGAAGACAACATCCGCGCGGGGCGCCTGTCGTTGCGCCCCGGCCTGCGCATCGACCATGACAGCTACATGCGGCACACCACGGTCGCACCGCGCCTGGCGATGTCACTGGATCTCGACGCCGCCGGCGACACCCAGCTGATCGCGGGTGCCAACCGTTATTACGGCCGCAACGCGGCCACGTGGCGGCTGCGCGATGGCCTTGATCGGCTGCAATACAGGAACCAGCGCCGCCCCACCCTCGACAGCGAGTGGACCGCAGGCACGCAGACCGCCAACGGCCTGCATTTCGATCGCCTGAGAATCGCCTACGACGATGAGCTGACGCTGGGCGTCAAGCAGCAATGGAAGGGCTGGGAGTTCCTCGGCAAGGTCGTCAGCCGCAAGGGGCGTGACCAGGTCGTGCGTTCCAGCAGCCGGGTACAGGACGAACGCGCGGATGACCCTTCACTGGCCACCCACTACGAAACCTGGAGCAACGACGGCCGCAGCGAGACGCAGATCATCAGCCTCACCGTGCGCCCCCTGCGCCGCCTGCAGTTCGGAGCAACCAGCACCACGGGCC
>NZ_JBEZNU010000089.1:0-2853 GCF_040653375.1 Streptomyces sp. NPDC047974
GTTTCGGTTACAGGGGCATCGAACAGCTTCCGGATGATGACCTGATCCAGCTGCATAAGGACTTGGAGCGCGCCGAAGATTGCCTGCGGGACGGCGTCAGCTTTGAAGATGCCGGCTTACTCCGCAGCCGCTATGGTTAAGAGGCATGACCAATGAGGAAGTATTTTTCTGCCGCTGGGATCGTGGTGCTCGCCCTTTGTGGGTGCGTCAACGCAAGCAACCCTAGCAACGATCCTGCGCGCGCCGCGGCTGCCCGTGCTTCTGCATCGGCAGCCGAGGCTGCGACAAAAGCTCAAGAGGCCATCGACACGCTCAAGGGATCAACGGCCGAACTGTGCGAAGGCGAATCTACTGCTGCCGAGCGCATCATGAAGGCAAGGCAGATGGGCACACCGATGGCTACCGTCATGGCTACTGCAACGAAGTATGGTGAGCCGTACGTGGGCTTCGTCCACAAGGCCTATGACCTTCCTCGCTTGACCAGTGAGGCCGCCAAAGACGTGGTCACGGGGGAGTTTAGAGACGCTGCATACAGCGACTGCCTCAAGCGTTGGGAATTCTGATTTCTTAACGGATTCAGAAATTCATTGAGACAAAAACGACTCGTAAACAGCATCGCTATTGTAAAGGTTAGATAGCAGCGCTATTGTTCCGTCATCGGCAGCCGCCGGAACGGAGACCTAGCAATGCCCCTGACCCTCAACACCAAGCGCACCGCCCGCGTCGGCCTGGCCGCCTTGGCGTGCTTCACCGCCCTGGGCGTGGTTGCTTGGGCCACCCCCACCGATGCACCCGCCGCGGCTACAGACGACGCGCCGAACGGGCTGGTGATCACCAGCCCCCGCATCTGCGCCGCCCTGGCTGTGTATGAGCTGGCCGCCAGGGACGATTGGGCACTGCGTGCCACCGTCGCCAACACGACCCTCAACGCTTTCCGCGATGCAGACCGGGTGCCCGACTGTGCGGCAGGCGTCACTGCGGCGCTGACGCAAAACTTCGAGCCGGCGCGCTGGCAGCTTTCCCTCGACGCGGCCGATGCCGTCCTGAGCGGCTCCTATGAGATTTCCCCGGCGGCATGCGTCCGGGCCAATGCGGTTGTCCCCCTGTCGACCGCAGACGGCAAAGAGCCGAGCACCTCCCCGGTGCTGGCCCGGGCGCAGTGCGTCATGCACGAACTGGCCTTCGTGGAGGTGGCGCCGTGATCACCGGCCTCCGTACTGAACCGCGCGCCGCGATGATCGGCGCACAGCGCCTGCCCCTGAGCCCCACCGAATCTAAGGTGCTGCAGCTGATCATCAATGCAGGTGACACCCCAATCAGCCGCTCCGCGCTGGAAGAGAGCCTGTATGGCGGTACCGGCCGTAAATCGAACACCGTCGAGGTGACCATTTGCCGCCTGCGCCAGAAGCTGGCCCAGCACGGCTACCGCATCAATGCCACCCGCAGCCGTGGCTACACGATCAGCCAGGCCGGTGCAGCATGATCGCCGCCATCACCTACCCCCTCGCACAGCGCGCGGCCGTCGCCGCCAAGGCAGCCGCTACGGCCGCCACTGGAATGGGCTTCGCACCGAACCTGGTCGCCGCAGCCGCTGACGTTGCCGCGCGCGCAGTGCTGGAGCGTCGCGCCAGCGCCGGCCGAGCCATCGCCGATGTGCGCAGGAGCCTCCGCCGCATGGTGCGCGCACAAGGCGGTGCTGCATGAGCGCCCCATCCAAGATCGCGGCCATCCGCCACGCGGTCAGCGCGCTGCACGGCGCCGCCGACGACGGTGCGGACACCCGCCGCTACGCCGACGCGCTGCAGGAAGCGGCCGAGGCCATTGATGCGCTCGTTGCAGCCGATGAGGACTACGACCAAGCGCGTGACCGATGGCTCAACTCGCCAAGCGATCACGAATCGTTCGAAGCGGCGCGCGAAGCCTGGGCGCGGCGCGCAGTTGCCCTCGCCCGCGTCAAAGGCGGTGCCGCATGAACGCCGCTGCTGAAGTGCTGGCGGCGAAGCTGGCCGGCCGCTGTGCAAACGGCCTCGAACGGGGACAGGGCACCAAGCTGCATGCGATCCCGTCCGCGCAAGTGCGGCGCCTTGGCGGATTCATCGAAGCGACCGGCAAGGCACTGTGCGGAGCAGCGCCTGGGCGCCGCTCTGTGGGCTGGACCGCGTGCGAATCGCATCCGGTGACCTGCCCTCGGTGCCAGCGCGCCCTCGCCCGTGGCAAAGGCGGTGAAGCATGAGGGCGCCAGCGATCAAGCTCCCAGCACCTGACCTGACGCCGGACCAGCGCGCGGCCTTGGAGCGCGCGAAGCGCCCCTGCCGGCATCCCTACCGCGTGTATTGCACGCACCAGGCGAGCGCGCAGCGTCAGCGCGAGGCGGAAGAGCAGCGCCAGCGCGTCGCGCCGAACCTGCACAGGTTGGTGCGCTGATGGACGGCCTGCATCCGATCGGCGGCGGCCTGGACGCGGTGATCGTCAGCACGGCCACGCCGACGCCTGAAGAGAGGCTGCAGCGGTACGCGGCAGCAGTTGCTGCCCACCCGTGCCGCTGGTTCTCGCTCCGCGTGCAGTTCGGCCAGATCCTGCAGCGCTCGCTCAAGAACGGCACACGGGTGGGCTACGCAGCGTGGCAACGGCAGATGCCGGCTCTCTGGCCCCGTGTACACATCAACTGACTGGAGAACCTTCGTATGCCGACCATCACTGTCGACGTCGACCTTGATGATTTCGATGACCAGGACCTCTTGGAGGAGTGCAGGGTTCGCGGTCTCAATGTGCTGCCCACTGCCCCTGCCGATTTGCCTGTTGCGGAGCTGGTTGTAGAGCGCGCCTATCTCGCGGCTCGCGCCATGACCGAAC
>NZ_JBEZNU010000090.1:0-2787 GCF_040653375.1 Streptomyces sp. NPDC047974
GCCTACGACGTGGAATGGCGCCGGGACGATCTGAACTGGGTTCGTGCGGGCCGGGTAGGGACCACCAGCTGTGAGGTCCGGGGCATCTACGCCGGCAAGTACCTGGCCCGGGTGCGCGCGGTCAACGCGCTCAACGCGGTTTCGCAGCCGGCGCTGAGCATGCTCACGGACATCAAGGGCAAGACCGAGCCGCCGCCGGCGCTGACCTCGCTGACCACCACCCCTGTGGTGTTCGGCATACAGCTGGCTTGGGGCTTCCCGCCCGGGGCCACCGACACCGAGCGGACCGAGATCTGGCGTAGTACTGGGCCAGACCGCGCCAGCGCCACGAAGTTCGCCGACTTCGCCTACCCGCAGAACCGCTACCAGCTCGACGGTCTTGCTGCCGGTGCCCGGTTCTACTTCTGGGGCCGACTGGTGGACAAGAGCGGCAACATCGGTCCGTGGTATCCGACCGGCACCGGCGTGATGGGGGAGGCCAGCACAAACCAGTCGGACTACGACGCCTACCTCTCGGGTCGGATTACCGAGAGCGCGTTGGGGCAGGACCTGCTTTCCAAGATCGAGAGCATCGACCAGATCGTGCCACTGATCTGGGAGGCCGGCGCCACCTATGACCCCGGCGATACCGTCGTGCACAACGGCAAGATCTGGCTGTGGAACGACAACGCGCCGGGGAATGAGGAGCCACCGGGCACGAAATGGAAGGATGTGGGTGATGCCGTCGCTCAGGCGGGTGCGGTGGTCGGCCGGGTGAACACGCTGGAGCTGCAGGTCAATGATCCGGAAACCGGCCTGCAGGCGATCGGGCAGAAGACGGATGGCCTGTTCGCCCAGCTGGACGTTCAAGCCGCCGGTGATAGCGACTGGGGCGCTGGCGACGCCACGGTGTTCGCTGGAACGCTCACCATCCAGACGGTCATCGCCGAGGGCGACTATGCCCAGGCTCAGCGCACCGACACGGTGGAAGCGAAGGTAGGCGAAACGCAGGCGTTGGTGCAGGAGAACTCGCAGGCGGTAGTCGACATGGACGGCAGGATCAGCGCTTCGTGGACCCTGAAGCTGCAGGTGGCGGCGAATGGCCAGTACTACGCGGCCGGGATGGGCATTGGCATCGAAAATCAGCCGGACGGTAGCTACCAGAGTCAGATCCTGTTCCAGGCCGACCGGTTTGCGGTGATCAACTTGGTGAACGGGCAGGTCACGTCGCCATTCGTGATTCAGGGCGGCCAGACCTTCATCAGCCAGGCACTGATCGGAACTGGCTGGATTCAGAATGCCATGATCGGCGACGTGATCCAGTCCACAGCGGTCGGCGCAGGTGGTCTGCCACGTTGGAAGCTGGACAAGAACGGTAGCCTGGCAATGAACGGGCCAGTTGGTGGCGGATCGCTTTCGATCAATGACCAGAACATCTTCGTTCGTAGTCCAACCGGGCAGCCACTTGTTGCCCTTGGGGATGGCATCTGATGGCCACCGGACTGAAGGTATGGAACAACGACGGCTCGGTGAAGTTCGATGTGACAACGCGTCTGACCCGGTTGCTTGGTTCAGTTCAGACCGGAAACCAGGCCGGCTCCATCGACATCGCCTCCCAGGGGAACCGAGCGTTCTTTTTCATCGTGTCGAATGACTCGAATCAACCGACGCGCGGCGTCCCCAACGTGGTACTGACCGACATCAGTGCGTCGGTCATTCGTATGTCATGGGATTTCACTACCAACGTCAGGACACCCTGCACGCTCCACTATGGACTCTGGTAATGGCAACTGGCCTGAAAGTGTGGACCAACAATGGCAGCGTGCTGACGATCGATCAGAACTACGAGAACCTGTCTCTGTACTCGCGGGGTAGTGGTGAGACATCGTCAGCCAATCCAGAGCTTGCTTATGGGCTGTACACGCTCACCTTTACCTTGCCCGCAGCGGTCATTCCTCAGGTCGCACTGAGAACGCACGACCAGTCGAAGTACATCGGCATTCTGGGTGTATCCATCAGTGGCAACACATACACCTTCCTGATCCGCACGCAGGGAGGGCCGGTAGCCTTTGACTGGTTCGTCTTCACGCTTCCCACCTACATCGCATCCAGTACAAGAGGCCTGAAGGTTTGGCGGCAAAGCGACGGCCGGCTTGTGTTCGACAGCGGCATGAGCTGGATGCGTGTGGCAGGGCAGATCGTCAATGGCCAGGGTGGTGGGCAGCTTGATCCTTCTCGAACCTATGCCATTGCCTTCTGCGGTGCCGCGATGAACCAGTCTCGGCAATGGATCAACAATCCCGAGACGCAGCCCGCGCAGGTGGACCAGTACACCTACATTCCGGGCGCGCGTATCTTGAATGGAGTGTTTTCCTCAGCCGACATGACAGTGTTCGTGCAGCAGTCTTCGCCAGGAACGCCGTCGGACATTGGCTATATCTCCAACGGGGTGTTTGCGGTTCTGGCTCTGGATATTACGGGCTACTGATCAGCCGGTCTTTAGTCCGACCTTCTTGGTAGCGCGCGTATTTTCCGAATGCGACGTAGCCGCGAGGACGCTTGAAATTCTCTGCGGAGAAGCCTCGCTGGCTTCCCTCGTCGCTGGTGGTGGTGTGGAATGTCACGCCTGTCGAAGCATAGCCGGCTACGGTGTCAGTCAGGTCGATGTCGCAGCGCTTCCATGTGTTGCTGGTGCCGAGCCTGATACTGAAGCGGTCTTCGGCCTGTCCGATAGCACCGCAAATTGAAACGCGACGGGCCTCGGTGACCTCGATCGCCTTGGGGCTGATCCGTGCCACGAATGCGTCC
>NZ_JBEZNU010000091.1:0-2671 GCF_040653375.1 Streptomyces sp. NPDC047974
GGGGGTAGAGCACTGTTTCGGCTAGGGGGTCATCCCGACTTACCAAACCGATGCAAACTCCGAATACCTACAAGTGCCGAGCATGGGAGACACACGGCGGGTGCTAACGTCCGTCGTGAAAAGGGAAACAACCCAGACCGTCAGCTAAGGTCCCAAAGTTATGGTTAAGTGGGAAACGATGTGGGAAGGCTTAGACAGCTAGGAGGTTGGCTTAGAAGCAGCCACCCTTTAAAGAAAGCGTAATAGCTCACTAGTCGAGTCGGCCTGCGCGGAAGATGTAACGGGGCTCAAACCATACACCGAAGCTACGGGTATCACCTTCGGGTGATGCGGTAGAGGAGCGTTCTGTAAGCCTGTGAAGGTGAGTTGTGAAGCTTGCTGGAGGTATCAGAAGTGCGAATGCTGACATAAGTAACGATAAAGCGGGTGAAAAGCCCGCTCGCCGGAAGACCAAGGGTTCCTGTCCAACGTTAATCGGGGCAGGGTGAGTCGACCCCTAAGGCGAGGCTGAAAAGCGTAGTCGATGGGAAACAGGTTAATATTCCTGTACTTGGTGTTACTGCGAAGGGGGGACGGAGAAGGCTAGGCTAGCCGGGCGACGGTTGTCCCGGTTTAAGCGTGTAGGGGGTGTGACCTGGTAAATCCGGTTGCATACTAACCCTGAGGCGTGATGACGATGCACTACGGTGCAGAAGTAGTTGATGCCCTGCTTCCAGGAAAATCCTCTAAGCTTCAGGTAACATTAAATCGTACCCCAAACCGACACAGGTGGTTGGGTAGAGAATACCAAGGCGCTTGAGAGAACTCGGGTGAAGGAACTAGGCAAAATGGTGCCGTAACTTCGGGAGAAGGCACGCTGGCATGTAGGTGAAGTCCCTCGCGGATGGAGCTGAAGCCAGTCGAAGATACCAGCTGGCTGCAACTGTTTAATAAAAACACAGCACTCTGCAAACACGAAAGTGGACGTATAGGGTGTGACGCCTGCCCGGTGCTGGAAGGTTAATTGATGGGGTCAGCCGCAAGGCGAAGCTCTTGATCGAAGCCCCAGTAAACGGCGGCCGTAACTATAACGGTCCTAAGGTAGCGAAATTCCTTGTCGGGTAAGTTCCGACCTGCACGAATGGCGTAACGACAGCGGCGCTGTCTCCACCCGAGACTCAGTGAAATTGAAATCGCTGTGAAGATGCAGCGTTCCCGTGGCAAGACGGAAAGACCCCGTGAACCTTTACTATAGCTTTACACTGAACGTTGAGTTCGTCTGTGTAGGATAGGTGGGAGGCTATGAAACTGTGGCGCTAGCTGCAGTGGAGCCATCCTTGAAATACCACCCTGTCGTGCTTGACGTTCTAACCTGGGCCCATTATCTGGGTCGGGGACCGTGTATGGTGGGTAGTTTGACTGGGGCGGTCTCCTCCTAAAGAGTAACGGAGGAGCTCGAAGGTACGCTCAGCGCGGTCGGACATCGCGCACTGTGTGCAAAGGCATAAGCGTGCTTGACTGCAAGATCGACGGATCAAGCAGGTAGGAAACTAGGACTTAGTGATCCGGTGGTTCTGTATGGAAGGGCCATCGCTCAACGGATAAAAGGTACTCCGGGGATAACAGGCTGATACCGCCCAAGAGTTCATATCGACGGCGGTGTTTGGCACCTCGATGTCGGCTCATCACATCCTGGGGCTGTAGTCGGTCCCAAGGGTATGGCTGTTCGCCATTTAAAGTGGTACGCGAGCTGGGTTCAGAACGTCGTGAGACAGTTCGGTCCCTATCTGCCATGGGCGTTGGAGATTTGAGAGGGGCTGCTCCTAGTACGAGAGGACCGGAGTGGACGAACCTCTGGTGTTCCGGTTGTCACGCCAGTGGCATTGCCGGGTAGCTATGTTCGGAAGCGATAACCGCTGAAAGCATCTAAGCGGGAAGCGCGCCTCAAGATGAGTCTTCCCTGGGCCTTTAAGGTCCCTGAAGGAACGTTTAAGACTAAGACGTTGATAGGCTGGGTGTGTAAGTGCAGCGATGCATTGAGCTAACCAGTACTAATGATCCGTGAGGCTTAACCTTACAACACCGAAGGTGTTTTTAGAGAGATTTTCAGCGACGTTCCGAGATTGGTTCTGATGGCTTCATGGAAGTGAGGCGGTTGGAATGAAACAGAATTTGCCTGGCGGCAATAGCGCGGTGGTCCCACCTGACCCCATGCCGAACTCAGAAGTGAAACGCCGTAGCGCCGATGGTAGTGTGGGGTCTCCCCATGCGAGAGTAGGACACTGCCAGGCATCAAATAAAGCCGAAAGCCCTGAACTGACGTTCAGGGCTTTTTGCTATGCGTAAAATGGAAAATCCCCGTTGTAATACGCTTCAGCTTTCATCGTACTGTTTAATATTCATCACAAAACCAACGCATTGTTTCTCTGAATGTCAGATATTCTTCGTCCGCTATTAAGTTTGGCTGTTAACTTATAAATAACAATAAAGTAACAACCAGGGCGGCAGGAAGCCAAATTTCATCATTGTTATGGCTCGGAGAATACATCATGACAGAAACAACCTCGGCTCTTGGGGATGAGCACGGCGTCGAACAGGGGGCGCTGGATAACAAGAAACGCATTTTCGCTATCGTCGGGGCTTCATCAGGCAATCTGGTGGAGTGGTTTGATTTTTACGTTTACTCCTTCTG
>NZ_JBEZNU010000092.1:0-2631 GCF_040653375.1 Streptomyces sp. NPDC047974
AGCCGCGAACTCACCGGAGAATCCGTACCAACCTGGCGAATCGAATCGGACATGCCACCCATACCGGCATGAACATTGATCAGATGCCCTCTTAAGCACGACCCGGACGTCCTGGCCAGCCTCGGCGGCGACGCCCTGGCGGCATGAGGCGGCGAGCACCATGGCCCTGTCGATAGCCGAGCGGATCGAGAAGCACCGGACCTTGCTGGTATGGCTGCGCCACCAGGTCGCGGTCGAGGAGCGCACGATCCGGGACCTCGAGCGGGAGGAAGCCGAGGATCAGCGGCGTCGGGAACAGGCCCACCGCGAAACGACGTGGAAGCTCCAGCCCGCCCGCGCGGTCCAGGGCCACCCGATGCTGCACCGGGGGAACTGCGGCCAGTACACCCGGGAATTCGGGCTGCTCAGCCGCGACGAGGTGGTGATCGCGTTCCAGGAGTTTCCTGACCTGGAGATGTGCGCGATCTGCGCCCCGTGGGGCAGTCTCGGTCTGGATCGGCCCACACCCCGCCCTGCCGGGAGCGGGACGGAGGTCGAGTTCCCTTAGATGGCCTTGCCTGGCTCTGCTGCGGCTCTGGTTACGGGGCGGGCAGGCGACGGGCGAGGTCGGCGGCGAGCTGTCCGGCCGCCTGGCCGTGGTCGTTCGGGGCAAGCTGTTCCAGGACCTGGAGCAGCTCGACCATCTCGCGAGCCTCTGTGCGGGTGAGCAGAGCAAGACGGGGTTCGTCGGAGCAGGTGCCGGTTACAAGGTCAAAGTCATCGTCCACGCCGCCTTCAACGGCCCCCGCCAGGGCACGGGCGGGGGCCGGCCTCCTCCCGCCGCGGGCCGGCCTACCGAGACTCACGCGCCGCAGGAACAGCAGGCCAGCGGTTCTTCAAGCGGCCGGACAGCTACGGGCTGGAGACCACGTCGGCCCGCAGGCCGGGACGAGCGACGAGCACCGGGGCTCCCGACGGTGTCTCCGCGGCCGCGCGAGGCGTTGGGGACGGCATGGGGCTGGTGGACCGGGCAGGGCCCGGCATCGAGGAGCAGGCCGACCAGGTAGCGGAGGCGGCGTGCGGACTCGCAGACGCGGAGTCCGGCCGCCTGGACGTCGACCCCGATGCCCGGCGTACGGCACGAAGGTCCGCTGGATCGCGCCCAAGCTGATTCCGGCCGTCGACGGAAAGGCGTCCGAGGCGAACATGCCCGTCCTGAACGTCCTGCCGCCAGCGTCCATGAAGGCCGGCCCCGCCACGGCGGCCGCCGACCCGACCCCGCCCGCACCGGCCGCGCCCAGTTTCGTCTGCCGGCTACCACCGCGCACTCGAGGCGCACCGTCAGCTGGTGCCAGCCGGTGCCCGGCGCTTCGGAGTGCGGCCGACTGCCTGAAGCAGCTGGTCAGACGCCTTCCCAGCCACGGCGAAACGCCTCGCGATCCTGCCACGTCCTGGGTCCGGGGGCGGTGTACTGGACTCGCCAGGCGGTCATCTGCATGTCCCGCAGCCACAGTTCGCCCGCCTGCTGAGGGGCGTAGGCGATGCGCTCGTCCAGGGCCTCCCCGATGACTTTCGCCGCAGCGTCCCACTGCTCGGCGGTCATCTCGTTGAAGGCTGAGAGAAAGCGGCCGGCGAGGCCCAGGCCGTCGTAGTCCAGGGCGGCGAGGACGGACGCTCGCATGTTGCCTGGCATGAAGTACGCCGTCCCGGACGCCTGCCAGAGCTTGAACCAGAAGTCCTCGTAGGGCTCATCGGTCGGAATGGGAAGTCCGGCGAGCAGCGACAGCATGTGCTGGGTGGCCATGTAGCGGTCGCAGTGGGCTGTGGTCAGCAGCGCAATCCTGCTGACGTTGTCGACCGAGAGCCGGCCCTCGAAGTCCGGGGGCAGGCCGGCGTAGCGGTCCAGGTACTCGGCCAGGGACTCGGGCGGCCGCGGGGAGGAGACCATCACCACTCCTTCGGGACTGTAGGGAAGATCGTCAAGCGACAAGATCTCCCCTGGCGCCTGGCCCCCGCAGGTGAACCGGAGAAGTTGGCCGGTCTGCGTTGGCCGGGACGGAGCGGGTGCCGGGTCTACTGGATCGGCTCGAAGCTGATCGCGGCGGCCAACGAAGGTGCCCGGCGCGACCGTACGGTCCCTGCATGTCCTGCCCCCACGGCCATCCCGACGAAAACTTCGCTGGCCGAAGCGGCTGGCACCAGCCCCTCCTCGAGGGACCGGACGATGCCCGCCGGGCAGGTGAAGACGCCATGGACGCCGTCGGCCGGGTACCGCAAGTCACTCGAAGCGCACCGAGCCGCGGCGGCCGAGCCGTTCTCCGCCCGGCTGCCGAAGGGGGCGTCGAGCGGCAGATCCAGGCGATGCGCGAGCGCAGCCTCCTTGACTTCCCCGAGTCGGCCGAAGACGAGCCTGCCTCCGTCGAGGAGACGGAGCTGCTGCGCCGGCACCAGGCCGCCCTGACTCAGGCGGCCGCGCTGCGCCGAGCACGCGTGAAACGAGTCGCCCGACAGCACACCACGACAGGCTCGTACACAGAGGATCGTGCCGCTTCGTACGGAGCAATGCTCAAGACCTGTGGATCAGCTCCGGGTGGGACGCGGAGGGCGTACCTTCCCGAATGATCCTGTGATGGTCACCGAGTAGACCCGCGT
>NZ_JBEZNU010000093.1:0-2534 GCF_040653375.1 Streptomyces sp. NPDC047974
CTTCAAGCGGCCCTCCTGGAAGACCACCGCGCTGACATCGGGGTGGTTCAGCACGAAACTTTGGAACCAGCGGGTCTCGGTTCGCGCAAACACCAGGGCGATGCCGCCCCCCGGGTGGTTGGCCATCTTCTCCATCCAGGCCTCTTGCCCCCGGCCGAACGGCGGGTTCATGAAAACGAAGGCATCCGCCGGCCATTCCGACGCCAGGCCGTCATCGCTGGGCTTGAGCATCCGAGCCGCGGTGGGCCACGGCATCCCGTTCTCGGGCGTTGCCGGATCCAGGTCGAAGGGCCCCAGGCCCGTGAAGCCTTCCCTCGGGCTGCCCCAAATATGCTCCGGAGGGGTGAGCCAAGTGGTGGTTGTCTCGAACTGCGGCAAGCGGTCGAAACCAACTGTGGCTGCGGCGAGCTTTTTAGTCCGGGGGATGGAGGTGGTTTTGCGCTCCTTCGGCATGAAGAGGTTGTTCGGGTCAGACGAAGCGGAGAGGATGTTCAATGTGCACACCTTATGGTTGATAGGGAGTTGTTGTTAGTTCGAGGGATTCAGACCTGCGTAGCGGGTCCGAGGTACAGCAAGGGCATCTACGGCAGCTGCACGTCCAGGTGCATGGCAATGTCTTCCAGCGCGTCTTCGTCGGCTTCACCGCCCTCGACCAATGCCCCCACGACAAGGCTGACGTCCACGTCCAGATCAATTCCCCAAATGCTCCACGTCGGCGCATTGAGCTCCTCGGTGCTGAGCCCGTGAAACTGACTCAATGCGTCTTCCCATGACTCGGCTTCGAAGGTGTAGCGGCGGCTGGCGAGCCCCGTCGCCGTCAGCAAGAGGCGTTGCGGCAACGCGGGCGCGACGGGATCGGCGACACCATCGTGGTCGTCCTCCTCGTCCGATCCGAACTCCATCTCACCGGCTCGGTTGAACACGTAGTCCGGGATCGCCTCGTACACCGCGTCCCCCACGCCTCCGCATACCTCGTGTTCGATTCTTTCCAGAGAGTAGGCCGATGACTCAATCAGCCACTGTGCGGCGATTTCAGGATCAAGCGATTCAAGATGGTTGATCGCATCGGACACACACGTGACATCCATGGCGACGCTGTAGTCGACCCACACCGGGCCGGTGACGCTGATGGTGTATCGCTGTTTCATTGGCTGTTCCTTGATGATTTGGCAAAGCTCCGCCCTCACGGCCAAAGGGCCGCGTTGAACGTTTGCTTTATGGGGTTGGGTTACTGCGCGCCAGCAGAGAGGCAAGCGATGCCCGCACTGCCTTAGGCAAGCCCGGAAAGGCGATCGCTGCCCGGGTTGGGGTTACGACTCGGACTGCAAGCCGGGCAGCGGCGCCGTGCGCAGGAGGGGCTGGAAGCTGCCGAGCCACGAGGGAGGCTGCAAATCGCCGGGTGCATGCTGATCGTATGTATCCAGAACAAAGCCGGGCTTGGATGAATGGCCTTTCGTAGCGGCGCGGCACCCCACGGACTCGACCACAAACTGCGTGTCGAAATGGGTCACGACTGCTCGGTAAGAACCGTAAACTTGAATGCAGGACGTGACTTCCTCCGACGTCAGCAAGTCCGGGAGCGTCATTTCAAAGAGTTCCCTTTCAATGCTATCCATCCCCTCAATGAGGGAAGCCGCACTGGTCGTCAAATAGATCTGCGGAACGATCGCTCCATGAGATCGAGAGGAACGATTCGACTTCCGATTACGGCGGGATTTGCTGCTGGGCTTCTTGCTCACGATGGACTCCGAAGGTTGATGGATGCGGAAGGTTGGGTAGCGGTACGAGAGGACAGAGATCACCACCACGAGTCGTAGAAGACATTCCAACCCTGATCGATGAGGCGGCACGCTCCATCGATGAAGATCAGGTCGAAGTGCTGTTCTTCGGGAAGAGACTCGCCAAAGAAGTGCCCCTCCGTTTTCGGAAGCTGTCCGGAAAGCACGGCCTGCCGGAGGTCCTCCAGGTCCTGCCTAGACAGAAACAGGGGCTTCTTGTTGAACTTCATCGGGTCTTTGCAGCCGCTCCGGCTGGCATACAGCGCCTGCATGTAGCCATGCAGATCCGGGTGCTTGCGCCATTCCATGATCGGCACGGCGGTGTTGTCCACCACGTCTTTACGGGTTTTTCCTGCAAACATATCGAGTCCCACGGGAGCATCTCCTTGGTTTTTGGGTAAAGCTTCGCCGTCGCGGCAGATCTGCCGCGCGGAAGAAGTGATCGAAGTAGTGAGCCGCTTGGCCTGACCTACGCCCTTACTCGGAAGCGGTCACGCCCGGACTACAGGTTTCCTTAGGCACCGACCCAAAGTGCGTGCTGAGAGCAGTGCCACTGGGCGGGCCTGGTAGGCGGGGGAAGTGTTCAAGGGCGTCTCCGTTTCTTGTGCGCCCATCCTACCCACTCGCTGGCGACCTCCCATGAAGGGCTAAATCACTGAAAGTGATCGTTTTTCCGAGCGGCTCACCGCCGAACTGCCGGACTGCCGGGTCCTGGCCCTGAGCACCTTCGACATGGACGAACACGTCGTGGGCGCC
>NZ_JBEZNU010000094.1:0-2241 GCF_040653375.1 Streptomyces sp. NPDC047974
AGTGGTTCCCGTCCGGCGCGTGAAACAACCCAGTCTGTCCCAGCTCAGAGCCTTCGCGGCGGCTCCCCGCCCTTGACAGGGCCAGTCTTCGACTTACTCTTCATGTTGTAATCCCTAGTAGTAAACGCCCCGGTTCGCACCCGGGGTTTTTTATGCCGCTTGACTGGGGCGATGCACCCACTCTTGAAGCGCCTGACGCATGGCCTCGGAAGGGGTTTGCCCACGGGCCACCGCCGTCTCCTCCACCAACGCCTTAAAACTTTTGCTGACCCGGGCCTTCAACAACTCATCCCGTGCGGTCTTTTCGCGTTTCGTCTTCACTGCCTGCTCCGTTTCTTGATTTGTGGTCCTGTTGTGGCCACAAATCCATCTAAGCAGGCTTTACGGAACTGGCAAGGGCTCGCGCCAACGGATGTTCGTTTCTGCTTTCGATGCTCCAGAAACACTTGAAAGTGTGAAATACCTCAAGCATCAGCCTGGGAGGTAGCAAGTGCTTGTTACCCACTTGTTACCCTTCAAACCCTTATGTTTACTGGGGGTAACAGGTGGTAACAAGGTAACAAGTGGTTTAAGAGATCCACGCAAGAAAAATCCACTCACCGCTCACAACATCCATGCATACACCCATCGGGAGCTCGCGATCCACCCGTTACCCTGTTACCCCTTGTTACCTCCTTATGGGACAAGGCTTTCACGGGTAACAAGGGGGTAACAGGTGCTTGTTACCTGTTAGGAAAAACAAGAGCAAAAGCGGCTTGAAGCAAGAGCCGGCGGCTGCTCGCCGCCGAGTCTTGAAGAGGGAAAGGCGGGCCTCCGGCCTCTACTCGTAGAGGTGGAAGCGGGACCAAAACCCGGGGCGCCTGGGACCGATCAGTTCGTTCCCCACCGTGACTTTGACCGCCCCAAGCGGCAAGAAATGAAACGTTTGATTCGCGTGGATCTGCAAAGCCGTCATCGCTGCGCACAACGGATCGATGTCCCCCGCCAGCACCAGGATTTTTTCGCTTGGAAGGTGTTTCTGTTGACTCCTGATCGCGGCAAGGGCAAGCGAACCCGCGCCGCAACAGCTGTCGTAGACCTTGGCTCCGCTCCCACCAGGCCGATGCCTGGTGGCAAGGGTTTGAACCAGATCGAGAAGATCGCCGGGAGTGAAAGACTGACCCAGCCCTTCCCCACCCTTCCTGGCCAGCAGCTCGGCATGGACCCGTCCCAGGACATCGTCAAACGGCCTGCTTGCGAAGACCGCTTTGATGTAAGCGTTGATGGCTGCTACCACTTCAGGCGCTTCTTCGACATTTTTTTTCAAGGGTCCAAAAGCAAGGACTTTGGTGTCGAGGTGACCCTTGGTGTCTGCGTGGATATGTGCCATTGACATCAGTGCGTGCTGAACGAACGTTTCGAATGCAACCCGCGGATTCCACGGCTTGCCAGGAGTGGAAGGGATGGCGCGGATGGCCTTCACAAGGTTGGCGACCTCATTCATCGTTGGCCGCCCCCATGTCAGCGCCCGTCACCCGGTTGGCCTTCTCGAGCCGGATCTCCTCATCCATGGCGATGAACCGATCTCGCGTGAGAGACCAAAACACCACCCGCGTTTCCAGGTATTGAGTGATGATGTCTTTGCACTCGACCACCACGCGCCCGATGGGCATCCGCCAGATCAACTGGTTTGACAGCAACTGAAGTGCGGTCATCGCAGCACACAACGGATCGCGGTCGTTCGCTTTCACGGTAAGCCCCCGAAGGGCCTTCGAATCCTTCCCGGCCAGTTCGTGAAGCTTCACAAGCAACAGCGTGCCGGCTCCGCAGGTGGGGTCACCCATGGGCCACTCGTCTTTTTGAGGCGCTTGAGCAAAGGCGTTCATCGCCCTCGCCAAGCCCCAAGGGGTGAAATGTTGAGCGTCGTTCTTTTTCCCTGACCACACCAACTCATTAAACAATCGGCCCAGGATGCATTCGAACGGCTCGAAGGTTTCCACTGCGCCGCCGTAGGCCTGGCCCGCTTCGTGGCACCAATCCTCGCTTCCTTGCACGTCAGTCCCAAGCAGCGTCAAGTCACACCAGGCGACCAAGGGCCCAAATCCCCGGGTGAACAACTCCTCGGCCTGATTGATCACGCAAACCTTCAGCGCAAACGCGGTGAACTTGCGCATCTTTTCCCTGGGCGATTCCCCGGGGATGGCTTGGATAGCCTTCAACAACCGCTGGTAAGCATTGTTGCGGGGATCGGTCGGCTTTGCG
>NZ_JBEZNU010000095.1:0-2228 GCF_040653375.1 Streptomyces sp. NPDC047974
TGAGAATGCCCTGCCACACATGCTTGGCTGGGGCTGTCGCGGTTGACCATTGCGACCTTGCCCGCATTCCTCTAGTGATTGATCGAAACGTATCGTGCTGCCCCAGGCAGCCGACGTCGGTCCTGTCCCGGAGGTCCATGCAATTCGAATAGAAGCGATCAGGATGCTGGCGGCGTTGCAGCTCTACACGCCGGTATGGCTCTCGCAGACCATGGCCGCTGAGCCATTCGTGGAGGCGCTTGCCGATACATCGGTGGTACAGGCAGAGCAGCGCCTGCGTGCGAGTGGCGACACCGTGGAATGGGTGCGTCTGGTTCGAGTGAATGAGCTTGCGTCGGCCGCAGACGAGATTACCGTCAACCTGTATGACGTTGTTCTCCACCTTGTCCGCGATCCTTCCGTCCCTTTGTTCGAAACCGCGGAAGAGGTCATGTACCGCCCTGATGGTGCGCAGGGCGTCCATCGCGAAGTTGTCACGATGTCCAGCGTGCAATGGACGGGAACGGCGAAAAGCACGTCCCCGGATGCAAACCCAAGCTCAGCCAGCCGCAGCGCATAAGCATCAGATTGAGTGCCTCGGGCGCACGCGCGGGGTTCAGGCACGGCGTCTGGCGCTATACCCTCAACGATGATCAGCTGGTGAAGCGCGATACGCGCCGCGCTGTGTTCAATGAGCGCAATGATGTGAGGGACCGGCGGCCAGACTATCAGGTGTCGCAAGCGCCAGTTATTTGAGTATCGCTGGCATGGCGAGGCCGAATTTCAGCGCTTCAGATCTGACCAATCCTGAGCTTGCATAGGGAGATTTTGTCGCATGCTACTCGACATCGCTGTCTCCCACAGCCTATGTGACGAAAGTCTCCAAGTGGTCAGTAGCAAGGCCGTAGCGTTCGTCATGCCATGTGGCACCGATACTACGAGTAGATCATGAAAACAGCTCTATTCTCTCTGGCCGTCGTGCTATTCAGCAGCGCATCCTGGCCTGCGCAGGCGGCATCCAAGTTCATTGAGATTCCTGTCGGCGGATGGGATCCCGGTATGCAGATTCGTAAGCAGCACGAGGATAGCATTGTCGACTGGATTCGCCGTGTCGACGTTCACCCAGAGGCATTGTCCGACAATGTGATCGAAGTGGATCTCTTCGATGCAATCGTGCGATTGAAGCGCACTGCAGGCCCGCGATTGAATGCGGCTCCAGACCCGGTCTATGTCCCGGCGGGCACGGATGCAGGAGCAGTGGCCGCGATGCCCTCTGCCCGGCTTCGTTGGACCGGAACGATGGCATCTACATCTACATCTACTTCTACATCTAAGGCACCGTCTTCGTGCTTGGATGCGGAGAGAGCGGTTCGGATCACCGAGGCTGCTGACGGACAACTAAGGGCCATCTTTGACATTGGGAGCTTTCGATACGAACTGCAAGACGGTGTGCTGATTCGAAAGGATTTTCGCCGGCTTCCACGCGAGGCACCGGTTCGCGATGTCAGCCCGGATGCACTCGATGCGGTCAGCTCTGACGACGTTGAGCAAGAGGCGAAATCGACAGTACGTGTTCTGTTTGGCTACGGAACTACGGCCCTCGGCGATGACCGCGAGGTGGTCTTCGCAGAAATGCGGGAGGCCGTCTGTTTAGCCAACGAGAGTTTCTCTCATAGCGGAATCAAGATTGAACTCGAGCGCGCCGCCAACGTCCTTTCCGGCTATCAGGAAACCGGTGTTACTCAGACGCTTGACGATCTGGTTGCCGGAAGAAGAGGCGCACTCGGCGTCATGCATCAGGTTCTTGATATTGAGAAGGCAGACATCGTGCTGATGATCATTGATACCGGTCCGTCACGGTCGGTCTGTGGGCAATCGCAGCGCGTGCTTGCGACGAAGGAAACCGCATTCGCGGTAGTGGAACGGAATTGTCTCGGTGCCACGACCAGCAGCCTTGCCCACGAGATCGGGCACCTGTTCGGTGCAGATCATGAGCCCGCGAACGCCACCGTACGTCCCCCGAGATTTTCTTATGGCCATGGCTATAAGGCGCCGGAAAATGCGCCTGGACGATGGAGGACAGTGATGTCCTATGAATGCTCCGGAGCACCATGTGGACGGATAAATCTCTGGTCGTCACCTGACCTCAGTCATAACGGTTTGCCCGCAGGGACGAAAGAGACCCATCACAACGTCAGAGTGTTGAATGAGACCCGAGGGGTGATTGCCAATTTCTACCCCGAGCCATG
>NZ_JBEZNU010000096.1:0-2190 GCF_040653375.1 Streptomyces sp. NPDC047974
GTCACCGTCACGGTCAACGGGTCCCCCGTCGTCGTCCCCGTGAACTGAGGGCGACACGTGCGGCGGGGAAGCGTCCTGGGCCTCGCGCTGGTCCTGTCCATTGGCAGCGCGCACGCGGCCATCCCAGACGGGGTGGAGCCGGTGCTGGCCGCGCCAATCCGGGCCAACGGGCTGCCCGCGAAGGACCCCGTGTTGCTCTGGCAGCAAAGTGGGGCCTGGGTGGCCGAATCCACGACCTGGCAGCAGCTCGGCGTGACCCTTCGCCCGGGCGAGGAGGGCCAGGACCTGACCGACCAAGCCTTGGGCGTGACCGTGGCTTACACCCCCGAGAACGCCACCGTCCAGCTCACCATTCCGGCTGACCGCAAGCCGGCGCAGCAGCTCAGCCAGCACGGCACTCCGGTTTCTCAGGTGTCGCCCGCCATCGGGGGCGTCTTGGTCAACTACAACCTCGCCACCCAGATTGCAGGCGGCCAACAAGCGACGTCCTTGGCACTGGAGGCGCGCACCGGAGGGCGTTGGGGCGTGGTCTCCACCACCGGGCAGCTCAACCAATCCCCCAATGGGTTTGGCATGCGCCGCGGCATGACCGCCTGGCAGAAAGACGACCTGCAGCGCCAACGGACCTGGCAAGCCGGCGATGTCTACGCCACGCCCCGCATCGGCCCCGTGGCGCTGGGCGGCATTCGCCTCGCGAAGGACCCGGCAGCGCTGGATCCGCTCACGCCGACGTGGCCCGTCCCGACCTTGGGGGGCATCGCGTTGGATCCGGGGCAGGTCAAGGTCCTGTCCAACCAAGCCGAAATCACGCGCCAGGACGTCAACGCCGGCCCCTTCACCGTGGACGGGCGAAACGTGGCCTTGGGGGCCAGCCAAACGGATGTAGTGGTGCGTGACGCCTACGGCCGGGAAACTGCCGTTTCCACTGCACGGCTCTACGTGGCCCCAACCCTGCTGCGTCCTGGACTCTCCGCTTGGGAAATCGCGGCCGGACAAGTCCGCGAAGACGAAAACCGCTACGGCACGGCCGGCGTCAGCGCGTCGTGGGCCAAGGGCGTCAACGACCGCTGGACCATCCGAGCCGGTGGTCAGGTGGACGAGAACGGCGAGGGCAACGTCACCGTGGGTTCCACCTGGGCCCCGGGCACCTGGGGCGTGCTCGACGGGGAGGTGGGGCGCTCAAGCGACGGCGGGACGCGTTGGGCTGCTGCCTACGACTACCGAGGGCCCACCTTTGGCCTGCGGCTGGAACACGAAGAAAACGACGGTTTCTGGCGACTGCAGAGCGAGACGGCGCTGCCCATCGCTTCGCGCACCCAAGCCAGCGTTTCCTACCGCCCGGATCGCCGCTTCACTTTGCGTGGCATCTACAGCGCCATCGACACGGGGCGCTCCAGCCTGGCCTTCGCTTCCTTGGGCGTGAGCGCGAACCTGGGCACTGCAGGCCAAGTGTCCGCCAACGTGCTCCGAGACCTCCAAGGCGACGATCTTCAAGTGTCCGCCAGCTACACCTACCGCTTCGGCAGCAAGGCCAGCGTGGGCGTTCGGGCCCGCCAAGCTCCAGGCCAGGATGCCCTGACCACCCGAGCGACCTACCGCACCGAGGGCGGCCTTCGCTTGGCGGCAGAGCACGCCGAGGGCGATCAGGGCAGCACCCAGGCCACGGCGGATGCCATGACGCGTTACGGCGACGCCCGGATCATGCTGGACCGCTACGACGGGCAAACCCAGGTGGCGGCCAACTTCTCCGGCGCCGTGTTCCTGGACCACCGCGGCGTGGCCTTCGGGCGACCCGCCTACGCCAGCTTCGCCGTGGTGGATGTGCCGGGCCAAGCGGGCGTGCCGGTGCGGGTCAACGGCGCACCGGTCGGCCAGACCAACAAGCAAGGCCGCGTGCTGGTCACCGACGTTCCCTCCTTGCTGCCCACCACCGTCAGCCTCAAGGACAAGGAGCTGCCGGTGGGCGTGGAGATCGGGGAGACCGAAAAGCAATCGGTGGCCCCCCGCCAAGGCGGTGTGCGGGTGACCTTCCCCGTGCTGACGCAGAACGCCCGGGCCTTCACTCTGACAGGGGCCAGCATCGCGCCGGGCACCCTGGCATCTACGCCGAACGAACAAGCAATGGTGGGCTACGACGGAGCGCTCTACCTGGAACACCCCGAGCCGGGGATGGCCGTTGAGGTGTCGGAC
>NZ_JBEZNU010000097.1:0-2186 GCF_040653375.1 Streptomyces sp. NPDC047974
ACCGGGAGTGATTGACAAACCGGGAACAAACGGGCATAATGCCCACCATCGAACAACGGTCGCAGGGTGCGGTCGGGACAGTAGGAAAGGGGCAGGCAGGAGCGCCGCCCACGGCAGAACGCGGGGAGCTGGGAACACTAGCCGCGCCGGGAAGTGTAAGGGCCGATGAAGGCCGCCACGGATACCGGGTCACCGCCAGAAAGAGCGGGGCCATCTGTACGGGATTCCTAGGCGAGCTGGAGGCGCTCCCGGAAGCTGGCGACGGTCAGATTCCATGCCTTACAAGCATGAGTCTGACCGCCAAAGCGTCCCTACCGTTGTGATGGGGCGTTTTGGTGGTCCGATTCACTGGAGAGCAACCCATGACGATGATCCCGTTTGATATGACCGCCCGCGACTACTACGTGGCCGGTTGCATCCGCCGCGGCATCCGCGAGCACCGCGCCCGACTCAACGAGCGGGAGCGCCAGGCGAACAGGAACCGCACCCAAGTTGCGCCTTGTCCCTCCCCCGTTGTCATCTGATCCCCTTTCGTCAACCCGGTTTTCCACACCCCGCCGACGTGTGACGGCGGGTCTTTTTTGGAGCTACCATGAGCACCAATGGACCACTGGAGGACTTGCAAGTGCGCAAGCTCACCGCTGAGATTCGCAAGATCAACCGCGAGAGCGACAAGCTGATGATGGAGACCCGGTGGTATCCGTTGGTGGTCGCCACGGCCTTTGTGGCTGGCATCGTCACGCTGACCAAGCTGTTCCTCTAACAGCGCCCTATCCCAATCCACCGAAGCCGCCGCAAGGCGGCTTTTTTGTTGCCCGGAGAAAGCTATGAACAAAATTCCTTCCGCCCTGATCGCCGCCGCTCTGCATGTGGCACCCAAGAATGACGTTCGCTTCTACTTGAATGGCGTGCTGATTGAGTCGCACGCCGATGGTGCGATCATCGTTGCTACAGACGGCCACCGCATGCTTGTGGTGCGTACCAGCCTGCCGTGGGACATTGGCAAGATCATCGTGCCGCGCAATGCGTGCGAGCTGGTCGCCAAGATGAAGGGCGATGTCTATTTCAGCGCCGTGGGCGATGCCAGCCGGTTCAAGGCGGAGCGCGGAGGCCAGGCCATTGAGTTTGCTGCCGTTGATGGAACCTACCCGGACTGGCGTGCTGCGGTGTCCAAGCCGAACGAACTCAAGCTGTCCGGATTCGCGCCTGCCGTCCTCGAAGGCGTAGTGAAGGCGGCCGGTGTAATTCGCAAGGCATTCGGCGGCAAGGCCACTTCACTGATTCCGGTGACTGGCGGCGACGTGGCGGCCATGTTCGGTATTGGCGGCATCACCGATCCGAGCATCAGGTGCGCGTCTTTGATCGTCATGCCAATGCGCGACTCGTCATACCCGGAAGCCCTGTGCAGCGACGCGCTCCGCGCTTAACCCGAACCCATTAGCCGCCGCTAGGCGGCTTTTTTGTTGCCCGGAGAAAGCCATGAACCTCGACAAGTACGCCCCTGAGAGCGCGAAGCGCATAGCCGTGGCGCTGGTGGATGCCGCCCTCGCCGCTGGTTACTCGCTCGGCGTCTACGACGGCGAAGAAACCACGGTGCGGCACAGCCGCGACCGGCAAGAAGTGTTGGAGGCCCTCGCCTCTACCGACCACGATCACCTGCGGTTCTACCGCCCGGACGCAACAAAGGCGGGGTTTGTGCTCCTGATTTGGGAGAACGGGAACGACGCCGCGAGCGACTGGAGCGACAACGACGAGACCAACGCGCTGGTGATGCCGGTGCTGCGCGGGCTGGGAGTGCTGTGATGGAACTGCGCACCTACGGAACCCGCAACGTGTTCCTGGCACAGCCGGGGCGCTATCACGAACAACTGGCGGCGACCGCGATGACGCCGCAGCAAGCCGAGGAGTTCGCCACCGTGGTCAACCGGGCAATCAGGGATACCGACTTCGACCCCATCGACCTTGCGTTGCTTGCGGCAGGGTGGCAGTTGGCTGACGTGCCTGTGACCATCGAAGTGGGCGAGTTCCTGACCAATGTGGCCCGGATGCTTCACAAGCTGTTCGAGGAGCTTTGCACCCCTGACGGCTATCCCGGCGTCTTTGGCTACGAGATCGCGGAACCGTTGGGTGCGTGGCTTGCCGAACGCCCCAAGAATCGCTGCGAACTCGCCGATGCTGAGCGGCAG
>NZ_JBEZNU010000098.1:0-2169 GCF_040653375.1 Streptomyces sp. NPDC047974
GATCAAGGACTTTTCGAGTATCCGGCCCCTGCTCAAGGCGATCTTCTCGGAACTCCTGCCTGGGTTCTCTCTCGTCAAGCCGTGGGGGATTCTGCACTTTGATCCGGTTGAGTACCCGGTCACGAAGGAAGAACTGGCCGGTTCCAGAAGGCTGCCATGCGAAGTGGTGTGAGCTTCTGTTTTCTCTCCACGTGGGAGCAGCGGCATGAAGACAAGGATCTGTTGGAGATGTTCAAGTAGGGCCGGCCAACTGTTCATTTGCAGCCAAGCCGATTCGATGCTTGGCTCGATTTTCAGATTGCGAGCGCCAAGCCGCGGCTGGGGGCGGACATTGCTACTGGGTCCCTAATCAACTTCCTTGATGAGTTCTCTCACGACATGCAACAGCGCACCTGATCGCTCTGCAATCATGCGAGGAAGATCTGCGTGCAAGTTGAAGGTCGGCTAGCGGACCGGTTCGAACGCCTCGTTGAGGCGATCGTATCCCCGTTCTTGATCGTCAGCTGGCTACATCAACAGACTACGCTGCTGAGTATCATCACCATCCAGCTATCCAGCTATCCAGCTATCCAGCTATCCAGCTATCCAGCTATCCAGTCATTCAGCCATCAGCGTGATGGTTTCGCCATTCTGGTCCCGATGCTGAGCCCCGGTTCTGGCTTCGCATTGATCCTGAGAGCATCAGGCAGACCCGAGCAGGTAACATCATGATCCACAGGTGTAGTGCTGATGCCGGAAGCATCGGTCAATGTGGTACGCAATCTGACCAGAGTAGGAGGAGGGGGTTGGGTGTTCCAGGCGCAGGTCCAGCTGTAGTTCAACGGCGTTGGCGCTTTCTCGTGAAACACCACTTCCCACTTTCCGCAGGGGGAGATTGGGCAGACAATAGTTTCAACCGTCAGTGTTATCGGGAACTTTGGGATGCCGCTGTAGTGCACGTCAATGGGGAGCGGGACATAGTAGTTTCCTTGTATGTCTGCAACTTCCGTCGTCTCGAAGGGCTCGGTCAGCACCGAGATCCCGAGACTCGAGATTCTCTCGATGGGCATGAAATAGAGATCATTCGGATACGGGCCAGTAGAGTCTCCGTGACCATGATTGATGCCCACGGCAATATCGCCGATGAATATAGGCCCACCGCTGTCTCCTGCGACTGACATCAAGGCACCGCTGTCACTTCGTACGCGGACATAGCTCCCCACTGTCCCGTTCCACTCCGTCTGGGCGTTCTTGTCCTGTATCGTCCCGCACATGTAGTGGCCGGCCGTGCCGCTCTTGCAAACGGCTGCATTGATCGGCAGCGTAGACGCGGCCCTCACGCTCTTTATCTCCTGTTTAGGGACAGGGCCGCCAATCAGAGTGATCTCATTCGGCTGCGCCTGTCTTGCTCCAGAAGCCGCCTCTTTGTTCCATTGAACGTCAAACCCCCCCGAGTTGAGCTCGCCCTGAAAGGTAAGATGGGTTCCCGAGCTAGTGATCAGGGCGTTGTCGCAGTGACCTGCGGTAACGATTCCAAGCTCAAGGTTCGCGTCTTTGACGTTGAACCCGGTGGTGCAGTTCTGCGAAACGCCTGGTATTACCGGATGGCCGTTGACGTGGCTGCCACCAAGAAGGGCGGTTGGGGTAATTCGACCTTGGACTTTTATAAGATTTATGAAATTGGTACTTCTGATTAGTTTGGCCAGGGCTGATGATGCCGCCTGTGGATCGTCCGTTAGAAGATTTACTTCCGACTTTCTGATGTCTATGCCGGTCTCGAAGTTGATCTTCCGTGCGCTTAGCTGCGCGGCAATCTCATCTTGAACCGCGAGCAAAAGCTCGAGAGACCGTGGCGCTTGCTCGGCGACGTAGATGGGGTCATTGGTGAATCGTGATAGCTGAGTTTCCGCATTCCCCGTGAACCGAACAACCACCCTGAACCTTGGTGAGTGCTGGATATAGAGCCCCGCGAAGGTATCGGGACTCTTTGACTCGATAACGCGTTCAAGCGTGCCTGCTTCAAGGGTGCGTGCCTGTCTTGCCTCTGCCTCCCGAGCGTCTACGCCATATGTCCTAGCATATGTGATGGTTTGGGCTGAAAGCCCTTCTTGGCCGTCTGCAGCCATGGCGGTTGGCGGCAGCGACGTGAGGAATGTGACGACTAGGACTCTATGCACAATTGATCGAATC
>NZ_JBEZNU010000099.1:0-2142 GCF_040653375.1 Streptomyces sp. NPDC047974
CCCGCACCCAGCATGAGAGCGATTGCCAGATGAGTGCCGATTCGTTGCTTGAAACGGATCAACGACATCCTGATGTAATAACCGTGCACGTACCCTCCTTGGCTTTTGCAGAGCCCTCAACTTCAACTCGACGGAACTCCCCGTAAAAGAAGTTGCTCTCCTTCTTTCAGCTCACCTATTCCAGCCATGTATGGACTGCAGGCGCAGAAGGTCAGGCTTTCGTCCTCTTGGTACACCAGGATCTCGCCCATCCTGCTGTCGAACAGCTCCCGGCATGCATGAACAAGGGCTGGAAAATCCCCAAGATCCGCTTTGGGTCGCCCCCTTGGGAAACTCAGTGCGAACGCTTCTCCGTGATAACTGCATATGATTGGGATGCCTTGCGGCTGTTCGACGAAAAATGGATGCCACTGCTGCTCCCCTTCTGCGACATCAGAGTCACCATTCCACCGGAAGTAGGACCAGACTGACTTCTGTACGAAGTTTTCCAGATGCGACATATCAGGCATTCGATGACCGAACCCAAAAGCGAACCGTGGCGTTTTGATGTCTGGGATACGCTCGGAAAGAAGCTTCCACTGCACATTCAAGGGGAGGAGCGATCTACTCACCCCGCGAGGACCAATTCCGTGTGCCAGTGCGTGCGCTCGCGACAGAACCGAACCCAAAGCCGTGTATGCCCAGTTCTCATGCAGACGGAATGTACGAAGACGCTTGCCAATCTCGGTGCAGGAGAGATCGAATACTCTGTTGATGATGTAGGCAGAACACACGCTCGGAACCGATTTCTCCAGTACGGGTTCAATGATCTCAGCCTCCTGAACGCGCCAATTTCGAGTCAGCTCGTCCAGATGGATCACACTCACACCCCGAACATCCCCGAGCACGGCTGCGACGACGTCTTCCGGATCGGAGTGGATAACAATGGTTGGAATCTTCATGCCGCGCTCTCCAGCATTTCCCCTGGCACTCTTTGGCTGTACCCGGCCCTGATCTCCTCCTGAATTTCATCCACGACCGCCATCAGCTGCAACGAGGCGGGTGACTCCAGTACGAATAGCGTCGATACCTTCCGTTCGATGAAGAATCCGCCTGCTACGTGCATCAGTCGTCGCTTCATTCTCCTCCCGGCTTCCTCTCCAATCCCAGCACCGATACCAACCAACCTCCCGAGAAGCTGGTGGATGGCGTAGTAAACAAAAACCGCGTGAGCCAGTGAATGGTTCGGAATGAAGTTACCTGACCATGGTGAAACCGGGCGAACTCTGATTGCACCTGACATGAACTTCCCATGCACCTCTTCATAGGCGGAGAGGTACGAGTGGACAGACTCATGCAGAATTGCCTCTGCGCAGATATCCACGGTCATTTCCGGCCTGTGGACATTGAGGATTCGGATACAACCTGCATGAATCGGTCGATACTCGGATCCAAGATTCAGAGGTGAAGCCTGATCACCCGACTCGATCGACTTCCTCACGAGCACACGCCTTGTGAATGTTCGAATCAGGAGACCCAGATGTGGAGTGGCTTCGTCCACAAGCCTTATGGCCGCTTCCAGCTTCTCCTGGATTACGGCAAGCTCTTCCGATGAGATGCTCAGGAATGGATTGCAGAACGTTCCGCTCTCTGGCTCGTTTCGACGTGCCAGCCCACTATCCACGTCCAGAGCGATCACACCGCCCACCTTTGCGCGCTCGACCTTCTCAAATCCGGATTCATGCCGCCTGATCACCCACTCCCCAAGAGGGCTTTCGACTCCTATCCCTTGGTGAAATTTGCCCATTTCTTCATGGATGGGAGCAACTAGACACTCCGCCATTGCGGCGAGATGAAGCGCTTCGATGGTCGTGACAGGCCTTCCATCTGTATCTTCATGGGAGATTCCATCTGGATCATCCATGAATCCGGAAACCCACGGGGAGCCAAGCAATCTTCTTCTCGCCGCGGGATCCAGCTGCTTGAATGTTCTTTCAAAGCTCTCAACACGCTCTTGATTCTCAAGCCGCTCATCTCTGAATTTTGAAAGAGCCTCACCCAAACGACGCGGAGTTATTTCAAACCATGCATCCAGCAGCACCGAGCAAACGTCAACCGTTTTGCATGGATCTTCAATTGCTCTCCTGAGATCCTCTATGGAAG
>NZ_JBEZNU010000100.1:0-2025 GCF_040653375.1 Streptomyces sp. NPDC047974
CAGTGATCCGCCTGAAGGCGGGCGCGAAGTAAGCCAGCAGTGCCTGGCCCGCTTCGGCGGGCCGGGCAGGAGGTTGTATGGCCCAGATCAGGATCGGGGTCGACCCCGACAACGCGCTCGGGCGTCAGCTGAGCGACCTGGAGAAGTCGCAGCTGCCCTACGCAGCCTCACAGGCGGCCAACAAAGTTGCCTACGAGATCCGGGAGCGGTGGAAGGTGCAGGCGGGGCGGGTGTTCGATCGCCCGACCCCGTTGACCACCAACGCGGCGCTCTATCGCAAGGCCACAAAGGACAAGCCGTACGCCGAGATCTACATCAGGGACGAGGCCTTCAAGGGCACGCCGCCGGCGAAGTATCTGCTGACGGAGGTCGAGGGTGGCCAGCGTAGGCGCAAGGGTTTCGAACGGTTGCTGCAGGGAAGGGGATTGCTGTCGCCGAGCCAGTTCGCGGTGATGGGCCGTGGCGCCCGGCCAAACCAGTATGGCAACGTGCCCGCCGGCCAGGTCACCAAGATCCTGTCGCAGCTGGGTGCCCAGCGGGACAAGCACCAGAACCAGACCGAGACGAGCGCCAAACGGCGCAGGACGCGCGCGCCCACCGGTGGCGAGTACTTCGTGATCATCAAGCGTCGTGGTCGCCTCCGGCCTGGCGTCTACGAGCGGATCAGCACTGGCTGGGGTTCGGCCGTGCGCTCGATCTTCATCTTCACTAACACCGCCGCCTACCAACAGCGCTACGACATTTTCGGCATGGCCGAAGACACGTGGAAGCGGCTGATGCCGTTCTACCTGAAGCGCGAGTTGGATAAGGCGATGGAAACAGCGAGGCCATTGCCTTGAATCAGAAGGAATTCATGCAGCGTTTCGACGCCCTGGCGTTCAAGGCATTTGGAGCCGCAGGCGTTGCCGATGCCGCTCATTTCATCGCCGACGATGGAACGGAGACGCCTTGCACCGTGCTGTTGGACGAAAGCGTGCAGCAGTTCGGCGAAGTCGACGCCGGCCCGGTACCGGTCACGTTCGATCGCATCACCTTGCAACTGAGCGAGGTCACGCCCCGCAAAGGCGCTGTGGTCCGTATCGACGGCAGCGGTCGAAGGTTGAAGCTTGTTCAGCCGCTCCGTGCTGACGCTTCCACTGCACAGTGGGAGGTGGCCAATGCCTAGCCCCCGCCGGCAACTGCTGGAAGCAATGGGCGTCACCCTGCAGCAGATCAGCAAGGCGAACGGCTACCTCACCGACGCTGGCACTGGCTGGACGCTGGAGCCGACGCCCGGTGACCAGGACACGACAGCTGTGCTCACTGCTGTCATCGAGAAGCAGCAGCGGGCGACGGACCCGGCGAAGGTCAGTACGCACCGGCTGACGACTGTCAGCGTGATCGCCCGAGTGCCGTCGCAGATCGAGAACTACCAAGCCGGCCTCGATGACCTGGTCAGCGACGTCGAGGCCGCGCTGGAGAGCCGGGAGACGGCCCGCAACTACCCCGTGGGCGTCCAGGTGCCGGTCTATGTCGGCATGGAGCCCCTGATGCCGGAGAAAGCTGGCGCGGGCTGGGTGGGAGTCCTGATCACCTACCAGACCAACATCCCGAAGAAATAACCCGCCGCTCAGCGGCATCCCAACTGGAGAGCCATCATGGCCGAAGATTACAGCTACCTGGGCAGCGGCATCGTCCTCATCCGCGAGTGGAATAGCGGCCTGCCGTTCGAGGAGGTCGGAAACGTGTCCGCATTCGCGGTCGCGCCGCAGTCGACCACGGTCGAGCTGGCCGACTATCAGAACCCAGGCGGTGGCATCGCCAACAGCGTGGACCGCGTCACCGGCTACAACCTGAGCTACACGTTCCACGACTTCAACGCAGCCAACTTCGCACGCGTGACGCGTGGCAAGTCGACTGATGTGGCAGCGGCCACCGTGACCGATGAGGATCCGCACCAACGGCAAGCTCGGCGGCGCCATCGACGAACCCCTGCTGCACGTCGTGCTCGCCACCTACGTCTCCGACATGACCCTGCTCGACTCG
>NZ_JBEZNU010000101.1:0-1951 GCF_040653375.1 Streptomyces sp. NPDC047974
CTCTGCCCACCCCCAGCTCTTGCCCTTCGTGGCCTGGAGTTCGCGCACGCACCCTTCCAGCAAGGCTTGCGCCGCAGACGCCCAGAATGCGCCGCTGCCCTCCTCCGGGGGGATGATGCTTTGGGAGAATGCGGCGGCTTGGGTTTGCGTCGCCACGTCACGGCCCACGTCCCAGATCCAACTGCGTTTGTCGAAGGGGCAGACGATGACCGGGTGCTTAAAAATGGACGTAAAGTCCCCTTTGATGTCGTAGATGAAACTTTTCTTTTTGAGACGGACCGTTTGCTCCAGCAGGTGCTTGAGGATGACGCTCTTACCGCTGCCCACGCTGCCGTAGATGAACATGTGCCGGGCCAGCAGCTTCTTGCTTGCGATCCAGTCGGGATGCAGCGACAAGGCATGCAGCTCGTCTTCCTGCTCTTTCTTCGTGAGCGAACGACGCCGGGCTTCAGTCAGGGCCTCTTTCCCCTGTAGCAGTTGAGCGCCGGACACATGCCAAGTATTTGAGCGCGGGATGAGCCCCCGACGCGTTACCCAAGCCGACGCCCACCCGGCCAAGCCCGCCGCAACGCCGACCCGTGCCAATGTGCCAAACGTAGCCTGCTCCTTGGCCACCTCCCAGAACGCCGCGGCAGGCTCTCGGAAGGAGATGGTGCCGGTGGCAAGGTTCCCCATCGCTGCCAGGCTGCCAGTCAGTGCCTGGCTGTAGTTCATGAGGGTGTGACTGCTGGGCACCTGCCAGCCCAACCAAAGCGCGGCCGGATACGTCAGGGCAGCGATGACCGAACCGGAGAGCAACGCCTGGGGCCAACAACGCACCTCGCGGCTCGGCTCGATGCTCGACGGGACCGTCCAGCTCCAGCAGTCATAGACCGAAGGCTTGCCCATGCTCCCTCTCCCTCACCCGATGCACGTCCCCCGGTTTGCGGCCGGCGCTGTCCAGCTGCCCAGGGTCCGCGCCTGCGGCCATGAGCTCCAGGCAGCACTGCGCGCGTTTGTGTTGGGCCGCCACATGCAGGGGGGTCTCCCCGCGGGGATTCCCCAAGGCGGGGTCCGCGCCGGCCTCAATCAACCGACGAACGATGCCGGGGTGGCCGTGGCGCGCGGCGAGGTGTAGCGGCGTCTCGCCGTTGGCGTCGGGCACATTGGGCTCGGCCTGCATGCGCAAACAGGCCTCAACCCCCTCCAGGTTCCCAGTCGTTGCGTTCTCGCAAAGCCACGTCTGCCAAGGGGCTCCGTATAGCCCCAAGTGCGGGGCGTGCGCATGGGCTGCTGCCAGCACCTGGCTACCATGCATGGTGTTCAGCGCTTCTCCATAGGTCGCCTTGACGTGGTCCGCCGCCAACCGGGCTTGGGCATCGGGGACCTCAAACCGCCGGAGCAGTTGGGCGATGTCCAGAGGCGGCTGAGACGGCACCGGCAGTTCAGGCAGGACTCGGAGGGCCTGGAGCTGCTTCGCTGCGGAACGGTTCGACTGGACCTGGTCGATGGATTCCCTCAGCTCTCTCAACAGCCCCTCCCGCTGCTCGGCCGGGAGCAAGGCGTAAGCGGTGGCCAGGGGCTTGTGGCCCAGCACGCCGGCATGGATGGCTGCGTCGAGCGGGTGAGCGGATAGGTCCGGATCGACCTGAAGCAACGCAGCGTGGCCGCCCTGCCCCAGCTCCAGGGAAATGCGGTTGGAGAAACGGCTGGGGGTCAGCACCCAGTCAAAGCCCGCGTCGGTCTGGGTGTCCAACCCGGAAACCTGGGCTTCTCGGCAAAACCGCGTGGCCAGGTCCAACACTTCCCGCGCATCGGCGGCAGCGGCGGCCTCGTGATGCTTCCCGTAGAACTGGGCCAGCGACGCTCTTCCGATCTCCTTCATCCCCGGCCACGAGGGCGCCGGCGAGATCCTCGACGTCGGCGACGGCGTCACCGGACTCGCCCCCGGCCAGCGGGTCCTGCTCTGCTG
>NZ_JBEZNU010000102.1:0-1931 GCF_040653375.1 Streptomyces sp. NPDC047974
CAGGTGGCCTGCGCCAGCGAACCCAGCTGCCAGAAGGTGATCTGGCTGATCTGCGCGTTGTCCGCGCCGGGATGTGGTGCGATGCCTGCGCCAGCCCCGCCGAGCGCCAGGGATGGCGCTGGGGGTGGTGCTGCCCTTCCCTGCCGCTGGCCGCTGACGTGCGCACGTCAGTGCGCTGCTGCCGCAGGCTTCGCGCCAGTGGCATACAGGTGATGCAGCTGCACGGCAGCCATACCGCCGGGCTCCTTAGTCCTGCCCTGTTTGATGTCGCTCACGGTCTGAGGCGATTTGCCGATGGCACGGCCAATTTCGGTCAGGGACCAGCCGCGCTGTTCGAGCGCCTTGATTCGGTCTGCCCAGGTGATTTCCATGTGCGCGTTCCTGTTGGGTCGCCCAAGACTATGGGATGCCATAGATTCATGTCAACGGCATCCCATAATGGGTTTCCGTAATGCTCGCAGTCATGAACACGATTGGTGAACGAATTAAGGAAGCTCGCCGGATACGTGGCCTGTCTCGGCCCCAGTTGGCTGAGGCAGCCAAGATCAAGTACCCGACGCTTGCCGGCATTGAGAACAACGACCAGGCGGGTACAACCCAGCTACCTCAGATTGCGGAGGCTCTCAGGGTCTCCGCCAAGTGGCTTCAGACCGGAAAGGGGGCGATGGAGGTCGCCGAAGTTGGACCTGATGACTCTGACTACACTGACGTCACCGGTTACTCCCAGGCGGTGGGACTGGGTGCAGCAGGTGCCGAAGCTGAAGAGTATGCGGAGACCCACAGCCTCAAGTTCAAGAAGACCAGCCTAAGGCGCAGGGGCATCTATGGACGCAATCTGGCTGTCTACTACGGCAAGGGCGACTCGATGGAACCGACCATCGAGGACGGAGACGCGATCTTGTTTGACACCTCAGATACAAGGGTGGTGGACGGAGCGCTCTACCTTGTCCAGGTTCACGGCGCCGCCAACCCTGAGTACTACGTCAAGCGCGCTATGGTGCTGGAAGCAGGCGTTTACTTTGCGAGCGACAACCCTCGAGGCGACCATAACTGGCAAAAGCCGAGGCCGATGGATTCAAAGAGGGAGCAAATCACCGTCGTTGGTCGTGTTCATTGGATAGGCGGTTGGGCTGACTGAACCCTTGTTCACTACTTGAGGAAGACGTTATGGCACTAGTCGTTTGCCGAGAGTGTGGTGGAAAAGTCAGCGACGCTGCGCCCGCTTGCCCTCATTGCGGGTTCCCGCAGGCTTCACTTGATTCACCTTCGATCCCCAGCTACCAATCACCAGCAGAAGTGAAGGGAAAATCGGTCCGCAACGGCTGTTTAGCGGCTGTACTTGTAGTTGTGGGCCTTGTGATTGTGCTGCTGATCCTATCTAACCTGCCAAGAGTCCACGGAAATAAGACAAGCACGGGTGGAGGTTCAGCGAGCCGCGCACTGAAGAGCGAGCAGGAGAACTTGCTCCGAGACGTGAAAGACCCATCGATACCCCTGGCCACTAGGGCGGTGCGCGCTGAATACTTGATCGAAAAGTACCCTGCCACCGCAGAGGCAACGGAGGCTAAGACGCTCCTTGAGCAGATACGGTCTCAGCAGGAAACGGCGAACCAAGAAGCAGCCAAGCTTGCAGCTGAAAGCATTGGAAAGCAGTGGTCGTACTCGACCTTCAAGGACGATATGACTAGCAAGACTGGATACTCTGCATCGGTTACCAGCACGAACAGCTTTGAGTTTGAGTTCCCCTACCAAGGGAAGCAGCATGCACGGCTGACGTTGAGGAAACATCCTCGCTGGGGAAACGACATCCTGTTCTCGGTAGAGAAGGGCCAGATCCTGTGCCATTCCTATGGCGATTGCTCCGTTCGCGTGAGATTCGACGACGGCCCTGCCATGACGCTGACCGGAACTGATCCTGCAGACAACAGCTC
>NZ_JBEZNU010000103.1:0-1769 GCF_040653375.1 Streptomyces sp. NPDC047974
GAGCAATAGTCAATAGTTGTGGATCAGGTCGTTTCTCTTGATCCGTTTTGGTCACTGCCTGCCTCCAGCTGTCTGCGCAGATGTCTGATCTCTGCGACAAGGCGGGGGACGGCTTCGCGGGCGGTGGCGATGAACTGCGCGTTCTCGTCCCAGCGCTCGTCAGCGGTATCCACGTAGCGGGGCTGCTGGACCAGGGTCGCGGCCACGATCTCGCGGTGGTCGAAGTCCGGCCAGCGCTCTCCCAGGCCGGTGTCCGGCGTGGTGCTCACGGCGACGAGGTTCATCGCGTGCTCGTCGTCAAGGCCGCGAACGAACCAGGGTCCTGGCGTGGCGGCCTGCGCGAGTTCGTCGAGCTCGCCGAGTTCCTCGTCACTGAGCGGTTCTGGGCTGGTCATCAGGCTGCGATCTCCTCTCTCTCCACGAGGTGGCCGTTCTCGAACGTTGCACCCGCACGGACCAGCGCCACCAGGCCGGCTCCTGTGATCGCGCGCCAGCGGTCCTGGGCGGACTCGACCAGCTTGAACACCATCGCCAGGGCCGCCGCCGGGCTGCCAGCGCCGCGGGTGACCTTGGTCCGCAGTTTGACCGTGGAGAACGTGGACTCGATGGGGTTCGTGGTCCGCAGGTGGATCCAGTGCTCAGCCGGGAAGTCGTAGAACGTCAGCAGCTCCTCCCGGTCGTCGGTGATCTTGGCCACGGCTTTGGGCCACTTCACCCCGTAGGTCTTCGCGAACGCCTCGATCGCCTTCTCGGCGTGCGCACGGTCCTCGGCGTTGTAGATCTCCTGCATTGCCTTGGTCGCGCCCGGTTGTGCGGACTTCGGTAGGGCGTTCGTGACGTTCCGGGCCTTGTGGACCCAGCAGCGCTGGTGCCGGGCGGTGGGGAACACCTCGGCCAGGGCGTTCCACAGGCCCATGGCGCCGTCGCCGACGACCAGCTCGGGATCGCGCATGCCGCGTCGGCGACAGTCGCGCAGCAGGTCGGCCCACGACTCGGTGGACTCCCGCAGCCCTTCGGCCAGGGCGATCAGTTCCTTGGTGCCGTCCGGGCGGACGCCGAGCAGGACCAGGACGCACGAGTGGGCCTGGCCGAGCCGTACCTTCGGGTGGACCCCGTCGGCCCAGACATAGACGAAGTCGCGGTCCGCGAGATCGCGTTGCTGGAAGGCGGCATGGTCGTCCTGCCACTGCTTGGTCAGCCGGGTCACGGTCGCCGGCGACAGCCCGGCCGCCGAGCCGAGGAACTGCTCCAGTGCCGGGACGAAGTCGCCGGAGGACAGTCCGTGCAGGTAGAGCAGCGGCAGCACCTCGCCCACCTTCGGCGACTTGCGGCACCACGGGGCGAGGATCTTCGAGGAGAACCGCTTGCGCTCGCCGGTGGCCTCGTCCACGCGGCGGTCGTTCACTCGCGGAGCGGTGACTTCGACCGGGCCGGCCGCCGTGGTGACGGTCCGGGGCCGGTGGTGGCCGTTGCGGACCACCAGGCGGTGCCCGCGATCGTCCCGCTCAGCAGCCAACTCGGCTATGTACTGGTTGACCTCGGCCTCCAGTGCGGCGGCCAGCATGCGGCGTGCGCCCTCGCGGACGATCTCGTCGATCAGGGCGCCGGACTCGGTGGAGCCGTCGGCATTCACTACGCTGAGCACGGGCGTGCCTTCCCGACCCGCGCTGCGAACGCGGGCCTACTCGGTGACCATCACAGGATCATTCGGGAAGGTACGCCCTCCGCGTCCTGCCCGGGGCTGATCCACAGGTCTTGAGCATTGCTCG
>NZ_JBEZNU010000104.1:0-1762 GCF_040653375.1 Streptomyces sp. NPDC047974
CGCTCCTGGGGCGCCCCCGGTAGCCGCTTTACTTTCGACGATTGCACGGTAGAACCTGGGGATGGACACGAAAACCACCCCCAGCATCACGGAGCTTCTCGAAACCTTTGAGCCCGAGGCGTGGGCCTCGCCCCCGACGTCGACCATCGCCAACCACGTTCAACGCACGTTGGGCGAGGGCGACCATCACCCTGCGCAGGTTCTCCAGGCTGCCGTGGCGTTTCTCCAGCAGCCGGTGGAAGGCGTGGACGGGTTTGGGGACCTGACCTGGGTCGCAGGGCCTGCCGAGCAGGGGTGGCCCTGGGTGAGGTTGGCGCTGGACTACGACGGCGAGAAAGCGGAGCTGGCGATGCTGGGGCCCATCACCCCGGAGAGCGTGGATGCCGCGCTTCACGACGAAAACAACGAACGCATCAGCGGGATCGTGCTGGACTACATCGATGAGCAGCTCGATGAAGAGGACCGCGCCGACACTCTGGCAGCCATCGCGATGGACGGGGTGGCGTTTCGCGAGCGCCAGCACCACGCTGAGCACCTCCAGCAGACCTGCGGTCGGCAAGCCTTCCTGGACGAAGCCGTGGAGAAAGGCGATTTGAAGCTGCTCCAGGCAGCATTGGGCCTGGGGGCGGCCGTCAATGCGCCGCGGATCGGCGGCAACACCGCGCTGCACGAGGCGATAGAGCGGGGGCACACGGGCTTGGTTGACCCCCTCCTTGAGGCTGGGCGCGGGTCAACGTCTTCAACCATGCCGGCATGACCCCGCTCCATTTGGCGTCCGACAAAGGCGGCACGGAAAGCTGCTTGCGGTTGATCGCCGAGGGCGTGGACGTGACGCTGAGTGACTTCCAGGGGCGAAGCCCCGTGGCACTGGCCCAGGGGAAGCCGGGGTTGAGCCGTTGAGGGTTTACAGTGGTCTCGCAAAACGGCAGGATCGGGGTTTGACCAACCCCAAGGGAAAACCGTGGCACTGACGCTCGAAGAAATCCGCAAGAAAAAGGCCGAAGCGGAGGCCTTGGTGGCCGAAATGGAAAAGGCCGAAGGCGACGCGCTGGCGGCCGAAGCAGTGGCCAGCTTTGCTGGCGTCTACGAGACCTTGCAGCAGTTTGGGCCGCATTACACGACCAAGCAGAAGAACGATCTGAAGGCGCTGCTGGAGCCGCGCCACGCTGCCACAACCAAGACGGGCACGAGCCGCCCTCCCAAGTTCCAAATCCCGGACGGCACCACCTGGGCAGGCACTGGCCGGCAACCCAGCGCTTTCCTCGCGTGGGCAGAAACCGCTGAAGGGAAGGCGTGGAAAAAGAAACACCCGGACCAAGAATGGCCGGCGCATCCGTTCAAGGCCTGATCGGATTTTCAGCGTTGCAGACAAAGCCCCGGTTTTCCGGGGCTTTTTTGTGGGCGTTGAACCAAGGCAAGGCAGAGCGGGGGCTGGGGCGGGAGCCCCGGCCCTGGGCCGTTCCTCCCCGGAGGGGGCTTTTCAGGCGCGGCCCCGGGCCGCGTTCTTTTAAAGTGCGTTGGAAAAAGGGCGGGTGGGGCCTCGGCTTCCACCGGGCCCGGTGCTGGGCGGGAAATGTGCTGCGGTTCAAGTTTTCCGGCGATCTGCGGCCCTTATGGCGGTTTTGATATTTAGTCGATAAAACGTAGGGTGAAAGTATTGCGATTTTTTTACTTCTTCTTCGCGCACGAGGAGACCGACCTGGCCTGGCGCGCCCTCGACGCGGGCTGGCGGATCCGGTACGCGCCCGAGCTGCTGCTCCAG
>NZ_JBEZNU010000105.1:0-1734 GCF_040653375.1 Streptomyces sp. NPDC047974
CTAGTAGTGCTTCGTTACGTTGGGTGATCTTGCCTGGTGGTGGGCATCGTCCGGTCATGAAGTTGGGGGAGGTGGAACGGCTCCGGGGTGAGATATCGGAGTTCGTTGCCGATGTGTTCGCCTCGTTGCCGCGGCGGGATCAGCGGCGGTGGGGCGGGTGTTATCTGCGGGGTCTGATGCTGGACGGGCGGCGCAAGTCGGTCCAGCCGATGGCCGAGCGGCTGCCGGACGGGAACATGCAGGCTCTGCAGCAGTTCGTGAACCAGTCGCCGTGGGATCCGCTGCCAGTGCGGCGGCGGATCGCCGAACGGCTGAGCGAGGCAATCACGCCGGAGGTCTGGGTGATCGACGACGTGTCGTTTCCCAAGTGCGGCACCGCTTCGGTCGGGGTGGCCCGGCAGTACTGCGGAGCTCTCGGGAAACGGGCGAACTGCCAGGTCGCGGTCAGTGTCCACGCCGCCACCGACGCTGCGTCCTGCCCGCTGGACTGGCAGTTGTATATGCCGCGGGAGTGGACGGACGAGCCGGACCGCTGCCGCAGGGCTGGGGTGCCGGACGAAGCCGTTGCCCATCGGGAGAAGTGGCGCCTGGCACTCGGCATGCTGGATACGCTCGCCGGCTGGGAACTGGAGGCGCCGGTGGTGGTCGCCGACGCGGGCTACGGCGTCAGCACCCCCTTCCGGACCGGCCTGGAGGAGCGCGGACTGTCCTACGTCCTCGCCCTGACCGGCAAGGAAGTCGCCCATGCCGAACAGGCCGAGCCGCACCGGCCCGCCTATGGCGGGCTCGGACCACCGACCCTGCCCCGCTACCGCACCCCGCCCCGAGCCGTCAGTGCCCTCGCGGCGGAAGTCGGCCCGGAACAGTTCGCCGAGGTCACCTGGCGCCAGGGCAGCAAAGGCCCGATGACCTCGCGGTTCACCGTCCTGACGGTCCGGCCGGCGGGCAAGCAGTCCCTGGCCGTGGCACAGACCGCGGGCGGCGGCCGCAACCGGTGGGACGGTGTCCTGCCCGCCCGGCCCCTCCTGGTCGAGTGGCCGCACGGCCAGGGCGCCCCGACGGGCTACTGGATATCGAACCTGCCCGCCACCACCCCGGTCGCCGACTTGGTCCGCTGGGCGAAGATGCGCTGGCGGATCGAACACGACTACCGCGAGCTCAAGCACGGCCTCGGCCTGGACCACTTCGAAGGCCGCACCTGGCGCGGCTGGCACCACCACGTCACCCTCGTCACCGCCGCCCAGGCCTTCCTCACCCTGCGGCGGCTCGACCCAAAAGCCCACACGCCGGCCTGACCCTCTACCAGGTCCTCGACACCCTCCAGGACCTGCTGAGGTGCTGGACCGGCACCTGTGTGACGTGCGGCCGAGATCTATCAGTACAGACGGGTACTCGTCACGGCTACAGGTACTCCACCCGAAGACCCGGCCGATAGAGCTCGCGGTATCGATCAAGGCAATCGGCCAGCATCATCGCCCCACCCGGGACACGTTCCGCCAACGGCTTCCAACCCACGAAACGCACATGCTCGGGGATGAGAACAAGGCCGCTGACGGCATCCCAGAAGGCAGCCCAGTTCCGACCGTAGAAGTCCGGAAAGTCGAACTCTCGCTGGAGCAGTCGGTGCAGCTCGTCCTCACTTGCGACTGAAGCTACGTCGATGATCACCATGGCCCGCATCCTAGGCACCATTCGCAACCTCACGGACAGCAGACCTAACGAAGCACTACTAGG
>NZ_JBEZNU010000106.1:0-1676 GCF_040653375.1 Streptomyces sp. NPDC047974
GCGTTGGCGCGCGGGTCGGGAAGGCACGCCCGTGCTCAGCGTAGTCACCGCGGACGGCACCACCGAGTCCGGCTCCCTGATCGACGAGATCGTCCGCGAAGGCGCCCGCCGGATGCTGGCCGCGGCACTGGAGGCGGAAGTCAACCAGTACATAGCCGAATTAGCCGCCGAGACCGACGAGCGGGGGCGGCGTCTGGTGGTCCGCAACGGCCGCCACCAGCCCCGGACCGTCACCACGGCAGCCGGTCCGGTCGAGGTCACCGCGCCCCGGGTCAACGACCGCCGCGTCGACGAGGCCACCGGCGAGCGTAAGAGGTTCTCCTCGAAGATCCTGGCGCCGTGGTGCCGCAAGTCGCCCAAGGTCTCCGAGGTCCTGCCGCTGCTCTACCTGCACGGACTCTCCTCGGGTGACTTCGTGCCCGCCCTGGAGCAGTTCCTCGGTTCGGCGTCCGGGCTCTCGCCGGCGACGGTAACCAGGCTGACGAAGCAGTGGGGAGACGATCACGCTGCTTTCCAGAAGCGCGACTTGTCCGACCGCGACTTCGTCTACGTGTGGGCCGACGGGGTCCATCCCAAGGTGAGGCTCGGCCAGGCGCACTCGTGCGTGCTTGTCCTGCTCGGCGTGCGATTGGACGGCACCAAGGAGCTCATCGCGCTGGCGGAGGGACTGCGGGAGTCGACCGAGTCGTGGGCCGACCTGCTGCGCGACTGCCGCCGCCGCGGCATGCGCGACCCCGAGCTGGTCGTCGGCGACGGCGCGATGGGCCTGTGGAAGGCCCTGGCCGAGGTCTTCCCCGCCGCCCGGCACCAGAGGTGCTGGGTCCACAAAGCCAGAAACGTCACGAACGCCCTGCCGAAGTCCGCACAGCCAGGCGCGACGAAGGCGATGCAGGAGATATACAACGCCGAGGACCGCGCACACGCCGAGAAGGCGATCCAGGCGTTCGCGAAGACCTACGGCACGAAGTGGCCGAAGGCTGTCGCGAAGATCACCGACGACCGGGAGGAGCTGCTGGCGTTCTACGACTTCCCGGCCGAGCACTGGATCCATCTGAGGACCACGAACCCGATCGAGTCGACGTTCTCCACGGTCAAGCTGCGGACCAAGGTTACGCGCGGGGCCGGCAGCCCGGCCGCCGCCCTCGCCATGGTGTTCAAGCTCGTAGAGTCCGCCCAGGACCGCTGGCGCGCGATCACTGGAGCACACCTGGTCCCGCTGGTCCGTGCGGGCGCAAGGTTCGAAAGCGGCCAGCTCGTGGAGCGAAAGGAGATCGCAGCCTGATGACCACCCCGGAACCGCTCAGCGACGAGGAACTCGACGAGCTCGGCGAACTCGCGCAGGCGGCCACGCCAGGGCCTTGGTTCGTCCGCAGCCTCGACGACGAGCACGCCATGAACCTTGTCGCCGTGAGCACCACTCCGGACACCGGCCTCGCCGAGCGGTGGCCGAACTTCGACCACCGCGAGATCGTGGCAGCAACGCTGGTCCAGCACCCCCGCTACGTCGACGCCGCCGACGAGCGGTGGGACGAGAACGCACAGTTCATCGCTGCCGCCCGCGAAGCCGTCCCCCGGCTCGTCGCCGAGATCAGAAGTCTGCGCAGCCAGCTGAAGGCCAGCAGCTCCGAAGGCAGATCAAGAGGAGCGAACTGATCCACAACTATTGACTATTGCTC
>NZ_JBEZNU010000107.1:0-1662 GCF_040653375.1 Streptomyces sp. NPDC047974
CGGCGGCGCCCTGGGCGAGGCCCACGCCACGAAGATCCACAAGATCATGGACATGGCCATCGCGGCCGGCGCGCCGCTGGTCTCGCTGAACGACGTGTGGTTTCCAACGTGTTCGGCGGCCTCGAGGACGTCTGGGTGAAGTTCACTGAGACCGGCAAGATCAGCTTCTCCGATATGACCCGCTCGATCTTGGCCGACCTGGCCCGGATCGCATTTCGGCAAGCGGCAATGGGCATCGCTAACAGCTTTGGCGGAGGCAGTGGATACACCGGCACCCTGGGCTCTCTTTTCTCCGGCTCGTGGGGTTTCTCCGCCGGGGGCTATACCGGCGACGGTGGAAAGTACGAGCCCGCCGGTGTTGTGCACAAGGGCGAGGTGGTTTGGTCGCAGACGGACATTGCCCGGGCTGGTGGCTTGGGCGTTGTCGAGGCTATGCGTCGCGGCCTTCGTGGCTATGTAGACGGCGGCATTGTCGGTGCTGGATCGCCGGCTCGTGCACTTGCCGGCGGACCGTCAGTCAGCATCGACAGCACGATCAACGTGCAGAACGGCGGCGATGGGGCTGGCGATGGTGCTGCCAGCCGTAGCTCTGAGAGCGCAATCCAACGGAGCTTCAACGCAATGGCGGGGCAGTGGGCTATCCAGCAGATGAAGCCCAATGGCGTTCTGTGGGCATTGAAGAACGGCAGGTAGCCACGGACTGACGCGGATACAGAAAGGGCTCGCAAGCAGCGAGCCCTTCCGTGGTCACATCGCGTCGAGTACTCGATCGATCGCCAGGCGCTCGACCTCGGCGAATGTCAGACCGGTCGGGTTGGGGTGCTCGAACGAAATGCCGATGGTGCCAGAGACACCCAGCGTTCCGGGCAGGCCATCGCGAAACACAACGCGCAGCACAGCGCCCACAGATTGACCGTCTTCGCCGACAGGCTCTTGGGCGGAGAACGACTCAAGTTTCAGTTTCATTTCAGACCGCTCGCTCAGCAACCGGAGGAAGCCCGATGGTAGCAAAGCGGCTGCTAGATGCGTTGCGCGGTCTTCGTCTTCATTTCAAGGGTCATCGACTATGACCGAAACATTCGGTTGGCTGGTCTACAGCCAAGAGCCGCAGGTGGAGTACGCCTACGCGGAGAAAACAGCGCGCTTCGGCGACGGCTATGAGCAGGTTGCCCCTGACGGGATCAACAGCGAGCGGCAGACCTGGACCATCGAGCTGTGGGGCCATTTGCAAGCGGATGACATGGCTGGGGTGCGAGCGTTTCATCGCCTACGCAAGACCCGGGGAGAGAGCTTCTTCTGGACTCCTCCGAACGAGCCAATGGCGCGATTTCGTTGCACCAAGCTGTCAGCAACTGATGAGCGCGAAGGATACATCCGCATCAGTTGCACCTTCGAACAGACGTTCCAGCCATAGGAGAGGCCATGGCACGCCAGATTATCGATATCGACACCGTCCAGCCGAACGGCAAGAAGGGCGATCCAGCGCGCCTGATGTCGCAGAAGGTCAATGCAAATTTCGCGGAGCTCTACCCGGCGCTGCAGGCAGCAGGGGCAAACATGCTCATCAACTGCGGCATTCCCATCAACCAGCGCGGATTTGCTGGTGGTGCGCTTGCAGCCGGTGTGTATGGCTATGACCGATGGAAGGGAGGTGTAGGCGGA
>NZ_JBEZNU010000108.1:0-1579 GCF_040653375.1 Streptomyces sp. NPDC047974
CCATGACAGAGACCACCAACACTGCAGCCCCGCTGCTGGATCCGTCGCTTTTCATCTCCGATGACGTGCACGAACGGGAGGTGATGCTGGCCGACGGAAAGAAGCACACCTTCTACATCCGTGAGCAGGAAGCCGGAGTTCTGCGCGGGTTCTTCGCCGGCCAAGCAAGCGAAGATGCGGACAAGCAGGCCGAGACCATGGCACGCCTGATCGCCAAGTCGATCTGCGATCCGGAAGGAAACCCGGCTCTTTCGCTGGCTCAGGCCAAAAGGCTGAAGTTCGCTGTGCAGATTGCGCTGACCAAGGAAATCAGCGAGGTGCACAGTTACCAGGGAAAGGAGACCTCGCCCGGCGAGGAAGCGGCGAGTGGTTCCGATACCAGCTCGCTTTGAGCCTTGGCAAGACGCTCGGCGAGATCGATGCGATGCCCGCAGCTGAACTGGACGGCTGGCGGGCCTTCTACGAGCTCTACCCGTTCGACGACCTACACCGATTCCATCGACCAGCTGCGGTCGTAGGAGCCACTTTCGGCGGCAAGTTTGAAAGCATCCTGACCTTCCTCGCGCCAAGCCCAAATGACCCCGAGCTAAGCGACGCTGACCGCGACGTTGCCAAGGCTCTTGGCTTTTAACAACCGGATCTAATCATGGCCACTGCAGGCTCGATCGTCGTTGATCTTCTGATGCGCACGGGGTCGTTCGAGACCGACACGAACCGTGCGTCCAAGCAGATGAAGAAGCTGGGCAAGGACTCCACCGACGCTGCTGCTGACATTGGGAAGGCCTTCGGCAAAATTGCAGGAACCGCTGTGGGTGGCTTGGCGGTTGCTGGAACGGCAGTTCTGAACTGGACCCGACAGCTCGTTGATGCGTCAACAGAGCTGGAGAAGTTCTCTCGCCTTTCCGGAACCAATGAGCAGGTGTTCCAGCGCATGGCGGCCGGCGCTGCCACTGTCGGCATCCAACAGGACAAGCTGGCCGACATTTTCAAAGACACGCAGGACAAGCTTGGCGACTTCCTGAGCACCGGCGGCGGTGCAATGAAGGACTTCTTCGAGCAGATTGCGCCCCGGGTCAACTTGACGGCTGACGCGTTCCGGAACCTTAGCGGCCCCGAAGTCCTGCAGAAGTACTACAAGGCTCTAGAGGATGCCGGGGCGTCACAGGCCGACATGGTCTTCTACATGGAAGCGATCGCAAGCGACTCGTCGTTGCTCGCTCCACTCCTGGCGCGAAACGGTGATGGATTCCGTAAGTGGGGTGATGAAGCTCAGCGCCTTGGTGCGGTACTGGATGCGGATACGCTCGCATCCATGAAGGCGGTGAAGGAACAGTCGAACCAAATCCAACTGGCGTTCCAGGGCTTGAAGAACGAAGTGGCGGCAGAGCTGCTGCCTCAGTTCAAGGAGCTGACCGCCTTCCTGGGCTCCGACCAGACGAAGAGCGCCTTCACCTCTGTCACCAGGTGGGTGGGCGACTTGGTTGCGGAGATGGCAAACGGCGCCGTTCTTATCGTGAACTTCATCGACAAGGTGCGGCAGCTTCGGAATCTGGACGCAGGCGGTTCGGTTGGAGCCACG
>NZ_JBEZNU010000109.1:0-1557 GCF_040653375.1 Streptomyces sp. NPDC047974
GTAGAAGCCCGATAAGTGCGTGGCATGCGGTGGCGGGAACCTCGGTCCGATTCCAACCGCCGACCGGCATCCTCCGGAAGAACAGATAACCCGCCTCACGGCGGGTTGGCAGCTGATCCAAACGCGTGCGTTCTACCTTTTGGAGGCCACTTCTTGAACCACCTCTCGCACCCGCTTTTCATACGCAGTGATGAGCTGCTTCCTCAGGTCTGGCGTTGAGGGTTTCCCGGCATTTCCCGGGCGCGCAGCATATTCCTTCTGGAAATCGCACATGGCTGCGAACACCGCATTGCTCATCTCATCATTCGCAATGGTTGGCGCGGCGGGGCTTCCATCAGGGTTGATGCCGATGTCGAATTTCATCTCGCCCGTATAGCCGCCGAAGCTGTTCTTTGCATTCACAGTTCCGCAAGCGACCGTACCGTCATAGAGTGCGAATACTTGGCGGACCGTGATCCTTGCCGAATCAGGATCCTTCAATGCCTTGCGAACACCCGCCTCAACTGCGGCTCTGATTGCCTCAGTCTTCTCTTTTTCAAGCTCCTCCTCGCTGGGAGAACAGCCAGCGAGACTGCCCATCAACAAGATCATCAGCATCCGATTCCGCATATCCGTTCCTCCATGTGACGAGAACGGATGTTCGCTCAATGTACGCTGTTTTCAGCAGATGCAGCGCGCTTGCGAGAAGCGCCCTGATCTCATCTCATGGCCAACATGTGCGGCATCAGGCAGCCGCGATCGCGGCCTCTTGCAGTGCGTCGAGTCTCTGTGCGGCGGGGATGCGCCGAACCGGCGCCACCAGACGGAACCTGTTCCAACGCCCTGAGTCCGGTAGCCCAGCCCGATTCGAACGGGCGCCCCTCCCCTTAGGGCGGGGATTTCTCTGCGCGTTCAATCAATGGCTTATGAAGTGAATAGGACCGGCTTGGGGCCATTCCGCCCAAGCACTGGGCTGCATCTACTACTGCTCCGCCCTCACCCACGGCCCTATCGGCTCCCTTGCCTTGGGCGAGATCACTGCCGGCAGCAGACCGACCTCACGACTACACTGTTGTAGCCTTCTCATGATTGCGTCACAGTTCCGCACTTGCAATGGAGCTGCCGCATGCACGGAATGACTCAACCTCTCGGGATGGCAACAGCCGGGATCACACTTCTGCTGCTGGCTGCCTGCACATCCGTTGGCGGCATGCGAAGTACTGGACCTGCAGCAGCTTTCTCGTCCAGTCAGGAGCCCTTGGCTGCCGCTACTTGTGTCCGCGATGCCTGGGGAGAGGTGAGCATCGGAGGATCGCGGTGGCAGTACGTGATTGAGCCCCGTACAGATGGCTACTCCGTATCGACCTCCAATGGCGGGGTCCCGGCGGAGTTTGTTGAGATCACCCCCCAGACTGGAGGCGGGAGCGAGATCAAGTTCTACAGCAAGTTCCTGAAGCGTCGGCAGGCTCGCTACATCGAGGCCGTCACCCTATGTGGTGTCCGCTCGGAGTAGCCCCAGCTCTTGAATGTCGCGAAGGTCGAAGCCTTTTCGATTCACCGCAACACCCAGATGTCGCC
>NZ_JBEZNU010000110.1:0-1468 GCF_040653375.1 Streptomyces sp. NPDC047974
CGGTGATCGACCACCTGCTGGAGACCCCGGAACCGGCGCGGCCGGTGGCGGTGGTGCGTGATGAACGGGGCCGCTACCGCTTTGTCGATTCCGATCTGCAGTCGCGTTCAGTGGGGCAGAAGGCACTGCTGCGCATGGATGCCACGCAGGAGCGTGCGGTGAAACAGCAACTGCGCGCGATCCGAAGTTCAATCACACGTGGCTGAAGGCTGCAGCGGCAGATGTCATCGCCACCGTGATACGGTCGGCGTCGGGTAGACAGGAGTAACCTCGATGCATCGAATGTGGTTGGGAGTGAGTGCGTTGGTTGCCACGGCAGTGGCTTCGGCTGCCGCCGTGGAGATGCCGGACGGCGAACTGAGCGATCCCTATCGCTACACCCGCAGCGTGCGCCTCGCGGAACTGGGAAGGCTGCAGGCGCTGGGCAAGGCCCAGGGGGCAAAGGGACTGCTTGGCCAGGCGGGCTTCTACCGGGTGCGTGGTGAGCTGGAACGCTCCAGCAAAGCCGCCCAGCAATGCCTGCAGGCCGTGGCCAGTGAACCGGCCGACAGCGTGAAGGGGGTTGAGTACCTGTGCTCGGCCACCCTGGCCGGAAATCTGCTGCTGCAGGGCGATATCGCCGGATGGGCAACGCAGATGCTGAAGGTCCGCACGCTGCTGGAGCGCGATATCCGGCCGTTGTTGAAACGCCAGGTGGGCGACATCCATCTTGCCGGCATCAGTGAGCCGCATTTCGAGCGCTTCACCGCCTGGCCGCGCAATGCGCTGGCAGTGCCGGCGCCAGCCAGCGATGTCAGCGTTCCCCTGCAGATGAACAACGAACTGCCGACGCTCGCCCTGAAGGTCCGTACCGCCACCGGCGAACGCGAGGTGCGCGTGCATCTGGACAGCGGTGCGGCGCATTCGCGCATCGGGCGCACACTGGCGGCCGAACTCGGGCTGGCGCTGACCGAAGGTTTCATGGTGGCCGATGGCAAGCCCGGGCAGTTGTACGCGCTGGCGGCGCCGGCCGATCTCGAGATCGGCGGTCTGCCGGTGCGCGGCGTGTCCTTCGCAGTGCTGGGCCAGGACGACCTGCCACGCATCGGCCTGGACGTGCTGCGCGCGCTGGGCCGGGTGCGCATCAACAAGGATGCGCTGCTGATTCAGGCCACTGCCACCCCGGTGCCGTGCACGCGGCGGATGGCCACGCTGTCGACGCTGTGGGGGGATGCATATGACGTCCGTTATCCGATCCGCGCCGGCAAGCAGAACGTGCTGGTCAAGGTGGATACCGGCTTCAATGGCGCCTTCCAGGCCCGTGGAACGCTGCCGGCAGCGCCGCCCGCGTCTGCGATCCGGCGCAAGAACGTGATCACCACTGCGGGCAGCGAAGACATCCAGTACGTAGAGGCGACCACGCCGGTGATGATCGGCGAGGAAGTGCTGAACCTGCCGGTGGACATCGGCCTGACACCGGGGCCTGACC
>NZ_JBEZNU010000111.1:0-1462 GCF_040653375.1 Streptomyces sp. NPDC047974
GGGGAGGCTGCCGAACCCAGTCGAGCTTCTGCTGCTACCTCGGCGTTCCTGCCTCCAAAACTCTAACCCTTTCCCCACTACCTCATAAGGAGGCATACCCATGAAGCGTTTCATCCTCACTCTCACCATCGCCGCGTTGCTGGCTCCGGGGCTTTCGTTTGCCCAGGACAGCACCCGGCCCGAACCCCAAAAGACCAACAAGCTGCGCCTGTTCAAGGCCGGCGGGATTGGCTGCGCTGCCGGTGCAGGCATCGCCCTGCTGACCGGCAAGAAAGACAAGGCCCTGACGGTGTGCGCTGCTGGGGCGATTGTCGGAGGCATTGCGTCCTATCAAGCCCAGCTCAAGGAGTTCCGCGAACTGGAAGCCGAAGCCAAGGCAGCTGGCCTGGATGCTCAGGTGCATACCAAGACCGTCGAAACCAAGGACGGCCAGGCCGAAGCCCTGGACAAGCTGGTCATCCGTTACCCGGCCGCTGACATGCAGCCGGTGAGTGCCAAGACCGGCGCCACGCTGGACAAGCTGGCCGCGTTGCTCAAGGCGAGCAAAGAAAAGCTGACGGTTGGCTTCAGTGGTGCCGATGCCGCCGTGTGCCAGGTGCCGGTCGTTGAGCTGGCAAAGCGCGGTGCGCTTCAGAACGCCACGGTCGATGACCAGTGCGGCCGGGGCGATTACGCCATCACGGTTTCGCCGATCCCCGACGTTCGCTAAGCCAACCGAGAGCTGGGGGGCGAAAGCCCCCTGGCTCAAATCTTTTTCAAGCGCCTGGGAGGAACCATGACACCCGAAGAACTCATCAAACAACGCAAGCAGCGCGAGCTGCTCGCCAAAGCAGCACAAGCCAAGACCACCGCCCCCACGGACGCGGAGAAGCTCGTCAGCGATGCGACAAAAGAAAACTTGAAAACCGCAGGCCGGCTGGCTGCAAGTTTTGGCAAAGCCTTGGCAGACAAAACCAAGCAAGCGGCCTCGGTCGCCGCTGAGAAGGGGCGAGAGGCGCAAGAAGCGTTGGCCCGGCGTGCGGAAGAGGCCAAGGCGCGCAAGGAAGCCGAAGCCGCAGAGAACGCGCGCCTGGAAGTCGAGCGCGCCCAGGCGTTGGCCGAGCAAGAAGCGACTGCCCAGCCCGAGCCGCGGGTGGTTGAGCCCGAGCCCGTTCAAACCGATTCCGCTCCCGAAGCGCCCGAGCCGGTTGTTGAGGAGGTGGTTCCCGAGCCGACAGCAGAACCAGAAGCAGGCCCCGCGCCTGTCATCAAAGAGCCGGTCAGCGCTCCTGCGCCTGCCGTCAGTGAAGCCGTGGACGCAACGCCTGCCGCTCCAGTGCCGGCCGAGCTGGTGGCCCCGTCTGTTCCGAACCCCGAACCGAGCAAGTCAGCTCAAGCCCCGGCACCGGCCCCCAAGGCGACGTCGACCCGGGCCCCGGTGAAACCGGAAGCCCTCAAGGCCAATCCGGCCGGGCATCAGGAC
>NZ_JBEZNU010000112.1:0-1459 GCF_040653375.1 Streptomyces sp. NPDC047974
GACAGGATCGAGATGCGGCCGTCCTGCTGGGCGAGGAGTGTCGTCAGGCTCTCGGCGGTGACGTCGTCGGCGACGAGCTGGGGCTCGGCGGGGACGACGGCCCGCTCGGCGGCCTCGGACAGGGCGACAGCCTGGGCGGTCAGATCGGCCAGCTTGTCGGCCTCGGCGTTCGCGGCCAGCTTCTCCGCCTTCTCGGCCGCGGCTTTCGCGATCCGCGCGGAAGCGGCGGCCTCGGCCCGCTGGGGCGCGGTCAGCTCGATGAGGGCCTTCTCGGCGGCGAGGAGCGGCTTGGTCATGAGCCCGAACACGGCGCTCTTGCGGTTGCCGGGCGGCAGAGCGACGGCGGTGTAGAGGTTGACCGGCTCGCTCCACTGCCCGCGCACGGACACGGTCAGGCGCCCGCCCGCGGCCGTGCCGACGACCGCGAGCGCGAGGCACCCGGCGAGGTCGACGGGCGTCTGCGTCTCCTCGGCGACGCCCGCGGTCATGGCGGCGAGCCAGTCGGGCAGCGCGTCCACGGGGAAGGCCGGGAGCTTGCCGCGGGGGTTGAGCGGGATAGGCTCGTCCCATACGGGCCCGGCGATGTCCTCGGCGGTCATCTCCTCGAACCCGGCCCACAGTTCGGGGTCGTGCGGGCTCATGCGGCTTCCCTTCCCTGGGTGAGCAGCGGGCACAGGCTGCGGTGACGGGTGTGGTCGTCGGTGAGCCGGGCGACCTGGTGGTGTCCGAACGCCTTCAGGTCCCGGCCGCAGGAGCACCATGAGTGCGCGGTGGGCATCGCGTTGCGGCCGGCCGCGCCGATGTGGAGCATCGCGAGGATCCTCGGGCCGCCGGCCGGCTGCGGGTCAGAACCAGAGCGGACGCCTTCGGCGACGGCCTTTCGGGCGCCCACGGCCCGTAGGCGCACCGGCTGATCGGCGGCAGCGGGCACGTTGGCGGGTGGGCATTCCAAGGGGGAGGGATTCCGGGGGCTCATGCCGCCTCCCGGGGCCGGGCTTTGCGGATCGAGCTGTCGAGCGCGCTGCGGATCGTGGCGCGGCATTCGGTCGCGGTCAGTCCCCTCGCCTCCCCTGCCCCTTGGAATGCCTCCTCGACGACCTGGCGGTCGAGGTCGCCCCACGCGACGAACCGCCCCACGAGGAACGCGGACCGGTTGAGCGTGTTGTTCGCCTGCTTCGCCGGGGCGGCCTGGACGTTGAAGCACTCCCGCTCCAGCGCCACACGGGCCGCACGGCTCCCGCCGGCCCCCGGCACGGCCCGGACCGCCGTGCGGGGCCGTGAGGGCTCCTGGCGGGCGGTGAGCGCCTCCAGGAGCCAGCCGGGCAGCGGAAGGACCGGGGCGTCGTCCAGGACCGTGTATGCCCCGCTGGACGTCATGCTCCCGGGAGCGACGACGTAACCACCCCACGCCCGCGAGTCCACCAACCCTCCAAGCAAACCAGCGGAGTTGCCGAGACGG
>NZ_JBEZNU010000113.1:0-1458 GCF_040653375.1 Streptomyces sp. NPDC047974
AGCCAGGTTCGGCACGCCAGCGAAAAACATGTGTCCAAAGCCGGCTTTCTTGTCACCTCGGCCGCGTGCGTGGCCCTTTGCTTTGGGGCATTGGTCGTCAACAAAGTGAAAGGAACACGCCCTTCGCCGGCGGCGATCCAACTCGCGCCCTCGTTGTCGTTGAACGAGTGCAAAAAGAAATGGACGAGCGGCACCATCACGCCTCAGGAAATCGTGGCGTGTCAGGCGCTATCTCAAACCAACAACAACAACAACGGGAGGCACTGAGCATGTTGCTATCGCTGATGGATTGGACGGTCGGTATTGGCCGCAAGCTGTTCAAGAAGGACGATCAAGCGTCGAGCACGCTGGAGCAAATCATTCTGGACGGCAATGACCGCTACGAAAACTTGGTCGGGCGCTTTGACGTGAGCGACCGCGTGAAGAGCCGCGTGCTGGACGTTCCCCCAGAGGATGTAGATATGGCGGTCCAAGCGGGCGCGGTTTTCGACGAGAAAGAGATGGCACTGGTTGTGCCCGAAGAACTGGATCTGGACCAGTTCCATCCGTGGTGGCCGAAGGTTCCGGAGGATCTGCGCAACACCCAGGCCCGCATGATCATCACCAAGGAAGGACGTCGTGCCGAAGGCTTCGTGCTGGGGGACGACATGGCGCTGGGCGGCGACAGCACTGCAACCTCGCTGATGTATCTGGCCTTCCCGCTGATTGGTGCGGTTCAATACTTCTTGGGCTCGCTCATTGGCGCTTTTAGTTACGTGGTGCTGCTGGCTGCCATTCCTTACTTTGTTGCGTTGAAGCAAGCGGAAGGGATGAAGGAAGCCTTCAAGGGCCTGGCCCTGATGGTGCTGCCCGTGCTGATTGCAACCGCTTCGGCGGCGTTGTCGTCCGCGCTCCACGTGGACGCGGCCAGCATGGGGCAAGCAGCGGTTGACCCGATGAACACGGGAGCGGGGATGATGGCGGTCGCTGCGGGCTTTGCCAAAATGGCGGGCATCGTTCTTCTGATCTTGACCATTCCTGGCCTGCTGTTGTTTGCGGCCTTCCTGAGTGCGGCCTCGCATCCCCACCGGGGCGTGCTGGGGGGGACCGCCGAGCGCTTCATTCAGATGATGAAGTGGATGGTGGTGATCTTGGCCCTTGTTGGGATTGGCTCCCTTCTCCCGGACGGGATGGGCGTGGCCGTGGCGTTTGTGATCGCGGCCATGTATGCCTTGCAGTTCACGGAAGGCAACTTCGTTCAAACGGCCGCTCGCCTCTACCTGCAAAACCTGGACAACAACCTGGCGACCCAGGGTGCCCTGTCCAAGTCCCACGTGAAGGCCCGCGAGCAGCAGGCTGCCGAAGCGTTGCGCGACAAGACCCCGCTTTTGAAGGTGGGTCGAGCGTCTGGTCACCTGAACGACCGCGGCCATGGCTTTGCGCCGGACAAGGGCACGGTGATGATGCTGTCCTGGCGCG
>NZ_JBEZNU010000114.1:0-1450 GCF_040653375.1 Streptomyces sp. NPDC047974
GGTGTCTTGGTGCGGAGGTAGAGGGCGGTGGTGAGGGTGCCGATGAGGACGATGGCGGTGTTGATGATGACGGCGGTGGTGATGCCGTGGTGGATGTCGAGGGTGGTGGCGGCGATGGCGCTCATGATGGGGGTGCCCATGGTGATGCCGATTTGCTGGGTCATGGTGGCGAGGCCGGTGGCCATGCCTTGTTCGTGGTCGGGCAGGCCGGTGGTGGCGGTGACCATGAAGCCGACGATGACGAGCATGTTGCCGATGCCGCCGGCGAAGGTGGCGGGCAGGAGGAGCCAGAGGGCGGTGGCGGTTTCGCCGAGGCCGATGAGGGCGAGGGTGGCGGCGGCCTGGAGGAGTCCGCCGATGATGAGGGTGGTGCGGGTGTTGGTGGCGGCGATGACCTTGGGGGCGATGGAGCCGCCGATGACGGTGCCGATGCCCAGGACGCCGAAGGAGAGGCCGGCGGCGAGGGCGGAGAAGCCGAGGACTTCCTGGAGGTAGAGGGTCATGAGGAAGACGAGGCTGGTCTCGGTGAGGAAGGCGATGAGTCCGGCGATGTTGCCCCAGGCGACGTTCCTGCGCTTGAGGACGGTGACGGGGACGAGGGGTGCCTTGGCCTTGGCTTCGATGGCGTAGAAGGCGATGAGGAGGATGACGCCGGCGGCGAGGGCGGTGAGGGCGGTGGGGTCGGTCCAGCCTTCTTCGCCGGCGTGGGTGAGGCCGTAGACGAGGGCGAGGAGGCCGAGGGTGACGGTGGTGGCGCCGGGGAGGTCGAGGCGGGGGCGTTCGGTGGGTCGGGATTCCTTGATGACGGTGGGGGCGATGAGGAGGACGGCGATGGCGACGGGGACGTTGATGAAGAAGGCCCAGCGCCAGGAGAGGAGGTCGGTCAGGACGCCGCCGAGGATGGCGCCGGTGGTGAAGCCGGCGGACATGAGGGCGCCGTTGAGTCCGAGGGCTTTCTGGCGGAGGGGGCCTTCGGGGAAGGAGGTGGTGAGCAGGGAGAGGCCTGCGGGGGTGACGGCGGCGGTGGCCAGGCCCTGCAGGACGCGGGCGACGAGGAGGACTTCGGGGGTGGTGGCGAGTCCGCCGAGGAGGGAGGAGGCGCCGAGGACGGCGAGTCCGATGAGGAAGAGGCGGCGGCGTCCGAAGAGGTCGGCGACGCGGCCGAACAGGAGGGTGAAGCCCGCGGCGCACAGGGCGAAGGAGGTGGCGATCCACTGGAGGTTGGCCAGGGAGAAGCCGAGGCCTTCGCCGATGACGGGCAGGGCGACGTTGAGGATGGAGAAGTCCACCGCGAGCATGAACTGCGCGACGAGCAGGACGACCAGGACGAGCTTCAGCCGGCCGTCCAGCCTGTCCGGTACCGGACCACCGGCACCACCACTCGCCGCCGCGCCGGCATCCGGACCCGGACGCGCACTCTCGACAACCGACATGACCAACCAGTCCTTTC
>NZ_JBEZNU010000115.1:0-1398 GCF_040653375.1 Streptomyces sp. NPDC047974
GCGATGGTGCTGCGCGCCTACGCCAAGTACCTCCGGCAGGCGAGCTCGCCCTTCAGCCAGGACTACATGGAGGACACCCTCCGCAACAACGTCCATGATGCTAATAGCGCCATCACCGGCGTCATTCCGGTTGGGACGGGTGTCCCGCTGACGCCGGCAGGCGCGAACCCTGGGCCTGAGATGTCCGCCGCATCTGCATATGGCGATTTTTCCGTCGCCAAGTATCCGAGCGTGGCACTCAGCCGCACCCTGTTGGGCACTGCTGCCTACTTCTCCGGAGTGTTTTCGATCCTGGCCTACTGCAGGCGCGGCGCGATCAGCGCGGTGGCCGCGCCCATCGTCCAGCCTGGTGGAACTGGCGGAACGATGACTGCGCTGCAGTGTGGTGCGGATGGCGCGTGGCAGGCATGGCACAAGAACAGCGGTCTGACCCTCACTGGCCCTGCGCCGCCCGATAGTTCTCCGCATCTGATCATCGCCAGCTTCGACGGAACGACGCTTCGCGCCCAGGTCGATGGTTATGCCCAGAGGTCTTCCGTTCCAACCGGCAATGTGCCGGCCGCAGCTGATTTCAGCATCGGCGGCAACAGCAACAACCGCTTCGTCGGCGACATCAGCGACATCGTCATCCTTGGAACGCCCATCCTTGAGGCTGGGCAAGCCGGCTTGCTTTCGCAGTGGCGCGCGTACTTCAACGAGACGTATGGCTGAAGACGTCCGGGCCGAAAACGGCGGTGGATCACGCCACGCGGGTCAACAGCTCCTCTCGGTTGTTCCGCGGCGTGTTAACCGCGCGGCTGACCCGGTAAGCCTCCATGGACGGGGGCGTGCTGGCCAGCAGCATGGCCATCGCGTCGTCGGCGCCGGCTGCGATCCAGTCATCGATCTGGCCGGCCTGCAGCCACACAGGCATGCGGTCGTGGATGTCGGCGGACACGCCGCTGCTGTCGCCGGTGATGATTGTGAAGGTGCCCAGGTTGCCGTCGGGCAGCAGGGGGCTAGTGTCCTCCCACAGGCCGGCGGCCAGTAGCGGCCCGGTGGCGTGGATGAACCACGGGTCCTTCTTCCCGTCCTCGGGGCTCACTGACCACTCGTAGTAGCCGGCCATCGGGATCACGCACCGGCGCTTCTTGAAGGCCGACCGGAAGGCGGGCTTGGTGGCCACTGTTTCGATGCGGGCATTGATGGTCGAGCCCTGCAGCTTCTTGTCCTTCGCCCAGAACGGCAGCAGGCCCCACGCCAGGCGGGTGACCTGCCGGCCTTCGCCGCGGTCCAGGATTACCGACGCTCGCTGTGTCGGCGCAAGGTTGTAGCTGGGCTGGATCTCGGCCAGGCCGGGGGCAAGGTCAGCGAGCCCCGGCTGGCCAAAGTCGACAACGGGGAGCTGGACGAATCGGC
>NZ_JBEZNU010000116.1:0-1354 GCF_040653375.1 Streptomyces sp. NPDC047974
CCACAGGTCGCGGTCGATCATTTCGCGGCCCCACTCGGTGCCCACGGTCTGCATCAGGCGGCGCGGGGTCTGCCCGTTGAGCCAGTCGAGCGGCTCCTCCTTGAGCGGGCCGTCCTCCATCGCGGACACCGGCAGGCCGGTGATGTCCGCCACGAAGGCGCGGATCGGGGCCGCGAAGGACAGCTTCACGAAGCCGTGGTCGCTGACCAGGAACTCGGCCAGGGTGTCTTTGCCGCTACGGGCGCGGCCGGTAATTCCGATGATCTTCATGGGGACTCCAGAAAAGGAAAGGCCCGCACGAAGCGGGCCAGTTACCAACAGGGATGTTAATGCCGCATACTCAGCGGTCAGAAAAGGAGCCGCTTATGGACGGGATCGAGTACGCCGAATACGAACAAGTAACGCACACGCAACAGAACTACGCAGACAGGATTTACGGCTTCGTAGCCGCTGAGGCGAGTTACGAGCATTCCCCTCCCGCTAAGGCTCAGCAAGACCACGACAATCTCGTCAATAGGGTGCAGTCGCTGGTAAATCTCAAGGTGGTCGGCGGCGAGACCGCTGACGGCAAACCGACAGTCACAGTGTTTTTGCATGACAAGGTTGTGCGTCCGGTTGCAGCGGATCACGTCCGGGACGAATTAATTGCTGATTGGGAGAACGCTAGGGCCAAGCGGGGCTAATCGTCACGCGAGCGAGCGTGCGACCAGCCAAGCAACGCCGACAGCGCCGACAGCAGCGGGCCACAGCTTGATACTGGCGGCGTCGCGGTACATGGCACGTTCGAGGGTGTTGAGGCTGCGCCACCACAGCCAGGCAGCGCCGTAGGCGACGAAGGCGAACAGCACGGCCAGCACGGCGACGATGGTGATGAACAGGATCAGGGTTTCCACAGCTTCACTTCCTTGGTCTTGGGGTTGTAGTCGCCGTAGCGCAGGATTCGCGCGAGGCGTGCTTGGCGGATCGCATCGTGCTTCGACAGCGGCTCGGTGCCGCCGCGGGGGATGCGGGTGGTGTAGGTGGTGACGACGGTGTTCCACAGCGCGCCGAGGTGCTCCTCGACGGACGCATCGCGGTACGCCTCGTGGATTGGCATGAGCAGCTCGTCCGCGCCCTTGTGGCCGATGCCGGGGAAGCCGGGGTAGTTGTCCACCTGGTCGCCCGTGAGCACCTGCTTCATCCAGAACAGGTCAGCGTCGTGAGCCGAGATCGGCCGGACGCCCACGTCGGGACGGTTGGGGTTGTAGAGACGGATGCCGGGGATCGTCTGCATGTCCTTGTCGATGGACACGACGATGCGGCTACCTGGCGCGCGCTTCGGATTCGGGTGCGAGGCCAGCAGGCCCAGCACGTC
>NZ_JBEZNU010000117.1:0-1258 GCF_040653375.1 Streptomyces sp. NPDC047974
TTTCTGGGCAACCGTATTTAAACAACATATTTTTCGCCAATCAGGCAGGTTTACCGATTTGTTTTTTGCGCTCTAACCGACGCGTGTGCGGACTATCACAGGTGGTGGCCGCTAATGGTCGCGGGGAAGAGCACAGCACCCTACGTAGTGCCTCGGATGTGGAGGCCAAAACCTGTAAGGCAGCCGAGCTATAGAGCTGAAAAGTGGAGCATTTACTGCTGGATTACTACCCTGGTGAGTTCTAAACAAAGGCGATTGATGTGGGGCTTTAGCTCAAACCCTGAACAGTGCGACTGCAGCTGCATATTTTGATAGTGCTTTCCACTCGCTCAAGGTACTGAGCTTAAAGTTTGATCGAATGAACTGCATTCGATGGGTTCGCAAATCCTTATTATTGTCAGTGTGACTCCAGACCTTCTCGGGATCCAGCGACTCATGCTGAAGGCTGCGAAGCATTGTGTTCAGTTGTCTTTGCTGGTACTTGATCCTGGTCAGTGGCACCTGCTCTCCACTCTGGATCTCTCGCATATTCACGAGGTCGTAGTCTTTGATGTCAGCAATCCTGATGTCATGCTTTTCGCGAGAGCAGTAGCTCCAGACCAAGATCAAGACGCACATGTTTTGAAGCTCGCTCTCACTTACTTGGTGCTTGATGAAATCGATTCTTTCCCAGCTCATGATCCATTTTGCTTGATCGTAAGCCCGGTCTAGATGCATGACCTTCAGTGAGCGCCAAGCTTGCTCCTCCCCAAAGCTAGGGCCAGAAAAGCAATCCATCAGCCAAACCCTGAAATTCTCCTCTTCGAGGTCAGCTGGGACACGCTCTACTCCTGCCGCTCGTAGCCCTTCAATCAAGCGGAGCAGACTTGGCACTGCGATCTCTTCATAGCGCTCCAGCTCCAGAAATTCCCAGTGATAACGATTAAGCATGCTGGCCAACATCAGCTTGGCAGCGAGTGAGTCCTTGCTAGGCTGTACATCTTTGAGGATGCGCCTAACAGCTTCCCTGCTTTTAACTGTGACCCGTTGGTGTCGCCATTTGGCTTCTGCTCGGACGTCAAAGACAGGCACATGCTTCAGCAGCTCGTTTATGTCTTCGTATCGGAATTTCCAACACAGATCTAGGTGTTCTACGGTTTCTCCGAGCTTGATGTTAGGAAGAGCGCTCAGCATGGCCTCGCAGCTAGCTAGGAGATCGCCGTATTTCACTCGTTCATGCGGACGCAGCTGATTCAGTAATTCCACGAGGAAGCGCCGC
>NZ_JBEZNU010000118.1:0-1255 GCF_040653375.1 Streptomyces sp. NPDC047974
TTCGGATTCGGGTGCGAGGCCAGCAGGCCCAGCACGTCGTCACCTTCCAGGTTCTCGATCTCCACGATCTTGTCGCCGAACTCGTCGTATACGAACTCGTCGAGCACGTACCACAGGGCAGGCTTGTCCTTGCTGGCGCGGTTGAGCTTGTAGGTCGGGTCGATGTCCTTGCGGAAGTTGTGCTTCTTGCAGGACAGGGCCAGCAGGTAATCACGCGCGCCGAACTTCTCGACGATCTCGTCGATGTAGTCCTCCAGCTTCGCCTTCGCGCGCTCGGGCTGGATCGCTTCGACCTTGTTGCCGTCGCCGTTCCAGTCGATGTTCGCGGTGTTCGAGAACGCGAGCTGGTAGCGCAGCACGTCGGCGTCGATCAGCAGCAGGGGGCCGCGCTTGTTCATGCGTCCACCCACTGCCATCCCAGGAACGCCAGCGCGAACCAGCGGTGCAGCCAGTTCGGACGCTCCTTGACCTGCACGAAGAAGTTGCCGCCGATGACCCAGGAACCGGCCGCATGCGGTGGCCGATAGGTCACGTAGGAAGTCATGGCCGCTTCTCCGGGTGACGCTCATACCACGCCTGTAGCTCGGCGGCGTAGCGCTTCATTCCGGCCTGGTACTCCGGGCCGTCGCCGAGCGGGTACTCGTACTCGTCGCAGACGTAATCGCTGGTGGGGATGTACGAGAATCCGCCATTGCTGTTTGGGATCAGCATCAGGCCACTCTCGGTGTGTCCTTTCAGGCACGAGCCGTAATCGGCGCGTGGCGGCCAAGGCTTCATGTCGCACGCAGCGAGGCCAGCGCACAGCGCCAGGATCAGAAGTGCGCGCTTCATGCCATGCTCTCGTGTACGGCGACCCAGCACTTCTCGCCAACGCGGCGGATGAAGTAGATCGCGGTGTTCCACTCCACGGGGCGCAGCATGCGCTCCGTGCAGCACGGGCACTTGGCGTTGTAGGCGTGAACCTCGGGCTGGTGTTCGAGCACAGCCACGCGGTAGGTAGTACACGGAGCGATCAAGCGGACATCGCCGTCAGCGGGGCCGCCAATGAAATGCACGCGAAGCTGATTCTCGTTCATCGGTTCGATTCCTTGAGGACTTCCAGGGCGCTCGCCTTGTCGGCGTTGCAGCGCAGGAGGCCGTCCTCGGCGTTGCCGCCGAAGCGGTAGAGGTCGTAGGTGGTGGTGGTCGGGTCAGCCATCAGGTCGGCACCCCCGAGCGTCAGCGCGCCGCCGTCGAGGCGATCCGGAAGGCCTGG
>NZ_JBEZNU010000119.1:0-1251 GCF_040653375.1 Streptomyces sp. NPDC047974
GCCGCGGCCACGGTGTACGGATTCACCATCCCCAGCAGCGCCGACGAGACCCCCTTCAATGCCGGCTCCACGCCACCGAAGCTGTCCTTGATCTGTCCACCCTGCTGCACCAGCACGGTGAAGAACGGCATGCCGCCCTGCAAGCTGGTGAAGATGTCGGTGAACTGAGCGGGCAGCTGGCGCATGGCCTGTGCGGTCTGGCCAGCGGAAATTCCGAGGTCACTAATCTGGTTCTTCACTGGCAGCGGCCGTCCGGCCTCGCTGCGCACTTCGCGCAGTTGCCGGGTCAGCACACCCAGCCCCTGACGAATGTCGGCCAGGTCCGCGCTGATGCGGACCCGCAAGTTGGCAGATGGCTCAGCCATTGGTAGGTAGCTCCTTCGGGGGATGAACAGGGTCACCGCCCGTCATCAAGGTCTGGTACTTCTGCCAGCCGGCGGCATCTGCACCGAAGGCAACACGCATGGCAAGCGCGAAGTCGACCAGCCGCAGCCGATCATCCCTAGCGGCAGCTGCGGTGAAAGCCCGCAACTGCGCCAGGGTGTAGCTGAGCACTTCGCGCCGGCCGTGTCCGCGCGCGATCAGGAACTGGACAAGGTCGGCGGTTGCGGGAGGCTGACCGCTTCCCTGATCGCCACCACCATTCGCCTCAGCCGTAGGGCAAAAAAATCCCGATTGAGGCCCGCCACCGCCTCGAGAAGCTGGGCCACTTCGTCCAGGTTGCCTCCCGCAACCCACTTCGGATCGCGGTCGACTGCCACGGCCAGAGCCGCGCCAATCTCGGTGCTGTCCTGTTCAAGCAGGTCCAGCACCAGGGCGCCGACGTCAACCGCCGCGGAGCCGTCGGGCAGGCCGGCGATCATGGCGATGCGCCCGATCGTCGAGCGACAAGCCGCAATGAACGGCCCCAGCTGCTCGAGCCGCAATGGCCCCACGACGAGCACCTCACCGCGAAAGGGAACCGAGCGAGTGGGCGGCGTGATGGCGTCCATGTCCAGCACAGTCACTTCTCCTGCTGCCAGTAGAAGTAGGCCGACTTGTCAGGGCCCGTCGCCTTGGCCACGTCCTTCACCAGCTTGCCCGGCACACTGCCCGAGCCAAACTCGGTACCGATCAGGCCCATGCTCTCGATGACGCCGCCGGTGACCTTGTGGCACACCAAGCGCACCATCTTGCCGCCGCGCGCTTCATTGGCGCCAATGAACTGCATCTCGTAGTACTTCTGGCTGGTAATGGCCGCCTCGACCTGCC
>NZ_JBEZNU010000120.1:0-1243 GCF_040653375.1 Streptomyces sp. NPDC047974
ATTTGGGAAAAGTGCCCGGTTCTCTTTGATCCCTATAGGGGCCAATGATCACGAGTTAAATTGCGCCATCTTCGATGATGTCGACAAGTTGCTATCCATGGGGCATCTCGCCGGCGCCTGCCGGCTGATGGAGGCTGGCATTGACCCTTCGTTCGACGAAGAATCGTTGCAGTCTTACAAGGAGGCAACCTCGGGCGGGGAGGAAGCGTTGGAGAGGTTTATCGACCACTGGAGTCATCTGTGGGAGCTTCACACCAACATGGACTACTAGCGCCTGGAGGGACAGACATTCGTTTCTATCAGGCTCCCAATGGCTGCGTCGGTCTCTAAAAGGGCAGGTCTTCATCTCTTATCCCCTCAGGCTCCTCTGGAGTTTGTGGTGTCAGCGCTTGATAGATACTTTCAAGGCGAATCTGTAACTCATCAAAGGTGACCACAAGCACATCCTTGAGCCCATTTCGATATTGCTCAAAAGCTTCCTGCTTATCCTCTTCTTCCGGAGTGCGGCCAATTATGACGATGGCCGCAACTGCATGTGCGTGAACACGCTCTTTGAAGCCACGCGCTAGGCTATCTATCTCGCGCTGTACGTTGCTTCGCTGACTGACGATCTGGGCGACCGATCCACTCAGTTCGAAGGACGGGATATAGGTTTGCCGGTACTGTCTCCCCAATAGGTCATGCTGGGGATGTTTGATCTCGATCAACGCAAGGTTGCCGGTAGCCTTGGCTGCCATTAGGAAGTCGGAATACTGCCCACCCCGACCACTAAAATTCTTACCGCCTACGTAGGGTTGGTCGGCAATTTTCTTAACGGGGTATCCAAAGGCCATGTCGAGAATAAATGGGTTTCCGCTGAGGAAGCTCTGCCATTTCGGCTCCGCAACGTTGCTTTCCATCATTTTTTTATAGACGTCAATGAGCTGGCCAAGGGTGACCAGTTCAATCTCCGCCTTCAGGTTGTAGAGAGTGTGTGGTGCGGATTTCGCCAGGGTAGGGACGCTCTGTTGCGCCAGCTTGACTGCCTGCTGCTGATCATTAGATGAAAGAGTAGGCGTCGCCGACCCCAATGAAACTAAGCTAGCAAGCAGATCCGGAGGTAGCTTTCGTGCCTTGGCTGGGTACAGCTCCGGCGCTGCCTGATGCAGCAAGCTGGTGTAACAGACGAGTTTTTTGTCCGCTGCAGTCTCTCGCTGATGTCGCTGCGTCAATCGATCCAAGCTCTTCTTCAGACGGTCAAGAA
>NZ_JBEZNU010000121.1:0-1224 GCF_040653375.1 Streptomyces sp. NPDC047974
GTCGTGTTGGGGTTCCATCCCCTTTGCATACCGTCTTTTTCGGTTTTGGCAATCAGCAAGCGATCTTGAGGATGAAAGCCGCGCCAACCAAAACCCCGGTTTGTAGGAAAAGCGAAACGGTGTGCAGATCCATCTGCTCCAAATCCCCCCTCAACCAGGCCATCAAGCCAGCAACCCTGCCACGTTGGCGGCCACGTAGCTCACCACCGAAAACGAAAGCAAGGTGATCAGCAGGTTCCCCACGTTGTCCACGGCGAACTCGTAAGCATCGGCAAAAATATACATAAGGGCCTCCCCCGGTTGTGTTTGACTGATTACAGTCAACCACATCCCATAAAACTGGCAACCCTAAAAATCTCGATTGATCGACACTTTTGATGTTTAGTCAAACCTTTTTTTCTCTCTTCCCCAGATGATCAACCCCCACCCCGCTTCTTGCTTTGAGCCGCTTTTTCCGTTTGCTTTTATGGGTAGATCGATCCACTCACAAACAAGGGAACGTGCCCAACAAAAAGGGCCCCGAAGGGCCCTGGATGCGACACGGGGAATGGACCGTCATTGACGGTAGATGTTCTTCTGGACTTGGGCCTCGTGCTTGTCCCAGTCGAAGCCCGCCTCATAGCGCTTCATGAAGTCCGCTTCCTTCTTCGCGCTGGCGGCGTAGTGCGCGTAGCCCAACTTACCAGGCCCCATGGTTTGCTGCCGCTGGGCCGCAGTCAGCATGGGGATGTTTTCCCCCAAGGATTGCCCTCCGTCCTTCTGCTGGCGCTTCTGTCGCCATTCGTCCACGGTGCTGAACACCACTTGGGCGTGCTTGTCTTTGGGCGCGTCTTCAGCGCGCTGCTGCACCTGTGCGTGCAACCGCTCACGCGCGTCGGTGATCTCGTCGGGCTTGGCTTGCTTGGCCCAGTCCAACACGGCTTGTTGCTTCTCCTGGATATCGGCCTGGTCCTTCGCCAGCGACTGGTCGAAGGCTGCTTTCTTCTGCGGTTGGTGGTCGTTTGGACGCTCTCCGGCCAGCTTGGCTCGCCGTTTATCGCGAGCGCCCAGCAGGTCGTTCAAGGCATCGAGGTGGGCATTGCTCATAAAGTCCTCCTTCAAGGAAATGGGTGGTTAGGTCAGCATTGATCGATTTTGGGAAAGGGCAAGGGTTGCCTTGCCCTTTTTGGGCTCAGTCGTTGGGCATCATCTCGGCCAAGTCCGTGCGGCTCACGCCTGCCCGGC
>NZ_JBEZNU010000122.1:0-1194 GCF_040653375.1 Streptomyces sp. NPDC047974
CCGTCGCCCCATCGAGGAGTGGCGCTCCGATATGCAGCAGTGGGTGGAGGGGCATGGCGACTACGATGGAGTGTTCGCCAAGGACATTGCCGAGGCAAACCGACTGCTGGCCCTGATCGACAGCCAGGCGGTGGGCAATGGCTAAGCCAGTCATCCGCACGTCCACATCCGCCCTGGTGCAGGTCACCGTGGAGGTCCGCGCCGGTTCCTGGGGCGAGGGCTGCCAGTTGGCCCAGGTGTATCGGCAGGCAGCCGCAAGCGCACTCGCCGAGCTGCATGGCGCCCTAGACAAGCGCGGGATCCGCGTCGTGGGCGTGGCGTCCATCAAGGCGATCACCACAGACACGACGGTGCTCAATGGCTGACCAGCTGCTCACCGCTGCAATGGTCCACGTGTTCGCCCTGGCCGGATTTGCGGCCGGCATCGCCACCCTGTGGGCGATCAGCCGCGCATGCCGCGCCGCGCGCAATGGGCTGCGCTGGTGCTGGCGGAGGTGCGCTCATGGCTGACCAGCTTTTCCCCCGCGAACCGCGCCGCATGAAGCAGCCGGCCAAGGATGTGCTGCGCGAGCAGCTGGTGGTCGCGGCCGATGAAGTGATCCGCCTGCGCGCTGAGGTCCTGCGCCTGCGCGACGCCGCAAACCATGCCACCGAGCAGCTGCGCGCTGCGCTGGCCACGAACTGAAGGAGGACCCGATGGGAGCTGCTGAAAAGCTAGACATCGTCGGAAAGGACTGGCTGACCGTGGACGAGGCCGCACATTACTGCGGCGTTTCCAGAAGCCAGTTCGATTCGAACATCGCCGACTACGGCGTCGAACCCCGAAATTTCATGGGCAAGAAACTCTACGAGAAGGCCGCCCTCTACTCTGCAATCTACGGCTCCAGACAATGGTCAAGGTCACAATCTTCTGGCGGGACGGCGCCGCGTACCTCAACTGGCGGGAAGGCGGCAAGCGAAGCCGTGTCACCATTGGTCGCGTCAGCCCACGCGAAGCTGAGGGCATACGAGCAGCGAAAGAAGCGGAACTGACCCATGGGGTGCGCATCCTCCCCCGGCTGCCAACTGTCAGGGAGTTCCTGGAGGCGTACCTTGACTGGTACAAGGCGGAGCATCCGACCACACACGGCAAAGCAAAGAGCGAGGTCCGGCTGTTCATTGCCCGCTTCGGCCACCGACCGATCGACACCCTGC
>NZ_JBEZNU010000123.1:0-1194 GCF_040653375.1 Streptomyces sp. NPDC047974
CGCGAACTCGTCGAGGAGACCGACTGGGACAAGTACGGCCGCGGCAAGGACCCGCGCTGCGCCAACTGCATGGCGCACTGCGGCTACGAACCTGCCAGCGGCGTAGTACTGGCCATTGGCCGCGATTTGCAGCTTCAGGTTCCAGGACGCGCTGATCCGGCCATCAATGTCTACCAGAGCCTGTGCGGTCTCCTGCACGATGGCCTGCGTCTCGCCCACCGATGCCTCAGCGGTGTCGACACGCCTACCCAGCGAGTAGTCCGCTTCGGCGATGACAGTGAGGGTGGTGATGGTGCCGGCGAAAGAGGTCTCATCGCCGGCGTTCCAGTCCTCATCACCGGCATGCTCCGCGCTGTACTGCGCCACCAGGCCGTTCACCTGCTGGCCCACTGCTGTCACCTTGCCGTCCACCTCCTGCACATCCAGCTGCAGTTGGTTCACCTGGCCAACCAGCGCACCCGCCTCTGCCACGGCCTGGCCGACGTCCATCCACTTCGTGCCTGGCGGCGTCTCGTTGCCGTTGCCAGGCCCCTTCCATTGCCAGATCCGGCCGTTGTGGACCACCGTCTGCCCGGGCTCGTAGGTTGCACCGGCCTTCCAGATCAGCGGCACCAGCCCGCTGGTGCTCTCGATCTTGGACAGCAGGTCCTGGCCCAGCGAGCTCTCCACGATCTTGCCGCGGAAGTACTCCTCGTACTCGCTGACGTCGGTGCTGGCCTGCCCCATAACCCCGGCACCGGCCGGATACCACGGGCCGACGTTTCCGCTTCGGTCAACCAGCCTGCCCCAGAAGTAGAACTTGGCACCGGCGGCCAGGCCGTCGAGCTGGTAGCGGTTCTGCGGGTACGCGAAGTCGGCGAACTTCGTTGCGCTGGCGCGATCGGGCCCTGCACTGCGCCAGATCTCAGTCCGCTCGGTATCAGTCGCCCCGGCCGGGAAGCCCCACGCCAGTCGGATGCCGAACACCACCGGCGTGGCCGTCAGCGAGGTCAGTGCCGGCGGCGGCTCCGTCTTGCCCTTGATATCGGTCAGCATGCTCAGCGACGGCTGCGAGACCGCGTTGAGCGCGTTGACCGCGCGCACCCTGGCCAGGTACTTACCGGCGTAGATGCCCCGGACCTCGCAGCTAGTGGTCCCTACCCTGCCCGCACGAACCCAGTTCAGATCGTCCCGGCGCCATTCCACGTCATAGGC
>NZ_JBEZNU010000124.1:0-1181 GCF_040653375.1 Streptomyces sp. NPDC047974
CTGTCCTTGGTCTCTTCGAATGAATGCCGGCGTACTGGAATCCCGGCCGGCGCGTGGCCCGAGAGGGCGGGGGAATGCGTTACGCGGCCAGGTCGGCCTGCTGCGGGGCGGCGCTCGGCGGCGTGAGGGTCAGGCGCACCTCACCGCGGCGCCATGCGGAGATCAGCTCGGCGTCTTCGTCCTCGTCCAGCAGCACCGAGACGGTGAAGCCCATGGCCACGCTGCCGCCTTCGAGCGGCTTCCAGGTGATCTTTTTCACCTTGGCGTCGGCGAAGAACACCGCCTCGATGTGGTCCATCAGGGAGCCGATCGACAGCTCGTAGCCTTCGAACTTCCCGGTGATGTCCTGCTCGCCCAGCAGCGGCAGGTTCAGCGCCACCAGGTCGGTGCTGCCTTCCATCGGCAGGTTCTGCTGCTGGCCCTTGTCGGCCTTCTTCCAGAACGCCGGCAGGATGGCCGGGTCGATGGTGTTGAGGATCGTGTTCGGGGCGTTCAGCGAGAACTTCAGGTCGGCAGCGGCCGCGTCTTCGTCGCCGTGCTTTTCCTTCCGCAGGTTCAGATGCGAGAACACCGCATCGTGTTGATCGAGTTGGAACATCGGTGGTGCCTCTCGTAGGAGCCGGCCGCGCCGGCGGGAAGTCAGGACCAGGCCAGCGGCCAGCACATCGCCCAGCCAAGGCCGAGGACGATGGCGATGCAGCCCAGGAAGGCGAGGAAGTCGGCGGCGTTACGGCAGCCGATGGCGGTCAGAAAGCGCATGGGTCCTCCGATTCGCAGGCCACCAGAGCGGCGCGCAGGCGGTCGCCTGTGATGACTACGTCGACCAGGTCGCTGGAATCCAGGTAGGCGCGTGCTGCGGCGAAGACTTCGGCGACGCGGCGATCCTCGGCGGTCAGTTCGTTGAACAGGTCCAGGTGTGCCTTTCCTACGCGCTCCCGGCGGACGCTCGCGCTGTTCTCCACGTCCGTGGCCTCGGAGACCAGCAGGCCCAGCAGGGTGAGGGTGCGCGGCGTCACGACAGCACCGCCTGCACCAGCACAGCGGCCAGCACGCCCAGGCAGAACGACAGGGAATTGGCGACGACAGTGGCCACTACGTGGTGGCGATGCTCGCGTTCGGCGGCGGTCATGCCGCCACCTGCTGCAGCGCCATTTCCAGCAGCTGCGCGTCGATTGCGGCGG
>NZ_JBEZNU010000125.1:0-1174 GCF_040653375.1 Streptomyces sp. NPDC047974
CAAGAGCAGGGTCGAAATCAGGACGCGGCAACGGTCATTACGCGGGCCTCAGCAGGTGAAACGGAGATGGCGCTCGCACGGGTTAGGGCAAGCCAGAACCCAGTGATTCAGGGATGGAAAGCCATCTGGAGTGAAGCGACGAAAGCATGGGGGGCCATGCAGGCGAGTACCGGTGCTGGCCCACAGGCGATGCAAATGCAGCAGCTGTTGCTGGCAAACCAGCGAGACGTTGCGACGATGAACAAGGGTGTCGCGGATGGCATGAGTGCCGCATGGGTGTATGAGTACCAGCAGCGCATCGAGACCCGCGCCAAGCAGATCAAAGAAATTGCAGCGGACCTTTCGAAGGAGCGAAAGGACGCCGAGTTGAAGGCCGCACAGGCAGCGTCTCTGGACTTCGTCGCCGAGATGGACGGCATCATCGATAAGCAGGAATCCAAGATCAGTAAGAAGCGTGCTGAGATTGGTCGGATCAATGGCGAAGCTGAGATTGCTCGGAAAAAGGCCGAGGCGGCTGGCCTTACGACCGAAGTCGAGAAGATTGAAGAACGCCGTGCAGCCGCGGTCGAAGCGATCGAGAAGAAGTACAAGGAGAAGACCAAAGCCAGCACTGGGTCTGCTGCCCGAGGCGCAGGCCTCCAAGGCTACAAGGACGACCTGGTGCAGGAACAGGCGACCATATCGGCGAGTACCCAGACCCTGCGCGCGGAGTACGCAGCCCGTCAGATCACGGCTGAGGCCTACTACAGCCGCATGAAGGAACTGACGCAGGCCAGCACGGACGCGGATGCGCGATCGCTGCAGGCACAGATCGACTTCCTTCAGCGGCAGAACGTCGCGGGCAAGGAAGGAATCACGGTCAAGCGCCAGTTGGGCGAATTGGAGGCGCGGCTGGCCAAGGTGCGCACCGACGGGGCCGCGAAGCTGCAGGTGCTGGCGACCGAGGAAGAGCGCGCGGTCAAGACCCGCAGGAACGCGATCGCCGCGTACTCGGACGCGCTGGAGGCCAGCAACGACGCCTTGCGGCGTCACCTGGAGACGCGAGTTGCCCAGGTTGGCATGGGTGATCGTGAGTTCGAGATCCATATCAGCCTGCGCACCCTGGGCGAGCTGCTCGGCTCGGCGCCGCCCTCGGTGAGCCGCATGTGCGACCGGCTGGAGGCACTGGGCTTCG
>NZ_JBEZNU010000126.1:0-1170 GCF_040653375.1 Streptomyces sp. NPDC047974
GTCCAGGTCGCCATGCGGCGGGAGGGGTGGGAGTTTCTCTGCCGCTTCTGGCGGGAGCTGCTCGACGAGTTGCTGTCGGAAGTCGGCCAGTACGTCGCCGCTGTACTGATCGACGAACGCCTGTCGGAGTGCGGCGGCGAGGATTGCTGCCTGGCCTGCGTGCGTACCGTAGGAGTCGTGGATCATTGCGAACGACTCGATGCCGTTCTCTGCCGCGAGGCAGGTGGTCAGCATCATGTGGCTGGCGTCGCAGGAGTGGACGAAGTTCGGGCTGATCCCGAGGGTCTGCCTGCGACGGTCGAGCTTAGTACCGCCGATGTTGACCACTAAATTCACCTCGCGGCCTCCGACGTGCGGCCGGATGCGGACGCCTTCCTCCTCGCGGTACTCCTGGAGGACCGGGAAGCCGGCAGGGGTCGTCCAGCTCACCGGCAGGTCGGCCGACGAGGCGACCTTGGAGGCGTCACGCAGCCAGTCCATCGCCGCGCGGGCTGCGATCACCACCTCGCCAATGCACTCCCACAGCAGGGTCGCCAGGTACTCGGCGGTCTCCCAATCGTCCTCCATGCCCAGCTTCTTGAACTTGGAGAGCACCTGGGCGCGCATGCCCGACTTCGTGACGCCGTAGGGCAGCGTCATCACCGGCTGCTTCACGATGTCACGGGTGAGCTGGCCGTCCAGCTTGATCGCCAGCGGGTCGCCGCTCTCGGCACGGGCGCGCAGCTTCTCCTGGGCCACGTCCTTCACGCGCGAATAGATGTCGGCGGGCTTCGGCTGCGGGATCAGGTTGGTGGCTGCGCCGCCCACGGAGTCGCGGAGCATGGCCGAGAAGTTCTGGAGGCCGTTGCAGGAGCCGTCGAGCGCGATGGGCAGATGGGAGACGTGATCGCGGCCGTTGAGGCTGTAGCCGAGCCACTCGAAGCACGCGGCCAGCGCGCAGAACGGGCTGTCGGCGTCCATCCAGAAGCGTTGGCCGTCCAGCGGATCGAGGGCGCTGTCGAGAATCTGCTCCTCGTGCTCGCGCACCCAGGCCACGCGCTCCTCGAACGACACCTTGTCCACGCCGAAGCAGTTGGCGACGTGGATGGCGAGCCAGTAGGCACCGTCCTCGCCGAGCGGCACGCCTTGGGCGAACGTCAGCAGGCCCTTGGCCGCATCATCACCCTGCGG
>NZ_JBEZNU010000127.1:0-1158 GCF_040653375.1 Streptomyces sp. NPDC047974
TGGGCGTGTTCGTGGGCCGCAATGGGCCGCATGGGGCGTTCCGGTCGTGCTCGAGTTATCCGTTGTGCCATAACAAGCCGAAGGGTGGGCGTCGATACTGACTTCAGCCCAAAGCAGCACTTGCAAGGGCGCGAACCGCCTCTTGAGCCCAACGAGGTTCTGAGCACCACGCGATTTTGAGGCCGGGCCTCAAAGGCTAGAAGACTGATCGTAAACAGCTTCTTCTCGGAGAACATATTGCCGACTTCCCGCGATCAGACACGTGCCAACGCCGCATCTTGCCGCTGCGCCAAGCGCGGAAACGCTCGGGCAGGGGAAAAGCGCGGAGAAAAACCACGTCGACAAACGTAATTTGCCGCACCTCGCTCAAGTGACAATTGCGCAAGCCTATCCTCCACGCGCCTCATTAAACTGTTGACGAAACTGAACAATCCCGCTAATTATTAGGATTCGCCGATGTTCTGGGCTCGCTGTTTCTGCTGGAAGGGGATCCAAGGTGGAAGATACTGATCGGCCGGGAATCGGCTATTTGAAGCTATATGGCGAGGCAGTACCGACCGGGGTAATTTCGGCCTCCGCTGCGGGGAACCTGCTACTCGGCCTCGACGAGTGCATTCGCTACTTTTGCCGAATGCAGTCTCCTGGCCTGGCTGCGATCGAGTATGAGGTCCCGGTTAGAACCTCGGAAGGATCTTGGATTGCCTGGATCCAAGAGCACGGCGTACTGATTGCCTCGGGCCTTGCAACCTATGGTATCGGATCGTATGTGAAGAAAGCCGCTGAGAAAATGGCAGAGAAGGATTTCCGCGACGTGGGCCTTTCTGACGTGATCCGAAAGTCGATGGATGCATTCAGAAAGCTCTTGGAAGTCCTGAAGCATACAAAAGGGAGCCGCGAGTGGAACAGTCGCCTCCATTGGAAAACGGTCAATGGCGTTGTTGGTATCGAAAACGAAGCCGGCGAGATCATCTATATCCCCATCGAGTACTTCAAATGGTACATGGACGTCCCACATGCGATGCTCAAGCGAATATCATCGGCCGTCAGAGAAGGGCGCTCGTTGCAGCCGTGCAGGACGATCTTGGAGGCGCCGCGGCGGACCGCGTACCGCAGGACCGCGTCGACGTCGCGCCACTCGGTGTCGCCGAGCTGGGCGAG
>NZ_JBEZNU010000128.1:0-1145 GCF_040653375.1 Streptomyces sp. NPDC047974
GGCGTGCTTGGCCGCCTCGCTGAGGACCGGGCGAACGCCGCTGGTCTCCAGGTCGTTGACGATGACCCGCTCCACGTCCACCAGCGCGGCCTCCAGTTCGGAGGTCTCCACGCCAGCCTGCTCGGCGATGTTCTCGGCGACGGCCTGGTCAGGCGCGAGCTTGAATACCGAGGCGTTCGGCGGGAGCCAGGCCAGCACGATCTTCGAGGCCAGGGCGTTGACGCACTTCGGGCCGGTGTCGATGTAGGCGGAACCGGGGGTGCGCGATTTCGCGCCCTCGTCCACCCACAGGCGGGGCAGGGTGACCTTGGCGCAGCGCTTGGCGCGCGTCTCGGCTTCTTTGCGGTTGGACTTGAGATCGCCGTAGCGCTTCGCGGCCGTCTGCTTCTCGGCCGAGGTCTGCTTGGCGTCAGCCATTCGGGATGGTCAGTCCTTGGTACTGCGTTGCGTTGTTCAGGTCCAGGCGGACCTTGGACTTACGCCGCTGATCGGCCGCGTGGCCGGTCGGCTGGGTGTCCTGGCGGGTCAGCAGGATCGGGTCTTTCTCCTGCTGGTCCGGCATGTTGGGCTTGCTGCACATGGTTAGCGGGCGCGGTGATCCATCTGCTCGACCTTCCGCAGCGCCTTGAGCCGCAGGATCAGGCGACGCTCGCCCTGCCGGAGCAGGAACTCCTCCTTCGGCTGGGCGGGGTCGTAGATCACTTCGGGGTGCAGTTCGTCCAGGAGGTCGATCAGGTCGTAGGAGTGCAGAGGGATTTGCATAGAACTCCTGGGTTATGAATAGGTGGGGAAACTGTCGTTTCCCCCGATGATGACCACTAAACCCTTAGAGTCGGGCCAGCGATTCCGCGACCATCCGCAGGCGGTGGATCGGGCCGTTGTTGTCGAGCACGGTGTCGATCAGGTCGCCGTGGACGCCTGCCTCGGAGGCATGCGCCGAGACCGGGGCCGCGCTGTCGCGGAGCACCTGGACCACCTGGCCGCCCCACTCACGGATGAACTGCGCTTCGTTGTCGAAGCGAACGTCCGACACCACGACGCCAGCAGCGCCGTCGCGGCGGGCCTGACGGATCTTCTGCGCGACCACCTTGACCCACAGGTCGCGGTCGATCATTTCGCGGCCCCACTCGGTGCCCACGGTCTGC
>NZ_JBEZNU010000129.1:0-1115 GCF_040653375.1 Streptomyces sp. NPDC047974
GCCGGGGCGAAGGAGGTCGAGCGGATCAAGGCGGCGCTTGAACCGCGCAAGCCGCCGGCAGAGACGAAACCCCGAGCGAGGGACGTCCGCAGCAAAGCGTGGGTGAGGGCAGGGCTGGAGCAGATGCGCAGGGGTGTTTGAGCGCAAATGGACCCATGCCGGTCCCATGCACTTCGTAAGTCGTTGATTGATCGGGCGACGAAATCCCCCTCCTAAGGGGAAGGTCGCCCGTTCGAATCGGGCCGGGGTCACCATAAATCAATGGCTTGCGACATTTGGCGAGCTTGCAGGGTGTCTTGAAGCGGCAGTTGCTCCCACAGGTGCGGAATGCGGGCTCTGCGCGGAAGTTCGCTGCGCGGGTGGTGTGGGCCTCCACCCATTTCAGGCGGCCCGCAGCTTGCACTGTGGTCATTCATCCCGACTTTTGTCGCGGAGGGCGAGGAATGCGGCAATTGTGCTTGCAGCGACGCCGAGCAAGAAGCCGAGGACTATGCCGTCGAACCAACTCAAGCTCGCCACGTTGCCCCCATGCAAAGACTGATGCGCGAACAGCGTTCTGCTGCTTGTGTTGTACTGCGAAGGGGCAAAGGTATGGTCCCGGGCTTTCGCGAGCCTTTCAGAGAACAATTCGCATCTTGGTGTCGCGAATCCCAGGTGATCTGCAGCAAAAGATCTTTGCGGCTGTTCCGGGGCGCGTTCACCGCGCGGCTGACGCGGTAGGCCTCCATCACGTAGCCGGAATGGCACTGCGGCCAGGTGGCTGCCGTGTGCTGCTTCGCCCAGGTCACTACCTCCTACCAGAAGCTGGTCCGCATGACCGACCAAAAAGCAAGGTCCCCGCGCGAACGAGCGCCTGCTTGGCGTTGAGGTTTTCCAAGAACCAAGCTGTGCTACTTCACGATAGTAATTGGCACATATGCCGGTGAGTGAGCCTTAACCCAATTCAAGGCCGAAGTGGCTTCGACGAATCCGCCGGGAGCGCGTGAGCAGCGACGCGTCGGCGCCCAGTCCGAACGATTCAGGCAGATCGTTGCTGCGTTCGCAGGATCTGCAACCGCCGGTCGTATCCTTCCGGCCTTGCTTCCTAGGCACAACAACCAATCCTTCTGGCCGAT
>NZ_JBEZNU010000130.1:0-1103 GCF_040653375.1 Streptomyces sp. NPDC047974
TTCGGTTGGAGCCACGGGAGACGCCGCCCTAAACGATCGGCTTGCCAATCTGAATGATCAGATTGCCAACGCCAAGCGGCTGGCAGATGCTGCGCCGTTCGAATCAACGCGACAGGCGAACCTTCAGATCCTTGAGGGATACAGAAAGCAGCGGAGGGAGATAATCGAAGAGTTGAAGCGGCGTAGCGGTCCGCAAGTGACGTTGATCGATGACGGCCAGATGCTTCCCGAATCGGCGCTCAAGCCTGCCGCCTCCAAGGCCGGGACCTTTCGCGCGAAGTCCGTTGACAAAGAGGCAGAAACGTCCTCCAAGAAGCTGTCTGATGCGATCAAGTCAGCCAATGACCAGCTAGAGCGTCAGATCGCCCTGTTCGGCGACAGCTCGGAGCTGAGCCGGGTCAATTACGAGATCCAGTCCGGCGGCCTGAAGGGTATCGACGCGGCAGCGCAGTCTGCGCTCCGTTCCAGTGCCTCGCTGCTGGACATGCTCGGCAACATCGACGAAGCCGAGTCGATCATGGGCGAGAGCGCCCAGAAGTTCGCCGACGCCTTCGACGGCATGTTCGGTATCGACGACGACACTAGCTCGTCGGTGGAGCAGACCTTCGGGCAGTGGAGCACCTACGCCGACCAGGCCGCGCGGAATATGCAGGACGCCTTCGCCGACTTCCTGTTCGATCCGTTCTCCGAAGGCTTGGGCGGGATGGTTCAGAGCTTCGCGAAGACGCTGCAGAAGATGGCTGCCCAGGCGGCTGCGTCCCAGATTTTCCAGATGATCGGGAACTGGGCGAACAGCTACAACGGGGCCGGATCGAGTTGGGTCAATGCCATCGGCAGTGCCATTGGTGGAACGTCTGGAGGCCGCGCCGGCGGCGGTCCAGTGGCAGCCGGCAGTATGTACCGGGTGGGCGAAGGCGGTCGGCCTGAGCTGTTCGACCAAGGTGGTAAGACCTACCTGATCCCCGGCGATGCTGGATCCGTCCGTCCGATCACAGCCGGCCTGCCCGCATCTTCGCTGAGTGCTGGAACCGGGATGAGCAACACCTTCAACACCACGCTCAATGTCACCAGCGACGGTGCGAGCAGCACACAGCAAGGCACCG
>NZ_JBEZNU010000131.1:0-1061 GCF_040653375.1 Streptomyces sp. NPDC047974
CAGGTGCGCCGACGAGGAGCCCTGGACCAAGATGCCGCCGCCACGCAACGTGCTGCGTTCCGACTGCAGGCTCGCCGTGCCATCCAGCTCGACAGCACGCTGGTAGGAGCCGCTGCGGTTGATGGTGGCATCTGACATGTACACGAGTGAATCAACCGCACGGATGCTGTTGGTCTGCCCACCGACCACTGTCAACACCGCGTTGTTGCGCAGTGTCCACTCTTCAATCGGGTCGCCGTTGTTGACCAACCCAACGGTACCGTCCAGATCACCGGCCCAGGCGCCGGCCAGCGGCAGCATGCAGAGTGCGAGGACGATGCCACGCGCCAGCGGGCGTTGATGAGGATGAGCAGTGCGGGTGCGATGACGGTTCATGGTCTTGTCCTTTCTGGGAAAGAGTCGACACAGGGAGTCGTTCAGGCGCTCGTTCACGGATGTGGCCTTTTCGACCTCTTCGCGTGAAGCGCGCGTGATGAGCCTAAGCAGGCAACCTGTGTCTTGATCGGCACGAATTCTGGCCGCGGGCACGGCTCCGGCCCATGCAATTAGTTGCAAAGCGCTGGCCGTCTGGACGCTCGGGTCGGCCGATGTTCAGCACAGTGAATCCGGTCCGTACTTGGGCGCGGCAGGACGACGCAGCGGCTGCGGTATGCAACCAATTCGATAGGCGCCATTGCGGCCGCTTCCTACGGTATGGGCCCTTCCATTGGAGCGTCCCCCGCATGCGTCGTGTACTTCCCCGCCCCCATCTGCTTGCCGTGGGGTTGTCCGCCGCCCTGGCGTCGTCGGTCGCCATGGCACAGCAGGTCATCGCCGATGGCGACGAACAGAACCCGGCTGCGGGCGATTACCGCACCACTGACCCGGTGGAGCCGGGCAATCCGGGTGGGCATGCGTTCCTTGCCATCAACGGTGGCAGCCTCATTCCAACCGGGCCGGTCAATTTGATTACCGAAGGGCTGCGTGCTGCCGCTGCACGCGCCGAGGGTGCGGGAAGTCGTATCGAACTGCAGGCGGGTAGCGTCTTGACCTCCGGCTATGGTGCTGCCGGCCTTTCCGCC
>NZ_JBEZNU010000132.1:0-1014 GCF_040653375.1 Streptomyces sp. NPDC047974
CTACGAGCGCAAGCCCGAGCACTTCCTCGCCTTCACGGCCATCGCCACCAGTCTCATCAACTACCGGCGACTCACCAAGTGAAACGAGGTCTAAGAGAGGAGCTGAGGAGCCGGGCACAGCTCGGTCCGGCTGCACCCATGGGTTGCCCGGTGCCGCTCAGCCTCGGAAGAGAGCACACCGGGTGATGACGAGCTGGCGCCACCGTCCGCGGACGGTGGCTTCGTCGTCGATCCACCGCGCAGAGCTCGATGGGACGGGCCGGTCGGCCATGAAGGCGGCGATGTCGGTGTAGTAGGCATAGCCGCCGCCGTCGGTGAGGTCGCGGAGCCGGGTGATGGTGTCGGTGATGCCCTGGTCGTCGCCGACGACGGCCTGGTGGAAACAGACGACGAGTTCGAGGATCGCGGTGGCGATGGCCAACGAGGCCTCCGGTCGCGGCGGTTGAGGCATCAGAAATCTCGAACGACTGCCCGAAGGCCTCGCCTGCTATCCGCAGCAGGCCTTCACCCGATCGGTGACCACTCTGAAGATCCTTAGTTAGTGGGATTTTTTCCATGCTCGGATGATGAGGGCGGGGATGCGGCCGCGGTCGGGTACGTCGTAGCCCTGGGTCCGGGCCCATTCCCGGATGGCACTGGTGTTGGTGATCGCACCGCTCGGGCTGGACGTGGGCGGGGAGTCGGCGTCGGCCGAAGGTGCTGGAGTGAAGAACGCGCCGTGGCTGAGGATGTCGCGAGGGAAGACCGTCGGGTGCTCAACGCCGCTCAGGAGCGCGAGGAGGAACGAAGTGAGGTCGCCCTCATGGGTGTACCAGACGTGTCCGTCGGCCTCGTTGACGGTGATGGTCCAGGAGTCGGGTTCTGCTGCTGGTGTGGTGATCCAGAAGAGTTGGCTGCCGTTGTCAGTCACTCCGACGGTGAAGAGGTCCTCGGGTCGGTGCGGCATGGGGTAGGTGCCGCTGTCGCGATCCTTCACCAGTTGCCCGCGTAGTTGCGAGGGCATCGGGCCGGTCA